>CAHJWN010000049.1 GCA_903642265.1 Acidobacteriaceae bacterium | reverse complement strand
AGGATTGTTGCGAGATGGAGATCATGCGGGAACGGGCATTTCTTCCAGAGCGGGCGCTGGCGCGGTGAGGTTGAGGCCCGGCGCGAGCCAGTGGCCGGTGTGGCTGGCGGGGTTGACGGCGATCTCTTCGGGGGTGCCTTCGGCGACGATGCGGCCGCCGCCGGAGCCGCCTTCGGGACCCATATCGATGACCCAGTCCGCAGACTTGATGACGTCCAGGTTGTGTTCGATGACGAGGAGAGAGCCGCCGCCGTCGATGAGCTTGCGGAAGGCGGCGAGGAGCTTGGCGACGTCGTCGAAGTGCAGCCCGGTGGTGGGTTCGTCGAGGATGTAGAGGGTGCGGCTGCGGGCTTTAGCTGCGGTCTCGCTGGTGGCCGCGGTGCGATTGGTGATGGAGCGCGCTGTCGCAAGGTGTGAGGCGAGTTTGACGCGCTGGGCTTCGCCCCCCGAGAGCGTTGTAGCGGACTGGCCGAGGCGGACGTAGCCGAGGCCGACCTCGTCGAGAACGAAGAGCTTGTCGGCGATCTTGGGAGTGCCGGCGAAGTACACAAGGGCTTCCTTGACGGTCATGTCGAGGACGTCGTGGATGTTCTTGTTCTTGTACTTCACGTCGAGGATGGAGTTCTTATAGCGGGTGCCGTTGCACTCTTCGCAGGGGAGTTCGATGTCGGCGAGGAACTGCATTTCCACTGTGACGGTGCCGTCGCCTTCGCAGATGTCGCAGCGGCCGCCGGGGACGTTGAAGGAGAAGCTCCCGGCGGAGAGGTTCTTGCGGCGGGCGTCGGGTTGCGAGGCGAAGAGTTCGCGGATGGCGTCGAAGGCCTTGATGTAGGTGACGGGGTTGGAGCGCGGGGTGCGGCCGATGGGGGACTGGTCGACGAGGATGACGTCGTTGAGGTGCTGGGTGCCGGAGAGACCGCGATAAAGGTGGGCGGGGTCGCTGCCCTCCGTCTGGCCGAGCGCCTGCATCAGCGCCCGGTAGAGGACTTGATGAACGATTGTCGATTTGCCCGAGCCGGAAACGCCGGTGACGCAGCAGAGCAGGCCGAGGGGGATGTCGAGGTCGACGCCCTTGAGGTTGTGGATGCGTGCGCCGGTCAGCTTGAGGTGCTCGCGGCCGGGCTCGCGGCGGTATTTGGGAATGGGGATGGTGAGGCGACCGGAGAGGTACTTGCCGGTGATGGAGTTCGGGTCGCGAGTTACCTCTGCCACCGTGCCTGCAGCCAGCAACTGCCCACCAAGTTCGCCCGCTCCAGGCCCGAGGTCGAGGAGATAGTCGGCGGCGCGGATGACGTCGGGGTCGTGTTCGACGACGAGGATGGTATTACCGAGGTCGCGCAGTTCTTCCATGATGTGGATGAGCTTGGCGGTGTCGCGGGTATGCAGGCCGATGCTGGGTTCGTCCAGGACATAGAGGGCGCCCACCAGCCTCGAACCAAGGCTTGTTGCTAACTGGATGCGTTGGGACTCGCCGCCCGAGAGGGTAGAGCTAAGGCGATCGAGCGTGAGGTAGTCGAGGCCGACCTGGAGCAGGAAGCTGACGCGCTGGCGGACCTCTTCGAGGATCTTGCCGGCGATCTCGGTCTGGGCGGGTGAGAGTTGAAGGTTATCGAAGAACTCCTGCGCGGCGGTGATGGTGAGGGCGGAGACTTCGCAGATGTTCTGGGCGGGCCCGGTTGAGGACTGGATGAGGACGGCGCGGGCCTCGGCGCGGAGGCGCTGGCCTTTGCAGTCGGGGCAGATGGCGTAGCCGCGGTACTTGGAGAGGAAGACCCGGACGTGGAGTTTGTATTTCTTGCGGTCGAGCTCGGCGAAGAAGCCGCGAATGCCGGGAAATGCGCCTTTTCCATCCTGAATGAAGGCCTGCTGAGCAGGTGTGAGATCGAACCAGGGGACATCGAGGGGTACGCCTGCGGCGGCAGCAGCGCGCTTCATCTCGCCGTGGTGCGGGCGGTACTTGGTCGTGGTCCACGGGGCGATTGCGCCCTCATCGAGGGTCTTCGACTTGTCGGGGATGATGAGGTTGGGGTCGAAGTCGATGGTGTTGCCGAAGCCCTGGCAGCGCGGGCAGGCGCCAAAGGGGTTGTTGAAGGAGAAGAGGCGCGGCTCGGGCTCGCGGTAGGCGCGGTGGCAGGTGGTGCACTCAAAAGCGGCGGAGAAGCGGAAGAACTTTTCTTCTTCGGACTCGTCGCGGGGCACGGTTTGAAAGCGGACTTCGCCGGACTCGCGGTAGCCGGTTTCAATGGCGTCGACGATGCGGGTGCGGACGTCGGGGCCGATGGCCAGGCGGTCGATGAGGATGAAGATGGGCTGGTTGAAATCGAGTTCGAGGAGGGACTCGGGGGTGGAGAACTCGACGATGCGGCCGGACGGGTTGGTCCCAGGTGCCGAAGGCTGGAAGAGGCGGTTGTATCCGCGGCGGCGGAGTTCGGTAAGGCGCTCTTTGAGGGAGTCGGTGATGTCGATGACGGGCGGGTCGGGCGCGGCCGTCCGGGCTGCCTTCTTGTTCGAGAGCTTCGCGGGCCTAGGTGGCGCGGGAACTTCAGCTACGGCGACGCTTGAGGGCTGCAGCGTTTCAAGCTTTATTTCGGCGCGGACAATGGGAAAGAGGGCGTAGGCGCGGGTGGATTCGGGCAGGGCAAGGAGCGAGGCAACGATCTCATCGACGGAGTCGCGCTTAACGATGCCGCCGCAGTGGAGGCAGGTGACGGTGCCGCAGCGGGCGTAAAGGAGGCGGAGATAGTCGTAGATCTCCGTGGCGGTCGCGACGGTGGACCGTGGGTTGCGGGTCTGGTTTTTCTGCTTGATGGCGATGGCAGGGGCCAGGCCATCCATGTGGTCGACGTCTGGCTTCTCGATGCGTTCGAGGAACTGGCGGGCGTATGCGGAGAGAGATTCGACGTAGCGGCGCTGACCCTCGGCGTAGACGGTGTCGAAGGCAAGGGAAGACTTGCCAGAGCCCGAGACGCCGGAGACGACGGTGAGCTTGTTGTGCGGGATATCGACGTCGATGTTTTTAAGATTGTGGGTGCGCGCGCCGCGGATTGTGATCTGGTCATTCATGGGAGAGGCCGGTGTCCGTTGATCGTTCTGCGTTGTCTGAGAGAGACGAGCGGGCAAACCTCTATTTTCGGTCAGATCGGCGTGGAATGCCAGTAGAGAGGTCTTAGCAGGAAAAAAGGGGGGCTGTATTGCAGGGAGTTTACAAATCGAGTCAGTGGTTGAACAAGTCGAGTCAGTGGTTGACAGGTCTGCGCGATTTGGGTGATGGAGATTACGCGGGACCCCTGGCTTGGCTCAGGATGACGGCTGGAACGGAAGAGTAGGTGACGCGAAAGGCGAGTCAGGCTTGCGGTTGCGGACGAAAGATTTCGATGAGGAGGAGGCAGGCTCCGATGACGATGCAGCTGTCGGCGACGTTGAAGTCGGGCCAGTGGTAGTGGAAGATGGTGACCTCGAGGAAATCGACGACGTAGTAGAGGCGGGCGCGGTCGTAGAGATTACCGAGGGCCCCGCCAAGGATGAGGGCGAGGGCGATGGTGCTGGCGTTCAGGTAACGGCCGGTGCGCCAGAGCATGGCGAGGACGATGAAGACAGCGACGACGGAGAAGGCGATGAGGCCGTAGCGGACGGCGTTGGGAGAGACTGAATCGGCGAAGATGCTGAAGGCGGCGCCGCTGTTGAGCACGTGGGTAAGGCGGAAAACGTGCGGGATGATGACGCGGGCAGAGCCGTTGGGGATGTTGTGGACGATCCAAAGTTTGGAGAGGCGGTCGGCGACGACGACGAGGGCGCTGAGAAGGAAGAGCGCGAGGCGGTGGTCGCGCTTCTGGTGTGAGAGAGGCATGGGTTGGACGGTCATCTAGGCTGCGCTCTCTTCCTTGGTGTAGGGCGCAAAGGCGATGGCGGCGAGGGCTTCGGCGCAGCGGAGGCAGACGGTGGGGTAGTTGGAGTCGGAGCCGACGTCTGGGACGTAGCGCCAGCAGCGTTCGCACTTGGAAGCTGCGGCGATCTTTGCAGTCACTTCAAAAAAGCCTGTCTTGTTGCTATTCACAATTTCTACAGAGGACACATTCATGAGTTCGGGAAGGCTTGAGGCATACCGCTTGAGGATGTCGTTGATGGTCGGGCTGTAAGAGTCGGAGACTTCAAAGTGCAAAGATGCTTCCAAGCTCTTCCCGATGAGCTTCTCATTGCGCGCTTCCTCAAGTGCTTTCAACGCTGTGGTTCTGAGTCCGAGCAGCTGCAACCAGTCTTCTTCAAGCTGCTTGACGCTTCCTGGGATGATGTCCTGCATGACCGGGAAGAGGGCGAGGTGAACGCTGCTTTCGCGGCCTTCGACCCTGGGGAGCAAGGCCCATGTCTCGTCGGCGGTGAAGCTGAGGATTGGGGCGATGAGGCGGGTGAGGGCTTCGGCGATGCGCCAGAGTGCCGTTTGGGCGCTGCGGCGGGCGGGGTGGTTCGGGGCGAAGGTGTAGAGGCGGTCTTTCAAGACATCGAGGTACAGGGCGCTGAGGTCGGTGTTCACGAACTCGTTGAGGGCGTGATAGGCGCGGTGGAACTCGAAACTGTCGTAGGCAGCGCGGATCTTGGCGTCGAGCGCGGCGGTCCGGGCAAGGATGTATTGGTCCAAAGGCTCGAGCCTGGCGAAGTCGTTTACGGCGTCGGTTGCAGGCGTGAAGTCGTGCAGGTTGCCGAGCAGGAAGCGAAGGGTGTTGCGCAGCTTGCGGTAGTTGTCGCTGACGCGCTGCATGAGGTTTTCGCTGGCGGCGACGTCTTCACGGAAGTCGACGGAGGCGACCCAGAGGCGGACGACTTCGCCGCCGAGGCGCTTGGCGATGTCGACGGGGTCGACCCCGTTGCCGAGCGATTTGGAGAACGGCCGGCCCTGTTCGTCGAGGGTCCAGCCAGAGGTTGCGACCATCCGGTAGGGGGCCACTCCGCGGGTGGCGACGGAGGTGAGTAACGATGAGTGGAACCAGCCGCGGTGCTGGTCGCCGCCTTCGGTGTAGAGATCGGCCGGGAAGGTGAGTTCAGGTTCGGCTTCCCCGTCTTTACTTTCCAGGACGGCATGCCAGGATGAGCCGGATTCGAACCAGACATCGAGGATGTCCATCTCCTTGCGGAAGGCGTCCACGGAACCGCAGGTGCGGCACGTGGTCCCGTGGGGCAGGAGAGCAGAGGCTTCGTGGACGTACCAGGCGTCGGCACTTTCTTTCTTGAACAGCTCGACGATGCTTGCATTGATGGCCCGGTCGTTGAGCGGTCGATGGCATTTCTCGCAAAGAAAGACGGCGATGGGAACGCCCCAGATGCGTTGGCGGGAGATGCACCAGTCGGGGCGGGTGGCGATCATGTTCGAGATGCGCTCTTCGCCCCACGCGGGGTCCCAAACGACCTGCTTGATCTCGTCAAGGGCGCGCTGGCGGAAGGTTGTGGTGGCTCCGTCGAGGGGGCCGTCGGAGTCAAGCATGGGGGTTTCCATGCCGATGAACCACTGCTCGGTGGCGCGGACGATGACGGGATTGTGGCAGCGCCAGCAGTGTGGGTAGGAGTGCTGGAAGGTAGTGGCGGAGAGGAGCGCGCCGCGCTCGCGGAGGAGCTCGATGATGGGGGCGTTGGATTTGAAGACGGTGAGGTCGGCGTAGGGCTGGGCAGCAAAGTTCGAAGCCTGGTCCGCGGTGTTGCGCTGCTTGCCGGCGTTATCGACATATTGGAGTTCGGGCAGGTCGTAGCGCCTGCCGGTGTAGAAGTCGTCGACACCGTGGGCAGGGGAGGTGTGGACGGCGCCGGTGCCTTGCTCGGCGGTGACGTAGTCAGCGAGGACGCCAAGGATGGAGCGGTCGAGGAAGGGGTGCTGGAAGGTTGCGCGGTCGAGGTGCTGGCCGGTAAAGACGGCGACAATGTCGTTTTGCGACGCGGGCTGGGTGGGGTGGCTGCCGCTCATGAGGTGGCAGTGGACGATGACTTCTGAGAGAAGGGCCTGGGCGATGATGTAGGTGGCGCCGGGGGTGGCGAGGGCGACGTACTCCATCGTTGGATTGAACGCGATGGCTTGGGAGGCCGGGAGGGTCCAGGGGGTGGTGGTCCAGATGATGGCGTAGATTTGTGGCCGAGAGGGATCGGGCGCTTCGCCTACCTTATTGTTTGGAGTTTGTGGCGCTTCTCCCACCTTAGCGCCCAGGTGCGGGCGCGAAGATGGGGCACCCAGTTCTGTGGCACCCGGTGCGGCGGCACCCGGTTCTGGGGCACCCGGTTTTGTGGTACCCGGTTCTGGGGCACCCGGTTTTGTGGTACCCCATTCTGTGGAATTCGGTGTGGGGGCGCCGAGTCCTGGGGCAATGTGGGAGGGGTCGCTGGTGAGGGCGTAGCGGACGTAGACGCTGGGGGATTCGTGCTGCTCGTACTCAACTTCAGCTTCGGCAAGGGCGGTGCGGTCGTGGATGCACCAGTAGACAGGCTTGAGGCCCTTGTAGACAAAGTCCTTCTCGAAGAACTCGTAGAAGGTCTCGAGGATGGAGGCCTCGTAGTCGAAGGACATGGTGAGATAGGGATCGTTCCAGCGGCCGAAGACGCCGAGGCGTTCGAATTGGGAGCGCTGGAGGTCGACGTACTTCTGTGCATATTCGCGGCAGGCGCGGCGAACGGCGATGGGCTCCATCTCGAGCTTTTTGCGACCGAGTTGTTCGTCAACCTTGATCTCGATGGGGAGGCCGTGGCAGTCCCACCCGGGAACGTACGGCGAGTCAAAGCCGGCCATGGTCTTGGTCTTGACGACGAAGTCCTTGATGCATTTGTTCAGGGCATGGCCGAGATGGATGGCGCCGTTGGCGTAAGGCGGGCCGTCGTGGAGGATGTACTTCGGGGAGCCTTTGCGGGCGGTACGAATTTGGGTGTAGAGGTCAGCTTCCGTCCAGGCGGCGAGGCGGATCGGCTCGTTCTGCGGCAGGTTGGCCTTCATGGGGAAGGTGGTCTGCGGCAGGTTCAACGTGGATTTCAGGCCCTTGGCTTCGGGCTTAGGTTCGGATCGGGATTCGGGTACTTCCGGCATTCGTTCCTCGGGTGTTCGACCGCTTGGCTGCGGCGTTTTGATCAAACCTTTATTGTAGCTGGCGGCTGTACGTGTCTGGCCAGTTTGCGGGGACCAAGGAATGCGGGGACCAAGGAATGCGGGGACCAAGGAATGCGGGCACCAAGGAATGCGGGGACCAAGGAAATGTGCGAGTTTTCATTTCGGCATCACTTCTGCTCGCCGCAGTGCGTCTAACGAAGTCAGACGCATTGCCACATCAGACGTGAATTCTTGAAAGTTTGTAGAATAGAGTCAGGCCCGCTTGACGGTTCCGCTTGCAGTGCGTTTCGCGAGCGTTGAATTCGGTAACAAGCAGAACGACGAGTACGTAAACGATTGAGTCCGGCAAAAGACCGGAGACGTACAGTAAGAGATTGGCCGGTATTGCCGGCAGTCCGATGCAGACTCGAAGTTTACGATGGACCGGTTATGCTGGTCTGTCGGCGAGGCGAGATGTTTTATGGCTAATTTGTTGGTGACTCCTCCCGAGATCGATTCGAACCGCGAGTCGCAGAGCGTCCGGCGGGACCATGACTTACACCTAGGTGGAGAAGATCTGCAGGTCGCGGAGCAGAGCGTGTTCAAGACGCTCGGTGACAGCATACGGGACGTGTTCTTTCCCCAGAAGTTGCCTCCACTGGTCCTGGAGTCGGCGCCGGTTGCCGTGGCAGATCCGATGGCAGTCAAGCGCGATCCGACTTCCACAGCGATTGCGATTGTGCTGCACGTTCTTGCGATTGCGCTGATCTTCTGGTTTGTCGCGAGAAAGGTGCTGGTGGTTACGCCGCCGAAGGAAGCGCAGACGATTGTGGCGCTCGATGCACCGACTCCGCCTTCACCACCAAAGACGAAGATCATGGGTGGCGGCGGCGGCCAAAAAGGGCCGGCTCCGGTGAGTAAAGGAAGCCCTCCGAAGTTCGCCCCGGTACAGATTGCTCCCCCCAAGGCGCCCGTTATCCAGCCGAAGCTGGCCGTTGAACCAACGATCGACGTCGACCCGAAGCTGAAGATGCAGAACAAGATGCCTGACATCGGGATGGCGAATGCGCCGAATGTAGGCGTTTCCATGGGGAATGGCAACGGCAATGGGCTGGGATCAGGCAATGGTAACGGTATGGGACCGGGGTCGGGTGGCAACACGGGCGGCGGCGTGCGGCAGGTTGGCGGCGGCGTAAGCGCTCCGACGCTGGTGTACAAGGTCGAGGCCGAGTTCTCGGAAGAGGCCCGCAAAGCGAAGGTGAGTGGCAATGTTGTGGTCGGGCTGGTAGTCGACGAGAAGGGCAACGCGACTCGAGTACACGTGGTTCGCGGGCTTGGCATGGGGCTGGATGAGAAGGCTATAGAAGCAGTGCGGCAGTTCCGGTTCAAGCCGGCGATGGAGAATGGCAAGCCGGTGAAGGTGGAAGTGAATGTTGAGGTCAACTTCCAGATCTTCTAAAGGCAAGGAACGGGGAATAGGAGTGCGAAAAGGCCCGCTTTGCTGCGGGCCTTTCTGTTTTGGTGCGGAGCTCGGGTGGTTGTGAGGAGCAAGGAACACGACAGAAGCAGCTTTGAACGGCTAGAAGCTGCTGTGGCAGGCGTCAGGTGGTTGCATAGGCGGGGGTAGCGATGTCGGCGAAAGTGAGATGTTCGGCTTCGCTGCCGGTGCTGGTCTTCCAATTCTCGAAGAGCTTGCCATAGCTGTCGGTGAGGCACGATTTGGGGTCGATGTTGAGGAGTTCCAACATGCTGTCGATCCAGTCAGTGGGACCTTCGAGCTCGGCATAGTTGCCAATCGGCGTTTCATCGACGACAAGATGGCCGATGGCGCCGTCTGGGCGCTCGGCGGCAAAGAGCGGCATCTGCGACCACTCTGTGCGGTACTTTTCGTAGCGAAATACGGGGGTATAGCCGAGTTGGGCAAAGATTTCGGCGGTCGCTTCGCCGTCGTCCACATGGGTCTCGGTCTCGATGCGGACTTTGTACTTTGCGTCGCCTGGGCTGAGACCTTCAGAGGCTGGCTGGCGCTTGTGGGTGATGGTCCAGATCTTGCCGTACTGGCGGAGGCGAAGAAGTTGTTTAACGCCGCGGAGATTGCGCGCGGGCGTGTCGTAGAGCGTGTTCGATTCGAAGGTCCGGGCGGTATCGAGGTGGAAGCCGAGGGCTGGGAGGATGGACTGGAACGCAGCGGGGTCGACGACGGGGAACTTGAGTTCGATCTCGGAGGCCTGCATGCGAAGAGTATATGGGCGGTCCGGGCGATTAGGGGCCGCTAAGATGACGGTATGGAACGATTGTGGAAAACAGAACGCCTGCTGGGTGGGAAGGACGGCGACGTGAACCGGGCTGCGGGGATCCTGCGAACGGGTGGTACGGTGGCGTTTGCGACGGAGACGGTTTATGGGCTGGGGGCAAACGCGCTTGATGCTGAGGCGGTGGCGAAGATCTTCGAGGCGAAGGAACGGCCGGGATGGGACCCGCTGATTGTGCATGTAAGTGACCGGGAGATGCTGGCGCGGGTGGCGGCGGTCCCGGCGGAGTTCGCAGAGCGGGTCGAGGCGCTGATTGCGGCGTTCTGGCCGGGGCCGCTGACCTTGTTACTTCCGAAGACTGCGGCGGTACCCGATGCGGTTACGGCGGGACGGACGCTGGTCGGCGTAAGGATGCCAGGGCATCCGGTGGCGCTGGAGTTGATCCGGCTGGCGGGGGTGCCGGTGGCGGCACCAAGTGCGAACCGGTTCGGGCGGACGAGTCCGACGACGGCGGCGCATGTGTTTGAAGATCTGGATGGGCGGATCGATGCGGTGCTCGATGCGGGGGCTACGGCGGTAGGGATTGAGTCGACGGTGCTGGCGGTGGCGGAGACGCCGATGGTCATCTACCGGCCGGGAGCGGTGACGGCGGCGATGCTTGCGGCGGCGACGGGCGTTGCGGTGCGAGTATTTCAGGCGAGTGTCTTGGATGAAACGGCGCCGAGGGAGGGATTGGCTTCGCCGGGGATTGGGTTGCGGCACTATGCTCCGAGGGCACGGCTGGTATTGGTGGAGGTGGCTGCAGGTGCGGTGCGCTCACTTTGTGCGGCGATTGAGGAGGCTGGGGCTGGCGGTGGGAAGGTCGGGGTGATGCTGCCGGATGAGTGGGAGGACTCGGGTGCGGAGGAGGTTTTTGCGTTAGGAGCGTGGGGGGATGATGACGTATTTGCGAATCGGCTGTTTGCGGGGATGCGGGAGCTGGACCGGCGAGGGGTGGAGGTGATCGTTTGTCCGATGCCGCGCGGGGAGGGTGTGGGATTGGCTTTACGGGACCGATTGGAGAAGGCAGGGCGTGGGTAGGTTCGTGCTTTCGCACGAAGACCCACCTTAGTCGCGGTGAGGCTGCGACGAAGATGGGGCACCCGGATTTGTTGTTACGTAGGAAGTGGGTTCGTGCTTTTGGCACGAAGGCCCACCTTAGTCGCGGTTAGGGCTGCGACGAAGATGGGGCACCCGGATTTGTGGTGATTTGCCGGCGGTGCTGTGCTCCAGGGTGCTCTAGATGGGTATTGGGGGTGGGGCCTCGGTGGAGGCGGGCAGGAGTTCGGTGAGGGCGATGCCGGTGATGATGAGGGCGGCCCCGGCGAGGGCGCGGGGGCCAAGGTGCTCGTGCAGGAAGATGAGCGCGGTGAGCCAGGCGAAGACGGGTTCGAGCGAGAGGATCACCGCGGTGTGTGTGGGTGGAAGATGCTTCTGTGCCCAGCTTTGGATGGTGAACGCGGCGGCGGTGGCGAGGACGCTGGTGACAATGAGGGCGATGATGAGGCGCGGGGTGAAGACGGCATGAGGGTGCTCTGCGAGCGGAAGGGTGAGGAGCATGACAAGGGCGGCGACGCCGATCTGGAGGGTGGCAAGCTGTGGGGCGGGCAGGCCCGGTGAGGTGTGGGCAAGGGCGATCAGGTGTCCGGCGAAAGCGATGGCGCAAGCAAGGGTGAGCAGGTCGCCGAGGCCGATCGAGGCGAAGAGATGGGCCCATGCGGTCCCTGCGGGCGTGGTGAGAAGAAGCAGGCCGGAGAAGGCGAGGAGTGCGCCAATGGCGGCGGTCCACCGTGGAGCTGGAGTGCCGGCAAGGCGAAGTGCGGGGACCGCAGTGAGGAGGGGCACGAAGACGACGACGAGGCCGGTGATGAAGGCGGACTTGGCTGGCGTGGTGCGGGCAAGGCCACTGGTCTGGAACTGGTAACCGGCGGCGAGAAGGACGCCTACGATGATGCCGGATACGACGGCTCGGCGTGAGAGATTGCGGAGTTGGCGGAAGTTCACGACGGCCAGGACGAGGAAAGCGAGGGACATGCGGAGGAGATTGAAGAGGAGTGGGGTGGCGTCGTTGAGGGCGTCCTTGACGAGGACGAAGGTGGCTCCCCAGACGAAGACGGTTGCGAGCAGGAGGAGATGGGCGATGGTGGAGGGTTTGAAATGGGGCATTTAGGTGTGGAGAGCAGTTTCCGCTTCGGAGTAACTCCCTGAGTGCAGATGATTTGTAAGTGCAGCGGAGGCGGGGCGCTTAGGTGAGGGTACATGGTGATGGGGAGGAGTGCGGTTCGTGCTTTGCACGAATACGCACCTTAGCGACGATGAGACCGTCGCGAAAGATGGGGCACCCGGCGTTGGGGCAGGCGAATGGTTTGGGAATCCGTATGGGTCGGGAAAGCGAGGTCGGGGCAGGCGAATGGTTTGGGAATCCGTATGGGTCGGGAAAGCGAGGTCGGGGCAGGCGAATGGTTTAGTGCGAGAGGAAGGCGGCGATGTGGTCGTTGAGGAACTTTGCGTCGGCGGCGGAAGCACCGGCGCCGGCGGGGTGGCCGTAGAGGGAGGGGATTGGCATCAGCGTGCAGTGCGGGATGAAGGGAGCCTCGTATTGGGCGTCGGCAACGGGAAAGTAAAGGTCGGTAGCGGAAGGCATGTAGAGGACCTGCGCCTTGATTGAGTGCAGCGCTTTTTCAACGTCGTTGTGGAAGCCGGGAGTAGCGCCAACGTCGTTGCTCTCCCAGGTCCGCATCTGGAGGATGAGGTTGTTGGCATCGGCACCGTCGATGAAGTGGGTGCGGTACTTTTCGATGACCTGGCGGAGGGTGGTGCCGGCGGGCTCCTCAGAGCGCCAGAGTTCCTTGCGCCACCACTCCTGCGAGTAGAGCCAGGCGGTCCAGACGATGTTGAAAGACTCGATGCCTGTCTTCGGCTCTTCGGTGTAGTCGCCGGCTTTGAAGGCGGGATCGGCCATGATGACGTCGATCTGGCTTTCGTTGCGGACGATGCCGTGGCCGTAGGTCTTGGCAGTGCCGGAGGTAGCGACGATGCGGTCCATGAAATCGGGATAGGAGACGGCCCACTGGAAGGCCTGCTGCGCACCCATGGAGAAGCCGATAACGGCCTCGAGGTGCGTGACGCCGAACTCAGCTGTAAGGAGCTGGTGAACGGCTTCGATGTTGTCGCGGATAGTCATTACAGGAAAGCGCGGGCCATGGAAGGGCTCGGGCGTGTTGCTGGGTGAAGACGAGCGGCCGTTGCCGAAGAGCTCGGATGTGATGAGGAGGTGCTTTGTCGGGTCAAGCGCCTTGCCCGGACCGATGAGCCAGTCGTAGCCGTGCATCTCTGCCATGTAGTGCGAAGGCAGGAGGATGGCGTTGTCTTTAGCGGCGTTCAGGTGGCCATACGTGCCGTAGACGATCTTCGCCTCGGGCAGGACCGCTCCGCTTTCCGTGCGAAAGTTCTTGATGGTGAAGGTGTGCTGGATGGGCTCTGCAGGCGTCGGTGCGGGTATGGTCTGTGCGATGGCTTGTGCGAGCGTGATGCAGGTGAGCGCAAGGCTGGAGCGGAGAAGGCGCTTGAAGGTAAGCATGGCCTACAGAGTATTACGGGCGGGTGGCCCGATGAACGGCAGACCGCGTAAATGTTGCCTGGAGTGAAGCAACGTAGAGCCGATTGAAGGGCGAGGTTGCTAGAGCCGTGAAATTGGCTGATGGTTAAGGAATGAAGCGAATAGTGGTGGGTCCCTGGGTGCGGTTTTGTGGCGTGTTTGTTGTCGCGCTGATGATGTGCGTGCTGGTGAAGAAGCCGGGAGGTTTGCGGGCGCAAGCGCAGCAGGCTGCACAACAGCAGCGGGCGACGAGTACGCCCTACGCGGGCGATCTTTCGATCTTCGAGTATCCGGATCGCGACAAGAAGCTGCAGATCGATCGCGTCATGGACCTGTTGGGGATTGCGAAAGGCAAAAGCGTTGCCGATGTGGGGGCAGGGTCGGGATGGTTTACGGTGCGGGCGGCGCGGCGGGTGGGTACGGCAGGAACGGTGTATGCGGAGGACATCAATCCGCAATACATCCAGTACATCGACCAGCGGGCGAAGAAGGAGAACCTTGGGAACATTAGGACGGTGCTAGGCACGCCAGATGATCCAAAGCTCCCGGCGTCGAGCGTGGATGCGCTGATGCTGATGAAGGTTTACCACGAGATTGCGCGTCCGGTGCCGGTGATGAAGATGCTGCGCGGTGCGTTGAAGCCGGGGGGAAAGCTGGGGATCATCGATCGCAACGGGAGCGGGACCGACCATGGACTAAACCAGGACGTGGTTGAGAAAGAGATGGGTGAGGCAGGGTTCAAGCTGGTGGCGAAGTATGACTTCACCAAGGCGGATGGGCAGGATTACTTCTTGATCTTCAGTGCGCGGTAACGACGAGGCGGATGTCACGGGTGCGCATGCCGGCGCGGTGGGCGGCTTCGAGGCCTTCGTCTGTGTCTTCAAAGACGATGCAGTCGGCGGGGGCGACGTTGATGCGGCGGGCGGCTTCGAGGTAGACGTCAGGCGCGGGTTTACCGTGAGGGACCTCGTCGGCGGAGACGACGTGGTCGAAGAGCGGGAGCAGGCCGGTGACCTTGAGAGTGGCTTCGACGTTATGCAGGTGGCCGTTTGAGCCGACGGCCATGGGGACCTTGCCGTGGTTCTGGCGGGCGACGTCGGCGACGACAGTGATCTCCTGGGCACGGCCGAGGTTGGCGATGAAGATGGGAGCGTAGCGGTGGGAGAGATCGTCGAGGTCGAGGGTGACGCTGTTGAGGTCTCCGAATTCGGCGAAGAGGTCGGCGGGCGTGAGGCCGGTGCGGGCGAAGTACCACTCGGAGGTCATGTTGAGGCCGAGCGGCTTGAGAGCTTCGACGACGGAGTGGTAGTGGATGGGTGCGGTGTCGACGAGGGTCCCGTCACAGTCGAAGATAAGCCCGGCGTACGGTTCGTTCAGGGAGAAAGGCATGTCTCTAGGGTAGCCCAAGCCTCTTGCGGGCAGCCGGTGCTGCAGCCGGACGAATGCGGGGATGCTCGCCGCGCCAGGGCTAACGTCCTCATCGAGGGCGATTACTTCTCGCTGCTGGGTGGGACCAGACCCTTTAGACGGAGGTAAAGAGCGAGGGTGGCGTACTGTTCGTTGTCGTGCGAGACGTTGCCCCAGGCGAAGCCAAGGCGAGTGCGGGTGACGGGGCCGAGAGTAATCATCTGGAGGATGTTGGCGTCGGTGAGTGAAGCGTAGGCTTTGTCGCACTCGGCGAAGGAGGCCTGCAGGCCGGCGATGACGGTAGCCTTGTCAGCTGTGTCTGCGGGAGTTTTAGGCAGGGCTTCAGGAGCGGTGCCGTTGATCGCTCCGCAGGCGTGGAACTGGGCCTCCGTGACGTGGTTGACGACACGGGCGTAGGTGCGGATTTCGGGCGTCGGGCGGAAGGCGTAGTTCTCGGCGGGCATCAGGTCGGCGGACTTGAGGATATTCGTCTTCAGGGTGGCATAGCCTCGCTGGACGTCGGAGAACGCGGTCACGGGTGGCTTTGGTGCTGTCTGAGCGGCAAGGGCGGCGGTGAGGCAGAGAAAGGCGGTAAAGCTGGAGAGATGTGGCAAGAGCGCTCCTTTGTGCGGCGAAGACGGTAGGGACAGGGTACAGCAAGGGTGGCTTTTGAAGGTGCGGGCGATGGGAGGCGTATCTCAGCGGCTAAAGCCGCGGTGCGAATGAGTGGCTAATGGCACGGCTGAAGCCGTGCCCTTAAGCGGGACGGTCCGGGGATAGGTGAGGCTGAAGCCTTCGCGGGGCGGGGCGGGGCAGGGTACGGGCGGTATGGAATTTGTCGAAGAGCTGCAAGGGGCTGAGCGCGTGTGCCTCGGCGGGTCGATCTTTTCAAGGCGACCGGAGCATTTACACTAGATAGTGGACGCAATTGCGCCTTAAGGAAGTCTCGGTCTTGATTAATTCAGTCATCGCAAAAGTCTTTGGCACCAGTAATGAGCGCGCGGTGAAGCGGATGATGCCGCTTGTGCAGCAGATTAATGATCTTGAGCCGTCGATCGTGTCTTTGACCGATGAGCAGCTTCGTGAGAAGACAGCGGAGTTCCGGCAGCGAATTGCCGAGCATATTGCGGCGGCAAATGTGCCGATGGACGAGAACGAGAAGCCTGACGAGGTTGCGCTGTATGCGGCGGAGAAGGCGGCGCTCGATGCGATTCTGCCGGAAGCTTTTGCCGTGGTGCGCGAGGCTGGCAAGCGGGCCGTGGGCATGCGGCACTTTGATGTGCAGTTGATTGGCGGGATGGTGCTGCACTCGGGCAAGATCGCCGAGATGAAGACCGGCGAGGGCAAGACGCTCGTGGCAACCCTGCCGTGCTATCTGAACGCTCTGGCGGGCAGGGGCGTTCACGTGGTGACGGTGAATGACTACCTGGCCAAGCGCGACGCGGAGTGGATGGGCAAGATTTACGGCTTCCTGGGGCTTTCGGTCGGTGTGATTGTGCACGACCTGGACGACAGGCAGCGGCGTGAGGCGTATGGGTCGGACATTACGTACGGTACGAATAACGAATTTGGCTTCGACTACCTGCGCGACAACATGAAGTTTGAGATTACGGACCAGTCGCAGCGCGGGCACTACTACTGCATCGTGGATGAGGTGGACTCGATCCTGATCGACGAGGCGCGAACGCCGCTGATCATCTCGGGACCGACAGACCAGACGACGGACAAGTATGCGCGCGTGAACGTCATCATTCCAGAGCTTGAGCTTGGCGAACTGATCGAGACGCTGGAGACGAAGACATGGTCGGGCGACTTCGTGATCGACGAGAAGGCACGCGCAATTACGGTGACCGACGATGGCTGGGAGAAGATTGAAGGGCTGCTGGGCATTGGCAATATTGCAGAGCCGGAGAACTGGGACCTGAAGCATCACGTTGAGACGGCCATCAAAGCGCACAACCTGTACAAGCGCGATGTGGAGTACGTGGTGAAGGACGGCGAGGTCATCATCGTCGATACCTTTACAGGGCGGTTGATGCCGGGGCGGCGCTGGTCCGATGGACTGCACCAGGCGGTTGAAGCCAAGGAAGGCGTGGCGATCAAGAAGGAAGACCAGACGCTAGCTACGATTACCTTTCAGAACTACTTCCGCATGTACAAGAAGCTGAGCGGCATGACCGGAACGGCCGAGACAGAAGCGGCGGAGTTCGACAATATCTACAAGCTGGATATCGTGGTGACGCCGACAAACCGGCGGATGCAGCGCATTGAGAACTCCGATGTGGTGTTCCGGACGGCGAAAGAGAAGTACTTCGCGGTGGCGGATGAGATTGCGCGGCTGCATGAAGAGAAGCAGCCGGTGCTGGTGGGTACAACGTCGATTGAAAAGTCGGAGCTGCTGTCGGACATTCTGAAGCGAAAAGGTGTACGGCACGTGGTGCTCAACGCGAAGTTCCACGAGAAGGAAGCGGAGATCGTGGCGCAGGCTGGGCGCATGGGCATGGTGACGATTGCGACCAACATGGCTGGCCGCGGAACCGACATCCTGCTGGGCGGCAACTCGGAGTTTATGGCGCGGCAGGACCTGGTGAAGAAGTCGCAGGCGCGTGCAGTCTCGGCTGCTGAAGGTGCGATTCAGCCGGTAGCGGGTCCGGGCATGGTTCGGTTCTACTACCAGTCGCAGGAGTTCGAGACGACGCAGGAGGCTTGGGACAACGCGATTGCGTCGCACGAGGCGGCGGCGAAGAGCGAGCATGACGCCGTGGTGGAAGCGGGCGGCCTGCACATCATCGGGACGGAGCGGCATGAGTCGCGACGGGTCGATAACCAGCTTCGAGGACGAGCGGGACGGCAGGGCGATCCAGGAGCTTCACGGTTCTATCTATCGCTTGAAGACGACCTGATGCGGATCTTCGCGCGCGAATGGGTGTCGACGCTGCTGCAGCGGATGGGCATGGAAGAGGGTGTGCCGATCGAGAGCAAGATGATCTCGAACCGGATTGAGTCTGCGCAGAAGGCAGTGGAGACGCAGAACTTCGAATCGCGCAAGCATGTGCTTGAGTATGACGACGTCATGAACAAGCAGCGTGAGGCGGTGTATGGGCTGCGCCGGCAACTGATGGGCGGCGTCGACCAGAAGCTGTTGATTACGGAGGATTATGTTTCGACGATCCTGTCGAACATCCTCGACGAGAACGCGCCGGAGAAGGCGCATCCGGATGCGTGGAAGACGGAGGCGATCTTCTCGCAGCTTTACGACGTCTTTGGTGTGCGGTTTGAGAACGAAATCAAGATCGAAGAGATGAACCGCCATGATCTTGGCGAGACGATCTTCGAGAAGCTGAGGGGAAGATACGACCGCAAGGAAGCGATCCTCGGGGCTCCGGCAATGCGCTATCACGAGCGAATCGTAATGCTGTCGGTGCTTGACGGGCTTTGGAAGGACCACCTGCTGGCGATGGACCACTTGAAGGAAGGAATCGGGCTGCGCGGTTACGCACAGCAGGATCCTTTGGTGGCGTACAAGAAAGAATCGTTCGAGATGTTCGAAGCGATGATGATGCGCTTCCAGGAAGACACGGCGCGGCACTTGTTCCGCATGCAGATTATCGGGCCGGACGGGACGCCGATCGATACGGAGAACGTAACGATCCTCATGGATGAGGCTCCGGACGAGCCGACGCTGCCACCTGCTCCGAAGCAGATGGAGTTGATGGGCGGTGAGGCTCCTTCCGGCGGTGTGGCGGTTGCGACTGTGCCGCAGCAGCCGGCACCTGTGCCAGTTCCGACGAGGGCCCCGACGACCACCATCGATGCGCTCGAACGGGAGTTTCAGAAGAAAAAGCAGCGGGAGCTTGATGCGGCGCGCGGTGCGGGCGCTTTGGCGAACGGGAACGGTGCAGGTACACCGAAGCGTGCAGGGGAGAAGGTCGGAAGAAACGACGACTGCCCGTGTGGGTCAGGGAAGAAGTACAAGAAGTGCCATGGGGCTTCTGCGGTTTAGTTTTTTCCCTTGTTGAAGGCTTTCGGTGGTTTGTCTGAGGATTGTGGTGGTTCGACCCACCTTAGGCGCGATGGGACTGCGCCGACGATGGGGCACCCGGCTCTTAGGTTGCGCTTGGCTTTTGGGCGATAGTTTATGCGGTGGGTTCGGCTTCGAAGCCGTCTACCGTGATGAGCAGTGGGTTGGGCGGGATCATGGCGGCGACGTCAGGACCGCTCATCAGGGCTAGGTAGACGATTGCGGCCACGGCAAAGCCGACGAACCAGGCGTACTCATAGAGCCAGTGCAGGCGGGGAACGAAGAGGCCGATCAGGGCTGTGATGACTCCGGCGGCAAGGGCTGCGAGTGCGCGGGGATTAAACCCATCGAGATATTCATAGGTGCCGCCTCGGATGTAGAGCGATTCGAGATCAAGGGAGCGTTTGCGGATGATGAAGTAGTCGGCAATCATGATGCCGGCGATGGGACCGAGCAGGCCGGAGTAGCCGATCAGCCAGCCATTGATGTAGCGGTCAGGATTGGCCGCAAGCTTCCAGGGCATGCAGGCGATACCGAGGACGCCGGTGATGAGGCCGCCCATGCGGAAGGAGATGCGGCTGGGGCTGAGGTTGGAGAAGTCGTTTGAAGGGCTGACGACGTTTGCGGCGACGTTGGTGTTGAGCGTCGCGAGCAGGAGAGCGACCAGGCCGATGAGCGCGATGGCGGGCTGGTGGAAGCTGGCGATCAGGTCTATGGGGCTCCAGATGGCCTTGTGGCCGGGAGTGACGATGACGGTTGCCGCCGTGACGGCTATGCCAATGAACGAGTAGAGGGTCATGGCGGCAGGCAGGCCGATGGCCTGGCCAAGCATCTGCGATCTCTGGGACCTGGCGTACCGGGTGAAGTCGGGGATGTTGAGGGCGACGGTCGCCCAGAAGCCGACGATGCCGGTGAGCGATGGAACAAAGATCTTCCAGAAGTCAGGTGCGGTGGTGTTTGCTGTGGATCCGACGGGGTGGAAGGCGCTGGCGCTTTGAAGGACGACGCCGAATCCGCCTGCGCGGTCGACCATCCAGAAGAGTAGAGCCAGACCTACGATGAGCATGAACGGCGCGCTGATGACCTGCAGGGACTTGATGGTGTCGATGCCTTGCCAGACGACGGCCATGTTGATAAGCCAGAAGGCGGCGAAGCAGAACCAGAGCGCGTCTGCCGGTGCGGCGGGTGCGAGGACCTTCAGCATGGCGAAGAGCGCCTGGCCACCGATCCAGCACTGGATCCCGAACCAGCCGCAGGCAACAAGGGCGCGGAGGACGGCGGGAACGTTTGCTCCAAGAACACCGAAGCTGGCGCGGACGTAGACCGGAAAGGGAATGCCGTACTTGGCTCCTGCATGTGCGTTGAGCACCATAGGAACAAGGACGATGAGGTTGCCAAGCAGAATGGTGCCAAGCGCCTGTTTCCAACTCATGCCGGCGGCGATGAGGCCGCTCGCGAGCATGTAGGTGGGGATGCAGACGGACATCGCAACCCAGAGCGAGACATAGTTGTAGATGCCCCAGGTACGGTCTTCACGCGGGATTGCGGCGAGGTCCTGGTTCCAAAGACTGCTGGAGACGCCTTCTACGGTGAGACCCAGCTTTGCAGGCATGATTTCGCTGAACTTGCTGTTTGGCTCGCTCATCGCACCCACTCGCCATGGAGCGAAACAGTGCCCGTGCCTGGTAACGATCTGCCGCCCGCCAAACCCGCCTCCGCTTAGAAAAGATGGTGACTCCTAGCGTAAACCCTTAAGCGGAATGCGGCTTCGGGGGAATCAGCGAAGGAGGCTGCCGAGCTCATTGGCGGCGTTGCGGAGATGCGGGAGGAACTTGGTCTGCATGTCGTAGACGGGCATGCGAGGCGCGCTGCCACTCAGGTTGAGCGTTGCAACAATTCGTCCTGTCGGCGAAAAGACAGGCACAGCCAGCGAACGAAGGCCGACTTCATACTCCTGGTCAACCAGGGCATAGCCATTGCGGCGGGTGTTGCGCAGAAGCATGGCGAGCTTGTCCGCCGTGGTGACGGTGCGGGTGGTGTGCGGTGTGAGGACGGCGCGAGCAAGGTATTGCTCGATCTGCTCAGGAGATTGATAGGCGAGGAGAACGCGACCCATGCTGGTGCAGTAGGCCGGGAGGCGGCTGCCGATGTGCAGGTCTACTGCCATGACGCGAGAGACGGAGGTGCGGGCGATGTAGACGATGTCATCGCCGTCGAGGGTTGCGACGGAGAAGGACTCATGGAAGGCGGCGGACATGCGCTCAAGAATGGGCTGGGCCGAGGTGGAGAGCGCGTTCGAAGCGGTGTAGGTGTTCGAAAGCGTGAGCATGCGTGGGCGAAGACCGTAGCGGGTACCATCTTCGGCGCCGGCAAAGCCAAGTTTGGTGAGCGTGTAGAGGCATCGGCGGACGGCGGCGCGCGAGAGACCAGTCTTGAGCGAAAGCTGCGAGATGGTCATCTGCGGCGTCTGCTGGGTAAAGGCCTGAATGACGATGAGACCGCGGGCGAGCGATGTCATGAAGTTTGGATCGCCGCAGTAGATGTCGAGCGAAGATGCGGGCGTCTGTTTCGCGGGAGCCGGTGCGGATGCAGGACCATCGGAGACCCTGTCATGGGCTTCAGCCTGCGGTGCAGGGGATGAGGGCGGGATGGAGGTGGTGGCGGGTCGGCGGGTTGCGAGGCTCATCCGGAATCCTTTAGCCAGCTAGGCGGCAGATTGGCGGAAGGCCGCAGTGCGATAGCCGGACTGAGATTACGATAAACGCACAGGGCTGTGCTTCGCAACAAGCAACTGCTGGGTGAGTTTGCGCCGGGAACAACGAGGCGCGTCTGCGTTTATAGCGTAGCGGAAATACCTGAGCGGCCACTGACTTGTTACTTTTCGTGGATGGAGTGCAGCTCCGCGGAGACGCGAGACAGGAGTTCCGTGGTGCGCTTCTGGCGGTAGGCGAAGATGGATTTCATCTGGTGTTTCGCAAAGAGCGAGTTCGCAAGATCGCCCAACGGGCCGAGGGGAAGTTCGTACTCGACGTGATCATTCAGGAGAGTCCCTTCGAGCGCTCCGCGAAGTTGAGCTTCGAGCCGGTGGCAGTGTCTCCAGTAGGAGAATGGGCCGCGATGCTGAACGTCGCAGAAGTGATTGTCCCACTCGAACTCGGTGATCTCTGCATCCCACGGGACGCGAAAGGGTGCAAATGGGAATGGCAGGAAGGTAATGGTCATCGTAGTGCCTGCGCCCGCGACTTCAGGATTTGCAACGTCAACCGAATGGATGGTTCCGGGACGCCACGGAGGCGCGGCAAGGGTGGCCTTCTCGATGCGAGCTTTCTGCCATTGCGGCATCAAGCGTGGCAGGTTCTCGGGGTTGGAGAAGAAGTCGAAGACGGTTGCGACAGGATAGGGCAGCCATTGCTCGGCAGTGTGGGTGTGGCGCATAGGGATGTAGGTACAGCGTACAGGCTGAGTACGCTGTCCTGCCCACAGGTACTGTCGGCCATGGATGCTATCAACGATAAGAGGCACCCTGATGGGTGCCTCTTATCGTTGAAACAAGTGCAAATGCGATTAGGGCATGAGGACGGTGTCGACAACGTGGATGACGCCGTTCGACTGCATCACGTCTGCCGTGGTGATGGTGGAGGTTCCGCCCTTGGCATCGGTGAGAATGATGTTCGAGCCAGACATGCTGGCGGTGAGGTCTTCACCCTGCACGGTCTTGAGGGTGGCCTTGCCGCCGCCCTTCTTGATCATCTTTGCGAGCTGCTTCGAGGTGATCTTACCGGCTACGACGTGGTAGGTAAGGATCTTGACGAGGGCGTCTTTGTTCTCTGGCTTGACGAGGTTATCGACCGTGCCGGCAGGCAGCTTGGCGAAGGCATCATCGGTTGGGGCGAAGACGGTGAAGGGGCCGGGGCCGTTCAGGGTGTCAACGAGACCGGCAGCCTTGACGGCAGCAACGAGGGTCTTGTGGATCGGCGAGTTGACGGCGTTCGCGACGATGGTCTTGTTGGCGTACATGGCTGCGCCGCCGACGGTTGGGTTTTCAGCCTTTGCAGTGAACGACGTGACAGCGAGAACAGCGGCCGCCATTGCTACGAAAAAATTCTTCTTCATGATCGATTGCCTTTCAAGTATGGTGCGTGAACGATTTATGCCATCTGGCACACGTAATCCTTACGTGGAACAGACCGGGCTGGATTGCTGCCACATACGTTGGTGTGTGCTAATCGCAAATTCAAGTGTGAATTGATGGCTTCGGATGCTGCCGCTCGACTGCTTCGGTTGCAATCCAATTGAAGGGGCCCGTGGTGAGAAGAGCAAGCGTACTCCGCCGGCTTCGCGTTGACAATTGATTCATCTGCCCGTCAACTAAAGGGACTGACCAATGGAACCTGTCGACGAACATACTGCCGTATCTTCTGAAGTGTCATCAACAGCCGGCCATACTCATGCGCTGCATGACCGTGGCCTACTGCTGATTGCGATCTTCAAGATGGCTAAGTCGGCGTTCTTTTTCTGCGTTGGAATGGGAGCGCTCCACTTTCTGCATAAGGACCTGGGCGACGAGATTTTGAAGCTGGCCAAGGAACTGCATCGCGATCCAGAAGGCAAGCTGGTCTCCCTTGCGTTGAAGAATGTCCACCTCGTAGATGAGCACCGCCTGAGACAGCTGGGGATTGGAACGTTTGCCTATTCGGCCCTGGCGCTGACCGAGGGCTTTGGACTGCTGCTCGAAAAGACGTGGGCGGAGTTCCTGACGCTGGGCCTGACGATCTCGTTCCTGCCGTGGGAGATCTATGAGCTGTTTCGCCATGCGACCTGGATCAAGGCTGGTTTGTTCGCAATCAACCTGGCCGTATTGGGGTACCTGGTGTGGTTGCTGGAGCGGAAGGGGACCTTTCACAAGGTCTGGCCCAATCGCAGGAGCTGGATGCGACTGCGCTAGTTTCGCTTTTACTTCGCTTACCAGAGTCTTGATGCAGGCTGCAAGCGGGAAGTAGCACCAAAGATGCATAGAACCACTCCCGTCAACACCACTGGTTGCGGCTAACTGGATCGATAACCCAATCCGTTGATTTTCCACAATGGGATGCCGGGAATTTCCTCAACATTTGAAAATTTAGCCCTTTACATGCTGCCTCCGCCGGGTAACTATGTGGATGGAAGTGGAACAAATTGTATTGATTTGGACTCCAGTGGACATTCTTGAAGGGTTTTGACTTCAAAATTGCCTTTCTAGAGCCGCCCAAGAGGCAACATGTTTCGCGGAAGCTACCTAACCCGGGTCGATGACAAGTTCCGGTTGAAGGTTCCTGCCGAGTACAAGCGGACGATCGATGAAAAATATGGACCGCAGCAGTTCTACATAACCAGCCGGACAGGCACAGCAGCTCAGATTTACCCGTTGGTGGAGTGGCGAAAGCTTGAAGACGAGATGCTGGAACTGGATGAGTTTGATGAGTCCAGGATGCGGTTCTTCAAGGCCACAAGCTACTTCGGCCAGGTGGTTGAAATTGATTCGCAGGGCCGGCTGCTGCTTCCCCAGAAACTGCGGGAGCGAGCGAAGTTGAACGAGGATGTGCTGGTAAGTGGCCAGATGACATTTCTCGAAGTTGAGAACCACGAAATGATCGATGCGGACCAGATAGGTATGACGGCAGACGAGATGAAGGCGATGTCGGAGAAGCTAAGGGCGATTCGAGCGGCAGCAAAGGCAAGAGTCCAGTAGCACCAGCCCCCAGGGGCGCACAGAAGGCGGGAACGCGATGAATGTACCGCAGCATGTGCCAGTTCTTTTAGATGAAGCTTTGAAGTATCTCAATGTGCGGCCAGGCGGTGTGATTGTTGATGCGACGCTGGGGCTGGGCGGTCACTCTACGGCGATTGCCAGGAGGCTGGGAGCAACGGGCAGGTTGATCTGCTTCGATCGCGACTCGGAGGCGATGGCCAAGGCCAAGGTACGGCTCGATGAGCTTGCTGCTGAGCTTGGAGGCGAGATGCCGGAGGTGGTTTACGAGCCACGGGCATTTTCTGAGGCAGCGAAGGCAATCAAGCCGGGGAGTGTAGACGGCCTGCTGGCGGACTTTGGCGTAAGCAGCCTGCAGCTGGATGAGGCGCACAGAGGATTCAGTTTCCGGTCGGATGGACCGCTTGATATGCGGATGGATACGCGCAGCGGAGAGACGGCCGGGCAAGTGGTAAATCAGGAGGACGAAAACGAGCTCGCCGACCTGATTTACGAATTCGGAGAGGAAAGGAGATCGCGGAGAATCGCCAGAGCCATTGTGCGGGCACGGCCGATTGAAACGACAGCAGAACTTGCTCAAGTGATATCGGCCGCTGCCCCATCAATGAAAGGCGACAAGATTCATCCGGCGACGCGGACTTTCCAGGCACTTCGGATTCGAGTGAATAACGAATTGGGAGAGATTGAGACGCTGCTGAAGAGCGCGCCTTCTCTGTTGAAGCCGGGCGGAAGGCTGGTGTTGATCAGCTTTCACTCTTTGGAAGACCGGCAGGTCAAGGATTCATTCCGTGAGGCTGGCCGGGATAAGAGATTTGAAGTGCTTACAAAGAAGCCAATTGTGGCGAGTGAGCAGGAGCAGTTGAGGAATCCGCGGAGTAGAAGCGCAAAGTTGAGAGCGGCGGAAAAAGTTTAGAAGCAGATTCCCTTCGGGGAATGACAGATAAGTGGTTCAAGTTTTTACAGGATCGGGCCGGGGTTGTCCTGCCGTGCTTTCAGGCGAAAGACACCCATGTAGCAAACAGTCCCCTCCTCCTTACAGCGATCCCGGCCCGGATCGTCTTTGGAGTGGCGGCGAGGTCTTTAGAAGTTCAGGTTTGGCAGGACGGGAGAAGCGATGGCGGCGATGACGACAGTAGCAGCGGGCATGGACATGATGGGCACGAGGCAGACATCGCGTTCGCCGCGCACCCGTACCCTAACGATTGCAGAGCGGAACAGCACGCTGATGGAAGCGCAGCGCAAGGGACGTCGCGGGCCAACGCCTGAGGTCTTCTTTACGAAGCACATCGACAACAGCCGCATTGTGAAGGCGGATGATCCGGAGCGCCGCCGCGAGATGCGAACTTTTACCATGGCGATGGGCTTTCTGTTCCTGGTGGTGATGGTCTACGTCTGGCAGCATTTCGCGGCAATTGAAGTTGGCTATCATGTCGAGTCGCAGAAGTCGCAGGTAGAGCAACTGCGTGAGGACAATCGGCAGCTGCGGTTGTCGGAAGCGCAACTCTCTGACCCGGGCAGGATCGATAAGATTGCGAAGCAGTTGGGACTCGATACACCACAACCGGGACAGGTAATCCGGCCCGACGGCAACGATACGAATGCGCCTGTGCTGGCGCGGGTAAGTGCACCTTCGGTCCCCAATTACTAACTGCGGCTTGCGACGGAAGAGCGGACGCTCAGCAGCTAAAGCTGCATGTTGGTGGGACCATGTGGCCCGGCTGAGGCCGTGCCCATACAAGCCAGGTCATCTAGCTAGAGACATTTCATAGAAGTGGGTGGAACGATGAGAAACACGCCACGGCAGCAGCCACGGCAAACGCCACGTCAAGGCTTGACCGCTCCCATACGGAGGATCAGGTTTACGAACGTGGCGCTTTTTTTTGTGTTCTGGACTGCGGCTCTCGGGCTGCGGCTGTTCTGGCTGCAGGTGGTGCGGCACGGCGACTTCGTAGAGCGCGCGGCGAAGCAGCAGAACTCTACTTTCGAGATCTCCCCAAGGCGCGGTGTGTTGTATGACCGCAATCTGCGGGAGCTGGCGATGACGGTGTCGGTCGACTCGGTGTTTGCGGTGCCGAAGGAGATGGGTGAAAATCGCGAGAACGCGGCAGAGATCCTGGCAAGGATTGTTCATGCAGATCCGCAGGACACCTTCACTTCAAAACAGCAGATGCTGGCGCGGTTTAATGCGTCGCGCAACTTCACCTGGGTGGCAAGACGCATCGATGCGGACACGGCGAACCGGGTACGGGAGATGAATCTGCATGGCGTGTACCTGCAGAAGGAGTTCAAGCGGTTTTATCCGAACAACGATCTGGCGCCGCAGGTACTCGGGTATGTAGGAACGGATGACAATGGACTGGGCGGATTGGAGCGCCAGTTCGACCAGGCACTGCATGGCGAGCCCGGGCACGTGATGATCAATGTGGATGCCAAACGTCATGCTTTGGGCAGCGAAGAAAGCCAGCCGCAGCCAGGCGAGAACCTGGTCCTAACCATTGACTCCAATATCCAGTACATGGCGGAGCGCGCACTCGACGCGCAGATGGACAAGGTGAAGGCGCTGCATGGAACGGTGGTGGTGCAGGATCCGCATACCGGGCAGATACTTGCGCTGGCGGTGTGGCCACGCTTCAATCCGAACGACTCAAGGCACATGCTGCCGGGATCTTTGACGAACCTGGCGGTGAGCGATGTGTACGAGCCAGGGTCGACGTTCAAGCTGGTGGCGTACTCGGCGGCGATCGATGGCGCCGGGGTCGAGCCGACGGACAAGGTTGATTGCCAGGGCGGGGCGATGACGATGTATGGCCGCACGTTGCATGACGACAAGAGCGACCACTTCGGGGTGGTGACGGTGCAATATGCGCTGGAACACTCGAGCGATGTGGGCGCGGCCAAGATGGCGCTGAAACTAGGCAACGACAAGTTCTACGACTATATGAAGGCGTATGGCTTCGGCGACCGAAGCGGCGTTGAACTGCCGAGTGAGACGCGTGGATTGCTGCGAACACCCAAGCGGTGGGGCGCGACGAGCATCCTCTCGATGGCGATCGGGCAGGAGATTGGCGTGACGCCGATCCAGCTTGTGACCATGGTGAGCACAATTGCGAATGGCGGGGTGTATATGCCACCGCACGTGCTGTTGCAATCGACCGATGAGATGAAGGGCGATGCGCGTTTGCAGCCGGCGGCGTTTCATCCGTCCAACCAACTGCCTGCGGTCCTGCCGGACGGTGCGCATCGTGTGATCAAGGAACTGACTTCGGCAAAGATGCGCATGATGATGCAAGGCATCGTGACTGAGGGTACGGGTAAGGAAGCGCGTCTGAATGGGTATAGCTCCGCGGGGAAGACGGGAACTGCGCAGAAGATCGATGTGGCCACGCATACCTATTCGCATACGAAGCTGGTGGCGAGCTTCGCGGGTTTCGCGCCGGTGAGTAACCCGGCGATCGCGGTGACGGTGGTGATTGATAATCCAACCGTGGGTGCAAGCAAATACGGTGGCGCGGTGAGTGCCCCGGTGTTTGCGCAGGTGGCGCAGCAGGTGCTTGAGTACCTGGGAGTGCCGCATGATCAGCCGTTGACTCCGCAGAAGCAGATGGCGGCGGCGGAGAAGAAGAGCGACGTATTTGACGATGAGCCGAGTGCGAACACTGGCGATCTGGACGCGATGTTTGCGGATGTGAACAATCTTCCGGCGGATGATCCATTGCGAAGTGCTTCTTCGGCGACTGGGCCAGAGGCTGCGCAGGCCTCCGGGTTAGTTGCGGCACCGGGTGTTGCCGGTCCTGTAGCGGCGGTGCCTGCTGCGGCGGTTCCTGTCGCAGCTTCAGCGAAGATGGGGTTGTGGCACTTGCTTCCGCAGCAGGTGGTGGACGCGTTTCATGCGGGCGGCGGAAGTTCGGGGATGCCGGATGCGGGCAGCTGGGAGGCTTCGCTGAAGGTGCCTCCTGCAGTGCAGCCAAAGGCGAACGGAACCGTGGTCGTGGACTCGGTGCGACGTGTAGCGGTGCCCTCATTTGATGGTGCGGCGCTCAGGTCAGTTGTGGAGCAGGCCGGTCGTGTAGGGCTGCGCGTGAATCCTTTGGGCAGCGGGCTTGCCCGGCAGCAGGTACCGGTTGCGGGAACGATGGTTCCAGCAGGGACGCAGGTGTCGGTGCGGTTCAGTAGGTAGGGGCAGCTAGGGGCAGCGAAGAACAGCTTGGGGCAGCGAAGAACAGCTAGAGGCAGCGGGTGCAGCTGGAAGTAGCTGCTCTTGCTAATAAGCTGCTCTTCGCTGCCTCTCGCTGCTTTTAGCATTACGATTGTGCTCTATGGACTCTGAGCAAGTATTTCGAGCGCTGAACCCCACGGAGTGGCGTGGTGCGAGTGTATCGGTGGGTGGCGTTGAGTATGACTCGCGGCGCGTGGTTGCGGGGAATGTGTTTGTTGCAATGCGGGGTGGGTCGGTGGATGGGAACCGGTTTATCGACTCGGCGCTCACGCAGGGTGCAGCGGCGATCGTAACGGACTCGCGTGAGGCGTTTGAAGCGCTGCGCATGACGCACCAGGATGTGCCTGCGGCGCTTGTGTCGCATGGGCGAAGAGCGCTGGCTGAGGCGAGTGCGGCGATCTTCGGGCACCCTGAGAAGCGGCTGGCGTTGACTGGAGTTACCGGCACAAACGGGAAGACGACGACTGCATTCCTGCTTGAAGCACTGCTGCGGAGCGTTGGGCGGACGTGCGTTCTAATTGGGACGATTGAGACGCATGTGGGCGACGAAGTACGGGTGTCCGAGCATACGACGCCAGAGTCGCGTGATGTGCTGCGGGTGTTTGCGGACGGTGTCGCCGTGGGTACGACCGAGGCGGTGATGGAGATGTCGTCCCATGCGCTGGAGCAGGAGCGGGTGTGGGGGCTGCCGGTTGAGGTGGCGATCTTTACGAACCTGACCCAGGACCACCTGGATTTTCACGGCACAATGGAGCGGTACTTTGCGGCGAAGCTGCGGTTGTTTGAAGGTGTGGGCGCGGTGCCGCCTCGGGTGGCGGTGGTCAATATCGACGATGAGTATGGGAGAAGGATCGCGGCGGCTGCAGGACGATCGCAGGTGCTGACTTATGGCCTAGGTAAGGACGCAATGTTTCGCGCTGACTCCATACAGATGAAGGCGGGTGAGACGCGCTTCACCCTGTCCACGCCAGCGGGGATGGCGGAGCTGCGGTCTTCGCTGACGGGTAGGGTGAACGTCTACAACCTGCTGGCGGCGAGTGCGGCGGCCTATGCGCGTGGGCTGACGCTGGACGAGATTGTGGCTGGGGCAGCTTTGGGCGCGCAGGTCCCAGGAAGATTTCAGGTAGTGCCAGCTTCCTCCAAAGCAGGGAAAGACATAACGGTCGTGGTGGACTACGCGCATACCGATGACGCGCTGCGGAACCTGATTGCGCTGGCGCGAGAGCTTGCGGCTCCGCAGGGTGGGCGGGTGATTACGCTGTTCGGGTGTGGTGGGGACCGGGACAGGACGAAGCGGCCAAAGATGGGAAGAGCTGCCGGAGAGGGCAGCGACCTGGTGGTGCTGACGAGCGATAATCCGCGGACAGAGGATCCTGCGGCGATCATTGCCGAGGCGTTGGTGGGGGTCGAGGGGACCGGGACGACGTGCATTGTGGAGGAAGACAGGCGCGGGGCGATTGAGATCGCGATACGTGCGGCGAGGCGGGGAGACATAGTGCTGCTTGCGGGGAAGGGACACGAGAAGATGCAGCTACTGGCGGATGGGGCGGTAGCGTTCGATGATGCGGCGGTTGCGGGTGAGGTGTTGGAGGA
>CAHJWN010000048.1 GCA_903642265.1 Acidobacteriaceae bacterium | reverse complement strand
ACTACACCTTTCCGGCGTACCTTCCCTTACTCTTGCTCATCCTAGCCGCCCTCACCCGGGCCGAAAGCACTTATGCGACCGACAAGTCTTCCCGCCGCTGGATCATCTTCGCTCATGTTGCCTTCACCGTTGTAGGCGTCGCCTCCGCCACCGCACTCTTCCTCGGCCTTTGGACTTCTCGCCACCTTGCCTTCGTGCCCGATATCGGCGAACTCCTGGCTCATCGCGGCGTCGGCGACTATACGCTTTCCATGTCGCACCTCTTCGACCTTACCGGCCCCAGCTTCGCCGCCTTAAGAACGCCAGCAATCCTCGCCGCAATCGCGTTCGCCTTTGGCCCTGCCATCGCGTGGACCCTGCGATCCCGACACCGCCACCTTGCTGCCACATTAGCCATTGCTGTGACCTCAGCGACCTTCCTTATCGCCGCCCACATAGCATTGGTCCGCTTTGGTCCGATGCTCTCGTCGCAAAACCTTGCTGCAGAAATCATCAAACTCCGCGCTCAGCAATCCATTGCCCCCACTACCAAAATCATGCTTTATGGCGACCAATCCTACGGCTCCTCTATTCCGTTCTACCTCGGGCAGCAGGTCGAACTCGTCGAAGGCCGCTCCAGCTCTATGATCTTCGGCAGCAGCTTCCCCGATGCGCCCCACATCTTCCTGACAGATGCTGACCTGCTCGAACACTGGGGCACCGGTCCACGCAAGCTCCTGTTTGTTCCCCTTGAAAAGCGAGACGACCTCGACCGCGTCCTTCCTGTTAGTCGCCAGCTCGTCCTCGCCGAGACATCCGGTAAAGCCCTTATCACTGATCGTCCCCTCGACCTGCGTTGAGCAGCGTCCGTTAGAATAACGACATAGCAAAACTCCGCATTTGAACCGGCTTCCAAGTCTCGGCTCTGTGCGCAACGTGATTAAACGATGTCCAGCCTTGCCACACCGCAGACAGAAACAGCGATCCCTGAAGCCGCAAGCCGCCGTCGATGGAGCCTGCGCTCGCTTAGCATCATCGTCTTTGCGTGGCTTATCCTTCAGCTCGGCGGCATCTTCTCGCCTGGCCTCCTCGACGACGTCGACTCTATTTACATCCAGATCGCACGCGAGATGATGCAGCGTCATGATTATGTGACGCCCTACATCAACGGGATTCGCTTCTTCGACAAGCCGCCGCTGATGTACTGGATGGCATCCGGTTCAATGAGCATCTTCGGAGTTCACGACTGGGCTGCTCGACTGCCACTGGCACTCGCGGTGCTTACTCTGCTGTTCAGTGTCTACGCTCTCGGCAACCGTCTCTTTGCCGCCGTCTCGCCGCTGAGCGCCCGCGACCGAGGCGGCTTTTACTCCGCTCTCGCCGTTGCCACCGCGATTGGGCCCTACCTTTACACCCGCTTCTTCATTCCCGACATCCTTATCGCTCTTTGGATGACTCTTGGCGTCCATCTCTTCCTTATTGCTCTGGAGCGGACTACCAAAAGGGCGGCTGCCGCACATCTGGAAGTTAATGTGTGGGATAAGGTCACCCAGCGATCCGCCCTGCTTCCATGCCTGGGCTTCGCTGCCGTCATGGCCCTTAATCTACTTACCAAGGGCTTGATCGGTGCCGTCTTTCCCGTTGGCTTTGTTTTGCTTTACCTCGGAGTTACCCGTCAACTCCACCTGCTTCTTCGCTTCCACCCGCTGCCGAGCGTTGCTGTCTTCTTTGCCGTCGCCGCACCATGGCACATTCTGGCAGCGCTGCGAAACCCAGCCATTGCATTGCCCGCTGGGCTCGGCCTTCCGGCCCACGGCGGCTGGGCCTGGTTCTACCTTTACAACGAACACATCGCTCGCTTCCTCTCCAGGCGCATCCCCCATGATTACGGCCAGACGCCGATCTGGCTTTTCTGGCTTTATACGGCTGTCTGGACCATGCCCTGGGCAACATTCCTGCCCGCGGCTATAACCATACAGATCCAGACGCTGCGCGACCGTGCCGCAGCGACGGCGCGGAGTCGCGAAGCCGCCCTTGCCCTGTTTCTCTGGGCAGGGCTTATCCTTGGCTTCTTCACCGTGTCCGCACGGCAGGAGTATTACGGGCTGCCCGCAGTACCTGCGCTTTGCCTGATGGCTGGTGGCGTACTCGCTCGCGCCGATAGAGACCAGAGCAGCCTCGCCGCACAAAGCGCCTTGCGGTGGTCACTCTGGTTCCTCACGCCACTTACGTCCGTCATTGCGCTCATCTGCGGGTATTTTGTGCTCTTTGCACCGCATGCTGCGCCAGACACATCTCTTTCGGATCTCCTGGCAAACGATCGCAGCCTCTACAATCTTTCGCTTGGCCACATCTTCGATCTGACTGGTGCAGCCATGAGTCTCTTCCGGCTCCCGCTCTTCGCCACCACGCTTGGCATGCTGACGCTGGGCATCGGCAGTGCGGTGCCTCGTCGTAAGGGACACACCTACACTGCAAACCTTCTACTCGCTGCCGGAATGACAATCACCTTATTGGCCGCGCACACCGGCCTCTCACGCTTCTATCCCATTCTCGGCTCAAAGGATCTTGCTACCAGCATCAACGCGGTGCTCGAGCCAGACGACCTCATCATCGTGGACAGTGAGGTAACCTACGGCTCGACGCTCATCTTCTACACCGGCCATCAAGTCCACGTTGTTGACGGACGGTTCAATGGACTTTGGTATGGAAGTTTTTGGCCCGACTCCCCGAAGATTTTCGAGACCGAAAGCTCGCTTCGCACGTTATGGCCACTGAGCCGACGGATCTTCCTTCTCACGTACCATACCGCAGACCGGCAGAGGGATCTCGCTCGCTTCGGACCAGTTCACGTCCTTGCTGCATCTGGCGGCAAGAGCATCCTGACAAACCAGTAGCCGTTCCTGGTGAGTGATCCTGGCGCTTAGGTTTAGTCTTTTGGATCCAGCTTTGCTTACTTGACTGCATCGACTGTGCCGCCATCGTTCAGCACATAGACGCTGCCTCGATAGTAGAAGCGTTTGCTGACATAGCTGCCCACCCAAAGCACTCCGCCCAGCATGTCCCGCAGCGGATACAGCAGCGTTCCCCGCATCCAATCCGTGTCACCAAGAACCGTGAGCACTGTTCCAGCCTGTAGCCAGCGATTGGCCGCAGATGCGAGCAGCCAGAGAGCTCCTAGAAACGCTTGCCCACTCAATAGACCCCACAACAATCCAAGCAGGCCGAAGGGCATCGCAAAAGTGAGACCCGTTCCAAAGTGTCCCCAGGGGCGCGAACGTCTGGTGCTCCGCATCCATCGCAACTGGTCTCTGAATGAGAGCCAGAATGGCTGATTTTGCACCATCAGCCGAATAACGTGCGTGGCCATCTTTACGCCGATTCCTTTGTTCGCCAGCCGGTTACCGATGACGAAGTCCTCGGCATAAAATTGTCCAAGTTCGAGAAATCCGCCGGCGTCCTGAAATCCGCGCCTGCGAAGTATCATCGTCGGACCAAGAGCGAACTTTGTTCCCTCGAGCATGTCTGCAACCATCACGCCGGAGCTCATTTCGACGCTTTTACCGACCGCATCCAGGTGCGCCGACAGGCTGGCCCCGCAATGTTCTTCTTCAACCGTCCCTATATAAAAGCATGAAGCGAGTCCCATCTCTGGGCTCTTCATATTCTGAACCAGTCGCCGCAGGTACTGCTTCTCGACCCGCACATCCGCGTCGCTCGAGACCACAACGTCGTACTTTGCCGCTGCATCGAGGCTCGCGAGCGAGAACACCTTTGCGTTGTGGAACTCAGGAGTTGGTTCGCCACAGGTAATGACTCGGGCATTCACCCACGGGTAGCGGGCTGCCACAAGACGGGCGACTTTCAGTCCTTCGTCGCTCGCATGCCGGGCGCAGAAGAGCAGCTCAAACTCCGGATAGTCCTGCTCGAAGAAGGAAACCAGGTTCTTCTCCATACCCGGCTCTGTGCCATGCATGGGTTTGAACACCGTCACGGGAGGCAGAAAGTCCATGCTTTCGCGATCCTCGCGCCGCTTGCGCAACCCAAAACGCAGAGCAGCCACAACCACCATCAGGCAGTAGATTGAAGACGTCAAGCTTCCGAGCACGGCAGCCCAGAACACGATATGTACCAAGATCCCCATCATCTGCAAGTTTACCGCGCTGCCTGAAGACACGACGGTGGGCGACGCGTACGAGGGAGGGAGAGCTACTTTTTCTTTGCGGTCTTTGCCGAAGACTTTACGGGCACGATGACTGTTCGGCGCAGCGGAACAAGGCCGGCTCCTGGATCCTGTTGCTGCATGCGTGACAGCATCTCTGTCCGTACATAGTCGACGAAACCCTGCATCTGCCGGTTCATCTCCTCCATACGTTCGCGCATCTGCAGCACAATAGCGATCCCCGCGATATTCACGCCGAGGTCGCGCGCCAGGTTCAGGATGAACTCCAGCCGTTCAAGGTCTTCATCCGTATAGAGGCGCGTATTTCCGTCACTTCTGGAAGGACGCAGCAGGCCTTCACGCTCATAGAGTCGCAGCGTCTGCGGGTGTATCTCGTACATCTCCGCCACTGCGGAAATCATGTACGCGCCCTTGTGTTTCCGCTTCGTCGCCACTTGGGCTCTCCGTTTACGATCTACGCGCCTTCGTTCCGTCAGCGCCTGCTGTCTCTTTCAAGCGTCACCAGGGAAGCAGGCAGCTGTCTTAAAACACCCATGCTGAAGAACTGCAGTTCATCAGCTGGATGGCGTTCATCCCTAAATGTGAACCAGCGGATCAGGGCATATCTCAGTCTTCAAGCAAATGATACTTGATGCCTGCGATTGATCTGGAGTACCGTTTCGCCAATGACCCTTATTGATCTAGGCGCTGGCCAGCAACTCATCTCTACCGCGCTGCCGCAATCTTCGACTTCATCCGGAGAATTGGGTCTTCAAACCATCGCTTTGAAACGATTGCAATCCCGACTGCCAGTCCGTTCGCCACTAAAAAACGTAACACCATCAGCTTCCAATCCGTGACAAATCCTCTCCCAAACGCCCGGTCATAGATCTGCAGCAACAATAGATGGATCAGGTACAGCCCATAGCTGATCTCGCTAAAGAAGATTGTTCCGCGCATCCATCCCGGCACCCGCCGCTTCCGAAACATGCAAAGCATAAGCACGACTGTGCTGCCAAAGATCAGCAGGACGCAACTGAGTCCGAGGCTGTTCCGCAAGACGTCATGCACGTCCATTCTATGTTCCGCAAAGAGAACAGTTACTCCTGCCATGCCGATGCTGAAAACTGCCCAGCCCAGCCCTGCAAACTGCCGGAGCGTCACGCCCGGCAACCGCAGCAAGATTGCGAGCACCGCCCCAATTGCCAGATTGTCAGCAATCATCCAAGTCTTGCTCAGCGGTTCTCCGGTGTGGATCAGGTGCGCGAAGGCCATAGCCCGCAAAACCGGACATAGGACTACCAATCCAACGCTCACCAGGAGCATTCCCCCGCGGCCAAGCCTGCGATACAGCAAAGGCCACAAGAGGTAGAACTGCTCCTCCACCGCCAGCGACCAGAAGGGCCCATAAAACAGGTAGCCATGATGTAGAAGCAGCCCTGGCATGTTCGCCAGGAAGAGGACGCAAATCACCATGTAGTTTGGAGTCACAAAACCGGTCGCCCAGGCCAGAGCGAGCACAGCAAGATAGGCAGGCAGTATCCGTAGTGCCCGCCGCAAGTAGAACCGCTGATAGTAGTTCTGCTGCTGCAACGTGTCATCCAGGATCCCGGTAATCAGAAATCCAGAGACCACGAAGAACAGGTTGACCCCTAGCCATCCCCATCCCGTTAAGCCGTAAAGCTGATCCACGATTCGGTTGCCAAGGTGGACATTCGGCGCCTGGTAGGCCATTCCATGGAAGAAGATCACTGCCAGTACTGCGATTCCGCGAAGGACGTCGATGCCCGGCATATGCGCGGTCAGCAACGAAGCCGCCATCACCGGCCCCGCGCTTACAATCGGCAGCGTTGCGGGCACAACTCCAGTGAACGGATGAAGGGCCGTATCCTCAGCTGCCTGAACCTGCATGGGCACCCCTTACGGCTCTGTGTGCTTGGGATGAGAGGCGGTTCAGAAAGGCAATTGGGGCGCATCCGAGAGCAACATTCCGACGAGGAACAACTGCACGGGATGCTGCAAACATAACGTGTCCCCAGCAGAAGTCAAGCTTGAAGTGGCGGCTTGCATAATGCTCGCCAGCGAGGCAGAGACCTCCCGACTTCATGACTTTGTGTGTTGTGACTACACCGTGCCAAAGAGGCTGTGCCGGGGATCCTCAGGGTTCAGCGTTGCTAGTTCGCGCAGGATTTCCTTCGACCGTTCGTCCTGCACCTTAGGCACCACGATCCTTACTTCGACAATCTGGTCGCCTCGCATACCGTCTCGCGTAGCCGACGGAACACCCTTCTCCCGTAATCTCAGCTTCTGCCCGGTCTGCGTCCCTGGCGGTATCTTCAACTGCGTCTTCGGGCCGCCATCGTGGGTGTCGACTGTTGGCACATCGATCTTCGCTCCTAAAGCTGCCTCAGACACGGTCACCGGCACCGTAACGTAGACGTCATCTCCTTGCCTTGTGAACAAAGCGTTGGTCCCGCCCTTGATGATCAGGAACAAATCGCCAGCCGAGCCTCCATCAGTGCCTGCGTTGCCTTTGCCGGCAAGCCGGATCCGCTGTCCATCCCGCGTGCCTGGCTTGATGCGGAACTCCAATGGCTCGCGCTTTGTCACCACGCCCGCTCCATTACACGTCGCACAGGCGTTCTGCACCTTACCCGATCCACCGCAGCGAGGACACTGGATGTTGAACTTCATCCTGCCGCCCATCTGCGTGACTTGACCGGTCCCGTTACACTCCGGGCATTCCACACTGCCGCCGCTGGTCGATTTACCCTTGCACGTCGGACACATCTCCTGCCGTGTAATTTCCAGTCGCGTTACGCCACCGCGAATCAAGGTCCAGAAGTCGACGTTTACCTGGTATTCAAGGTCCGTACCAGGCTGTGCTCCCCGCGACCGACCTCCGCCGCCGCTGAACATCCCGCTGAAAATGTCTTTGAAGCTTCCCCCAAACCCACCGCCTGCATCAGTCGGACGCCCCTGTTCTCGTCCGCCCTGGAAACCGGAAAAATCAAAACCTCCGAAGTCGAACGGGACCTCCTGCCCACCTCGCGATCCTGCCGAATATCTGTCCTCGCCGAACCCACCGCTCATCCCACCGCCACGCGCAGCCGCTTCGGCGGCAGCAGGATCGATGTTGTCCGAGTAGAACCCAAACTGATCGAAGACCTTACGCTTCTTCTCGTCGCTTAGAACGTCGTTTGCTTCCGAGATCTCTTTAAACTTCTCTTCAGACTTCTTGTCGTTCGGATTCACATCCGGGTGATACTTCCGCGCCATCTTGCGAAATGCTTTGCGGATCTCGTCAGCCGTAGCCGTCGGCTTTACGCCGAGAGCGCCGTAGTAATCCTTCTTCTGTGTCGGTGCCATAGTCTTCTATTTACTCTCTCTACCAGCATAAACAATGGCGCCGATAACAGGGCCATCCCCTGACTTATCGGCGCCACCTTTGAACCCTGTTATTCAACTTCCCCAGGAAACCCTCGTTTGAGCGAAGTGAGGATTTTCGTACCTGCTACCAAGCTCGCTGCTAGTTCCAGATCTTGCTTGCCTCGATTGCCTCGATCGAAAACTGCTGATCCGGCTCCATCGGCTTCATGCGTTGTACAAACTGTTCCGCTTCGTCTTTCGTATCGAACATCATGCGGTTGTAAAGCTGACCGAACCGTACCTGATCGCACCTCCAAAGCGTTTCCGTCATCGCTTCAACTCCTGTCGAACAGATTAAGTTCCAGAATCCTTACTGCAGCGCTGAGTGCCCTGCGTCGTGTGCGCTAAATCGTATTCAACAATGAAGGAGAACTTGTCTGGAATGCGGCTCCGGGCCGGACAAGTGGTCTTTACTTGATAAAAGCAGGTGATCAATCGAGCCGAAAAGAAGAGAGCTCATGGCTCGCTCTTACGACCAATCTCTCACAATTTAGACGCACTCAACCCCTTAGACGATACATCCGGCATCAAGACAACAACCTTACTGCTTCAATTGGCCTGACAGGCAGGACACCAAAAAAGGTTTCTAGTTGCCATCTCCCGTTTTAGGATGATCGTCCCGCACACGAAGCAAGGCTGCCCATTTCTGCGATACACATAGTGCACCTCATCCTTATCCGGCCGAGCCTTGGTTTTTTTGCCTTGAGACGAGGGCCGATCGTTCGGCTCCGTCGTCACTATGCGCCGATCTACCATGCCGGCTCGCATCAGCGGCAACGCATCCTTCCAGATCGCCTCCAGGCTTTGCTCGGGGACGTCCAACCCCTTTGTAAATGGACTGAGCTTCGCTCGAAAGAGCAACTCCGCCCGATAGATGTTTCCGATCCCCGCGATCACGGCCTGATCCATTAGCAGCGCACCAATTGCCTTCTTGCTTTTCATGATTCTCGCGAAGGCTCTGGCAGGATCGTCCCCACCTTTGCCATCGACGCCCAGCGGATCGGGCCCAAGCCGCTCCCGCAGCGTGTCCCACTTTGCATTGGTCCAGATCGAGCAATCGGTTGGCCCACGCAGCTCCATCCAGGCAATCTTTTTTGCTGCAATGTCGTTCGTGCCATCATCGTCGGCATACCACGCATGGCGCCGGCTTTCACCACCAGCCACGGGCAGCTTCACCGCTGCTGCACTCCAGATCCTCCACCGGAGCGCGCCTTTTACCTCCGGCAGTGGGCCCGTGCCATCGGTAAAGTCCCCCCTAAGCCCCAGATGAACATGCACAATGCGGTCTTTTCCAAACACATAGCCGAGATGCTTGCCGACAGCCATTACCCGCAGCAGCTTGCGCCCATCGATCGCAGTGACGTCATCAAACCGGCCCTGTGGCCCATCCGCCCTAACAACCTTTCCTGCAAACGCCGCCTGATGCCGCTCCGCCCACCGATGAATCTCGTTGCCTTCAGGCATTCAAACTAACCTCAAACTGGATTGGATTTCTAAATGCACAGCTTTAGCCATGCCTGGCCAGTCCGTTGGATGCGCGGCTTCAGCCGCTGAGGCAGGGTCGCGGAGTTCTACGCGAAGGACGACTCGCGCGGCGGCACTTTATGGTGGATGAAGGCCGGCGCGTCTTGTAAAACCACTGTGAGTTCACAGTGCCCTGCCGTTCCGCCACAACCTCGCCGATCCGCGTAGAAGGTACGCGCATCGCCAACACAGGCCACTTGCCGATTATCCGCTAAGGAATGTATCACCAAAAACGCGTACACCGTTCAACGCAGGGCGTTGAACGGTGTACGCAAGATCCAGAGCAGTGCTAGTTCCACACTTGCTGAATTGGCATCGGTTCAATTTTGAACATTAGATCCGGAGCCACTCCCGAAAGCTTCTTCGCAAATTCCCGCGCCTGTTCTTCGCTCAAAAACATCTGGGCCTCCTGCATATGCCCCCCGAACCACTGCTCGCACTTCCAAATCATGTTTGTCATATATCACCCCGCTGCTCTAATTACTTGAACCCCACTAGATACGAAAAGGCGCTCCAACAAGTTCTTCGGAGCGCCTTTTCTATTCACCTACACTCTGCTACTGCGATGCCATTACTTTTCAGCGTCAACATACTCCGCATCGATTACGCCTTCGTCCTTCTTGGGCTCTTCATGGGTCGAGCCAGCCGTGCCCTCTGCTGAAGCCGCACCGTCTGTCGGAGCCGATGCCGCACCAGCCTTGTACACTGCCTCGGCCAGCTTGTGGCTTGCCGTTTGCAGCTTGTCCTTGGCATCGTTCAACACGCCAGCCGTGGGCGTTCCGGCAAGAGCTTCCTTGGCCTGGGCAAGGGCCGACTCGACCTCAGTCTTGTCTGACTCCTGCACCTTGTCTCCACTCTCCTTCAACATCTTCTCAATGTTGTAAACGAGTGAATCAAGGCCATTGCGTGCTTCGATCTCATCCTTCTTTTCCTTGTCCTCAGAAGCATGAGCCTCGGCGTCCTTCGCCATCCGCTCAACTTCATCCTTGCTCAGACCTGAAGAGGAAGTGATGGTGATCTTCTGGTCCTTACCGGTGCCGCGGTCCTTTGCCGTTACATTCAGGATACCGTTCGCGTCGATGTCGAACGTCACCTCGATCTGAGGGACGCCGCGCTGCGCCGGAACAATGCCGCTCAACTTGAACTTGCCCAGCGTACGGTTGCCATTCGCAAGCGGCCGCTCGCCCTGCATGACGTGGACTTCAACTTCGGTCTGGTTATCGGCGAAGGTAGAGAACGTCTCTGACTTTTTCGTCGGGATGGTTGTGTTGCGAGCAATCATCGAGGTGGCAACACCACCGGCGGTCTCGATCGAGAGTGTCAGCGGAGTAACGTCGAGCAGTAGCAGGTCCTTTACTTCGCCAGCAAGAACGCCAGCCTGAACCGCGGCACCAATGGCAACCACCTCATCAGGATTTACGCCTTTATGCGGCTCCTTGCCGAAGAGCTCCTTGACCAGTTGCTGGATCTTCGGCATACGTGTCTGTCCGCCAACCAGCACGACCTCGTCAATCTTCGACGCATCGATGCCGGCGTCCTTCAACGCTTGCTTCGAAGGCCCAATCGAACGCTGCAGCAGGTCGTCAACCAGAGACTCCAGTTTCGCGCGCGTCAGGTTGCGAACCAGGTGCTTCGGTCCGCTTGCATCGGCGGTGATGAAAGGGAGGTTGATCTCCGACTCCTGCGCCGTCGAAAGCTCGATCTTCGCCTTCTCTGCCGCGTCTTTCAGGCGTTGTAGCGCCATCTCGTTGCCCTTCGCATGCAGGTCGAGCCCCGTATCAGACTTGAATTCGCCAATCAGCCAATCCACAATGCGCTGGTCGAGGTTGTCGCCGCCAAGGTGGGTATCGCCATTGGTCGACTTCACTTCGATCACGCCTTCGCCAACTTCCAGGATCGAGATGTCGAACGTGCCGCCGCCAAAGTCGTAGACGGCAATCGTCTCGTCCTTCTTTTTGTCGAGGCCATAGGCGAGTGCCGCGGCCGTCGGCTCGTTCACAATGCGCTTGACGTCAAGTCCAGCGATCTTGCCAGCGTCTTTCGTCGCCTGGCGCTGAGCGTCATTGAAGTACGCGGGAACAGTGATCACGGCTTCCGTAACGGACTGGCCAAGATAATCTTCAGCAGCCTTCTTAAGCTTCTGCAGGATCATCGCCGAAACTTCAGGAGCGGTGTATTCCTTGCCCTGCGCCAGCACACCGACGTTGTCGCCCTTGGTGACAACTTTATACGGCACCATCTTCATTTCGTCGCCAACTTCGTTCATCCGGCGGCCCATGAAGCGTTTAATCGAGTACACAGTGTTCTCGGGGTTCGTGATGGCCTGACGCTTTGCCACCTGACCCACCAATCGCTCGCCACTCTTCGTAAACGCAACGATCGACGGGGTGGTACGACCGCCCTCTTCGTTCGCGATCACCTTCGGCTCGCCGCCTTCCATCACGGCTACGCAGGAGTTCGTCGTTCCCAGGTCAATCCCAATAATCTTTCCCATATCTCTTCGCCCCTTTTGTCCGAGCTCTAAGCCCGTCTATCTATTCTCGACCTATTCAGTGTCACATGTGAGTGACTTACTGTCAAGGTATCTGATGCGCTGGAAGCCTGCTGTGATCCACCCAATTGCAATGATCGGCTCGAGTAAAGAGTGCCGCCTTGCATGCCGCCGCGTTGCCGGGCTCATCCATTCTACGGAGCATCATAAGGATGCTTTCGACGATCATCTGCCACGATGCCTAACTGCCTATTCATCGCCCAGTACGCCGCCACACTCTTTATGACTGGCCTCATCTGGTTTGTCCAGATCGTCCACTATCCACTTTTCGCCACGGTGCTGTCCGGCACGAGTCTGGACGGCTTCCGCATCTATGAGACCCGCCATGCCAGGCGCACAGGCTTTGTCGTATTCACGCCCATGACGATTGAACTTCTTGCTGCGCTTGCCGCTCTTATGCCGAGCCTCCGCCCAGTATTCCTCCCCCAGACGGCCGCGGTCACCTCTGCAATCTTCGTTGTCATCATCTGGTCGAGCACCGGGCTGATCCAGGTTCCGCACCACAATCACCTGTCCACCAGACCGGACCCTGAAATGATTCGCAGCCTCACCGGTTGGAACTGGCTTCGCACCGTGCTCTGGACCGCTCGCGCCCTGCTCCTGAGCTACTACCTTGTATGCGCAATCCGTTAGTTGCCGTCGGCAGCAAGTCTGTCTGAGTGACGATCGGCGAATCATCTGCTGCCAACGCAACGAGCCTGGCTGCCGAATCGTTGAGGCGCCCCTCCGGCTTGTGGCTATTAGCCGGCGCTTGTTATCGCCGGCTGAGATGCATGAGCAGAGGGCCGCGAGGACGAAGCGTTATCTTCGCCTGGACCTCCGGAGGGGCGTTTCCTGCGTAGCGCAAACGCCAGCGTTGGGCTAGAGTCGCAATCGAGAAGATGCCTTCCATCCACGCAAAAGCCTCGCCAATGCACTGCCTGCTTCCGCCGCCAAAAGGGAAGTAGGCAAACTTGGGCCGCCTCGCCTTGTTTTCGGTAGAGAAACGCTCCGGATCAAAACGGAGCGGATCAGGGTAGTACTCCTCGCTCCGGCCCATAATGTACTGGCTGAAGAAGAAGTGGGCCCCTGGCGGAATGAGGTACTCACCCAGCTTCACCGGTTTTGTAGACATCCGGCCCATCGCCCAGGCCGGCGGATACAAGCGCATCGACTCCGCAAAGACCTGTTCCGTGTACTTCAGGTTCGGATAGTCTTCGAGCGTGGCTGTACGCCGACTTTTTCCGGTTCCAAGAACTGCATCGATCTCGGCATGAAGTTTAGCTTCGACCTCAGGGTTCTGGCTCAGGAGATACCACGTCCACGTAAGGCCATTGGCAACAGTTTCATAGCCGGCAAGAAAGATTGTCAGTACTTCATCTCGAACCTGGTCGTCAGACATGCCGGTGAAATGACCAAGAGCATCGGCCTGTTCGTCGCGAGAAGAAAGCAGCATGGAGAGAAGATCCCCGGGATCGGGTTTGCCGGCGGCTGTCGCTTCCTTGTGCTCGCGGATTAGACGATCAACCACCGCGTCCAAACGCGCCTTCGACTTGCGAAATCGCATGATTCCCGGGATGGGCAATTTCATGAAGAGTTCGATCCGAGGGAAAGCGACGATGAAGTTGTATAGGTCCATGATGGTGTTCACTTCATCGTTAATGCGGCGGATATCTTCTGTAACCTCGGTATCAAAGAGGGTGCGAGCCACGATCTCGAGCGAAAGTTCCATGCTGGCTGATGCTATGTCGATGGGGACTTCCGGGTTTGCGCGTGATTCCCAACGAGCGTTCTGCGACGAGGCACAGGCAACAATCTGATCGCCGTATGCGGCGATCCGCTGGCGATGGAAGGCGGGCGCGGCGATGCGGCGCTGCCTGATGTGGATGGGATCGTCGGAGGTGATGAGTCCTTCACCGAGCAATACCTTCATTCGACGTACAGTGCGCTCTTTGACGAACGCCGGAGCCTGGTTGACCAGGATCTCGCGAATGTACTCAGGATCGTTCAAGAAGACAATGGGTGTTCCGAAGAGCTTGTAGCAGGCTATGTTGCCATAGGTCCGGTGCAGGTACTCAAACAACAGGATCGGGCTCCCGAGTTTGACCCACGGCTTGCTGGCATACCAGGGAAGCGAATGCTTGAGCCCGGGAGGAAGCTTGTACACAGTAGAGCTCGGTGGAACAGCCATTGATGTTGCTGCGGGTGGTGTGAGCAGGGGGTTCCCATCACTGGCTGCAGGGCAGCCGCCGGTCGATTTGCCCTGTAGGTTCGCAGCTTCAGATTTGGATGTTTCTATCAGGGGAGGAATCATCTTGTCAGGGCCGGAACCGGGAGGCGAGACGCGACAAGTGCGGCTATCTTTGCCTCGATGACAGAGATAGGCGCTTCGTCGGCAATCGTAAAGACTCGCGCGAAGTCACGGCTGGCAATCTCCTGATATTTCGAGTAAATGCGCCGGTGGAAGTCATCGGACTCCATTTCAAAGCGGTTCTCGTTTATGCCTTCTTTGACGGTATGGCGCTGGTTGCGATTACGAGCCCGCTGCAGCGAAGGCTCGAGCGGCGGCAGCAGCAGGATGGTCAGGTCAGGCAGCAGGTTGTCGCAGACGGCGGCGTGAAGCGACAAGACGCGCTCGCTACCAAGCTGGCGCCCCCCACCCTGGTAGGCCTCGGAGGAGTCCGTGAAACGATCGCAGAGAACGATTGAACCGGCAGTCAATGCAGGAAGGATGATCTCTGCAATCGCCTGAGCGCGGTCTGCGAACATCAGGGTGAGCTCGGCCACGGGACTGATAGCGCCTAAGGCAGCATCACTACGGGAGTCAAGCACCACGGAGCGGATGCGATCGCCCAGAGCAGTTCCGCCAGGTTGACGAAGAGCGACGACTGCATGTCCCTGCTCAGTGAGCGACGAGGCGAGGCGGCGGAGTTGCGTCGTCTTGCCGGAGCCGTCCAAGCCCTCGAAGGTGATGAAGAAACCACGCGCCATACGGCAAGTTTATAGTAGCTAATCCTGAAGCTGAGGCATACTTACCGTGGGATCAATGAACCTAGCAGGGTTTGAGAGCTGCCTATAGTCTCGGATTAGCAGACAGTAATCAGAGTCTGCGAAGAACTTACTTGACGGTGACATCTCCTGAGCCAGTGCTGACTCTGACCGTCGGACCGCCGCCATTCACGGTGCCCGTGACGTGCTGCTTGTCGAGGCCTGCCTGTTTACTGATGGGGACAGAAATGTTAATGCCGCCCGAACTGGTACCAGCGTTCAACGTGTAGTGTGCCTGAGAGTTCAGGCTGAGGTGTACAGAGCCAGAACCGGTATCGACCCTCCACTCCGAGGAAGGATTTCCATCAATTTCCAGGTCTCCGGACCCAGTATTGGCCCGGACGCCGCCGTTCACGCCGCGCAGGCGGATGCTTCCGGAACCGGTCTGCGCTTTCACGTCGCCGGCGCTCTGCTGATTGAACTCGATGTCGCCGGAGCCCGTCTCCAGGAAAGCCGCTCCGTGGACCCCCTGAGCCCGGATGGTGCCTGATCCCGTTGTAACGCGCGGAGTAGGACCGACATTGTTGAGGTGAATGTCACCCGAGCCAGTCTCGGCGGAGACAAGTGAGATGACATTGGCGACTTCGATGTCACCTGAGCCGGAGTCGACCTTAAGGGTGGTCGCAGCTGGTAGAGTTACGTCGTAATCGATGGAGATATTGCGGAATTTGCCCGAGTTATCGGGCGAACCGATTGTGATTGCATTGCCACTCTGAACGATAGGCGGGTTGTCCGTAATCTGCTTGACGCGATCGGAGTCGGAACCTCCGTTACCGAACCAGCTATGCTCCGACTTGACTCGGGCGCTGATGCGGACTTCAGATTGTGAGCCGGTTGTGACGTGAATGTATCCAGAGCCTGTAGCAATGCTGATCGTCGGCGAGCCAGAGACGTTCAGATTGCGGGAGAACGAACCTTCGGCGGCGAAGGCAGTTAGGGTCGATGCAACTGTGAAAGCGAGTGACAGGCTACGGAGAATCATGTTTGGCCTCCTGTATTTTTACTTGATTATTGCTGAAGGATTACGGTGTCACCAGATTTCAGGCCGGCGATGATTTCGGTTCTGGTGCCATTTGAAATGCCAGCCGTGATCGATACCTTTTTGCGTCCATTTTTCTGACCGGGATCTGGCACTTCGACGCTGGCGTTGCGGTCTTTATCGTAGAGTACGGACTGTTCAGGGACGGTAAGGACGTTCTTGTGTTCATCGAGCAGAATTTCAGCGTTGGCAGTCATATTCGCCTTAAGCTCTCCGCCGGGATTGTCGATTGATACGCGGACTTCAAACGTCGTCACGTTGTCTTTCTCCACGCCAAGCGGAGCAATGCGTGTGACTTTTCCAAGGAACGTCTTGTCTTTGAACGACTCGACCTTGATACGTGCTGGCTGGCCCATGTAGACCTGGCCGATGCCGCTCTCGTCCACCTTGCCCTGCACGTAAACCTGGTGAGTATCGCCGATCGTCATGACGAGCGTAGCCGTCGAACCGAGCACAAGAATGGAGCTGACCGCATCTCCGACCTCAACATCTCGGGAAAGAATGACGCCATCCATGGGCGAAACAATTGTGGTATAGCTGAGTTCGTCTTCAAGCTGCTTCAACGAAGCCTGCGATTGCGCGACCTGGGCCTGGGCCTGGTGCATCTTCGAGGTATCAACAGCGATCTGCGAAAGTGCGCGATCGCGTATGTTCACGGCCGCCAGGTACTTCTGTTGAGCATCATCGAGCGCCTGCTTCGAGACAACACCATCTTTGGACATCTCGGCGGCACGCTCGTAGGTGTGCTTGAACATGGGCAAGTCGGGCGCTTCCGCATTGACCTTGTCGAGAGTGATGGCAGCAGCGGCCGCGCTAAGGTTTGACTGGGATGCAGCCAGGGTGGCCTTCTGCGCAGCAACTTGATCTGCAATCTCCTGCTGATCCAGCTGAGCAAGAACCTGGCCACGAGACACACGCGCATTGATGTCGGTGTCGAGGCGGGTGACGATGCCACTCGCCTTGGACTTCACTTCAACTTTGGTGATCGGCTGGACTTTACCCGTGGCAACTACAGAGCGAGCGATGTCACCGGTCTCCGCTCTTGCCAGCTGCGAGGGTTCGAAGGTGGTGCTCTTGCCGCGCGCAACAATGGTGATGCCGAGCACGACCAGAACAACGAAGCTGACCAGTCCGCCCCAGAGCCAAAAATTCCTGCGTTTACGGTTGAGTGCCAAGGGTGCTTCCTCCGGTGTCAGTGCGTCTCAGATGTTTGTACGCAAGCAGGTCGGAGATGGTTCCGTGACTCAGTGAACCGGAAACGGGTGTGTGCTTCTACTTATAAGGGCGCGATACGTTTTAGAAGGGCGCAATAGGTTCGACCTCAGGCGTATTTCCGCAGGACGCCCAGGACCTTGCCCTGGATACTTACATTGGATGCCGGGGCGTAGATTGGCGCCATCTCCGCGTTCGATGGCTGAAGGCGAATCATAGTTCCTTCCCGGTAGAAGCGTTTCAGGGTGGCTTCGGCACCATCGATCAAGGCCACGATGATCTCACCTTCGCGGGCGGTCTTGGTGCGTTCGACGAGCACGTAGTCGCCGGAAACGATATGTTCGTCGCGCATGGAATCACCGCGCACTTCAAGAGCGAACACCTCGCGATTCCCGATGATGTCGCTGAGCGAGATGCTCTCTGCGCTCTCGATGGCTTCGACCGGCTGTCCTGCGGCAATGCGACCCATCAGCGGAAGCCGGTCGGCACCTCTCTTGTTGGTACGATCAGGCAGAACATCAATTGAACGGCTGCGATTGTGGGAACGCTGCAGCAATCCTTTCCCTTGCAGATTCGTAATGTGCTTGTGCACGGTTGCAAGCGAGCTGAGCCCGAGACCGGCTGCAATCTCCTCGTACGAGGGTGAAAAGCCGTTCTTCTGAGTGAAGTTTGAAAGGAAATCAAGGACCTCTTTTTGCCGCCGGGTGATCGCCATTCCGTTAGTGTAGCGAATAAAAGGCGAATTGCAAGCAAAGACTTTTGCTGGCCCTCTACGCAGAACCTCATCGCATACTGCGGCTCGCCTATGACACAGGCTGACGCTACTGCGGCTCGCCCATGACCTAGGCTGACGTTGGCAGAACGCTCGGTTGGAGAGCGGGCTCGCGCGAGCCGTTCCTGATTTGGGAAGGAGGGATCAAGAAATGTATATCTGTGCTTGCCCGCTGCACCCCTGGGTAGGAAGGTAGAGCAACGAGTCTTGCACATGCTCGAGATCTAGAGATCGACCGTCCAAGGCGGCTACCAAACGGCGAGGTGACGATGCAGGTGTTGATTGTTGAAGATGATTCCGCGTTAGGTTTGTTCCTTCAAAAAGGTCTGAAGCTTGAGGGTCATGATGTGGAATGGATCGCAGATGGGCAGACTGCAATGGACCGGCTGGAAAAGCGCCGACCCGATTTGATGGTGCTCGATCTGAGCTTGCCAAAACGCGACGGCATCGAGATACTTGAATTTCTTGCCGGCAAGTTCGACGGCATGGCCGTGCTTGTGCTGACAGGCCGTAACGACGTCGAGATCCGCGTCAAGTGCCTGAACTTGGGCGCGGACGATTGCATGTTGAAGCCTTTCAGCTTCCATGAGCTAAAGGCACGATGCAAGGCGCTTCTGCGCCGACGGGAGCACTTCGCCGACCCCGTGCTGCGACAGAGCGGCATAGAGCTTCATCGAATGGATCGCCGCGTCACGCGCGACGGAAATCAGGTCGACCTCACGGTAAAGGAGTTTGCGCTTTTGGAGTTTCTGCTCCAACGCCGCGGCCAATGTTGCAGCCGTGCTGAGCTACTGCGAGAGGTGTGGCAGATGTCGCCTGACACAGGAACCAACGTGGTGGACGTGTACATCAACTACCTGCGCAGAAAACTTGCTGCCGCGTGTGCCTTGGATGAGCTCGGGGTTGCTGGACCCGACTTGATCGAAACAGTGCGCGGATCGGGTTACATGTTGAGCGATGGGACAACGGATATGGCCCCGGCGCTGGGCCGCAAGGCTCCGAGACGTGCGGACTTCGACACTGCCCAACTCGTGCGCCGAGGTGCTTGAACCGCCACATTAGTAAATAGACGCTGTTCGATCTGGACCTGTGCGATGTACTGCTGCTGCAGCAGTCGGACCGTGATGGAGATTGAATTGAATCGAGAGATCGGCGAGTTGCTCATGGTTGCCTTTGAGGTAGCGAGCAATTCCTGAACACGTTATTTCCAACGCGCACATGGCCTACCTGGGCCAGATTCTGCGGATTAGCCAGGGTGGTTGTGGGACGTAGGGTCGCTTCATATTCGAGATTTGCTGGAGGAGCTATGAAGAACGAGAGCTTTGCATCTACCGAGGAACAGGCCGTAGCCGTGATCCGGACAGTTGTCCTCGCAAGTACAGACGCAGCATTGCGGGCTAGGCTGCGGACAAGCCTCACAAGTCTTCGGTGGCAGGTACGCGAAGCCAGCGGCGGGGCAGAAGCAATTGCCTTGCTCGAAGAGAAGCGAGCCGAGGCGTTATTGCTGGATAGCTGGCTGCCTGACCTGGATGTCTCGGAGGTGGTTGGCCAGGTGAAGCTGATGTTTCCAAACATTGATATGTTGCGCATGGATGGGGGCGCGGAGCAGGATGGCGCCCGTAGCCCTCGACGGAACGAACTGCTCCACGCTTTGCGCGAGGCACATGATTCCGTGCCGCTGAACGATACTGCTATCTGGGCCGCTTCATCGGTCTTGGTTCCACGCGGTGCGCCATTGCAAAGAACGCTTCCTGGAAGCGCTGCTGATCGATGGCGTTCTGCAGTGACAGTGCGGCCAGCGGATTCCGGATTGACGGAGCTGGTTGGCCGTAGTGCCTGCATGGCGGAGCTTGGAGAGATGATTCGATTGATTGCGCCGCGTTCAACCTCCGTGCTGATTGAGGGCGAGACGGGCACGGGCAAAGAGGTGGTGGCGAAGGCGATTCACCGGCTGAGTCTCCGATCTGCAAAGACCTTTGCTGTGTTGAACTGCGCGGCGATCCCTGAGTCGTTGCTTGAGGCAGAGTTGTTTGGACATACTCGCGGGGCGTTTACGGGCGCAGTGCAGGCTCGAACCGGAAGGATAGAGGCGGCCCATGGAGGAACTCTCTTTCTGGATGAGATTGGCGAGATGCCACTGGCACTGCAGGCAAAGATGCTGCGCTTCCTGGAGTGTGGCGAGTTACAACGGGTGGGGGACAACGAGACACTTCGAATCGATGTAAGGGTGATTGCCGCAACGCACCAGCCCCTTGAGCAGAAAGCTGCAGAGAAGAGCTTTCGGTTGGATCTGTACCACCGGCTTGCTGTCTTCCCTATGGAAGTGCCTGCACTGCGCGAGCGACGCGAAGATATTGAGGAATTAGCAGACCACTTTCTGGAGAAAATGGGCCAGGGAGCACCACGCAAGCGCCTGAGCGTAGAAGCTGTCGCAAAGCTTCTACTTTACGGGTGGCCAGGTAACGTACGCGAGTTGATGCACGTGCTGGAGCGGGGCGTTATCCTCACCCAGGAACGTCAGGTGATCGAGGCCGTCGACATACGGTTTGGACGGGTCACGGGATCGCCTTCGACTTGAGCACTAATTTAGAACGTGAATGGTTTTGAGCCAGGTTTCGGCAAGCGATGGCCAGTGGGTGATCGGCAGATCGGTCGGTCGAAGCCCGTAGCCGTGCCCACCTTGCGAGAAGAGGTGTAACTCAGCCGGAACCTTTGCCTCCTTCAGCGCCTGAAAGTACACAAGTGCGTTTTCCTCGTGTACAGGATCATCCTCGGCCTGAAGAATAAACGTCTGCGGAGTCAATGCTGTTGGTACGGCTTCAGGCGCAACCGCTGTTTTGTCGGGCCAGTGCACCAGGTAGCCGGGATAGATGATCAACGCGAAGTCCGGCCGGGCACTAATGACGTCGCCGATCCCGCCATGATCTTTGACGGCAGCATCGGGCTGAAGATCCGAGTGGATGCTCAGGACTGCGGCGAGATGCGCTCCGGCAGAGAAGCCAAGGACGCCGATCCGCTTTGGATCGATGCCCCATTCCGAAGCATTCTTGCGAGTCAGTCGCATTGCCTGCTGGGCGTCTTCGAGATCCTCGGTACGTTCAGGATAGTGGCCGTCGTAGGGAACGCGGTACTTCACCAGGACGCATGTGACATGAATGGAGTTGAGCCAGGTGCATACCTCGGTGCCTTCCAGGTCATACGCAAGGATCTTGTAACCGCCACCGGGGAAGACCAGCACTGCGGCACCATTGCCGGTTGTAGGGGCAGGCTTGTAGACCGTGAGTGTGGGTTCACTGACATCGGTGAGTTTGATGATCTTCCTGCCCGCAATGAGCGCATCGGTCGGCGTGGTCGTGTCGCGTTCCGGGCCTTTAGCGGTCGCGGGTTCAGGTGCTCCGCGGGTCCAGAGCGGCAAGGTGATTTGCTGTGCAACGGCAGTCGCGATACTAAGGGCGAGAACAGGAAGAGAAAGCAGACGAGAGATCTTCACATCGATATGGTACTGCGATGTGTCTCTGCGCGCATCTCGTGAGGCAATCGGTTGGTGTTGATCGGCCTGGTGTTCTGGCGCGGTAGGGCGGCACTCAATTATGGCAGGGTTCTCATGTGCCGACGCCCTGTTTTGGCACTGCGGCTGCTCCTATTGGTCACGAGGTTGAGCCAATGCAGCTGACATCTCCGATGAGCGAGGCGCTGACCAGGTATCTCGATCTGGCGAGCGACCAGTTGAAGTTGACTGCAGGCAACATGGCAAACGTCGACACACCGGGTTTCAGAGCGCAGGGTTTCGATTTTGAGCAGGAGTTTGCACGACAGCTTAATACTGTTCCCAATGCTTTGGGTATGGCGCTCGATCCGGAGATCACGGCAGTCGACGGCCTGGTGGCAAGACCAGATGGCAACAATGTCTCAATGGATCGCGAAGGCATGGAGCTGGCGAAGGCGCAATTGCGCTTCAAGCTGGGCGCGCAGTTGATCAAGGGCGAGTTCTCGCAGGTGTTGAGCGCCATACATTCGGCAGACGGAAAGTAAGAATTTATGCGGTAGTACCTGAAAGAGGAGTGGGAATGAATCTCTTTGGAGCTTTGGATGTGAGTGCGTCGGCATTGCAGGCGCAGCGAATACGGGCCGAGGTGGTCGCGGTAAATATGGCGAACTCGGAAACGACACGGACGGCCGACGGCGGTGTCTACCAGCGCGAGCATGTGGTCTTCGAGGCGCAGGACGGCGGCAGCTTTGAGGACTCTCTGATTGGGCAGGCAGGCTTCGGGCACGCCCAGCAAGGCCAGTTCGGGACGTTGGGCAAGCTGAAGGCGGCAAGTTATCTGACCGGGATGCCGGGGAGTGTAAGCGCCTCGGGCACTGTGCCTGGAGGCGTCGCTGTGACCGGAATCATTCGCGACACGGGTGAGCCGTTGCGGCGTTATGAGCCCGGCCATCCGGATGCTGACGCCGATGGGTTCGTCGCGTATCCCGACATCAATCCACTCACCGAGATGGTGGACCTTATGGGTGCGACAAGGTCCTACGGAATGAATGCTTCTGCGGTACAGGCAGAAAAGAGCATGATCGCGGTATCGCTGGACTTGATCAAGTAAACACACCCGACTCGGCAGTAGAGGCAGGAAGACGCGGAACAAAGGAGACTTCAAAATGATTGCACTCGATAAGGCAGCAAGCGCATTTGCTGGAGCGGCATCACCCATCACTGGAAAAGCTGAAGGAGACATAAAGGACTCAATGATCGGGCGAGCTGGCTCTACGCCCTTCGCGGGGGTCGTGCATTCGCTTATGGATCAGACGCAGACGCTGGGAAAACAAGCGGGCGACGCGGTAACCGGGCTGCTCAGCGGGCAGGGCGTGGAAGTTCACGATGTGATGATCGCGCAACAAAAGGCGAGCGTTGCCTTCGAGCTTGCGCTTCAGGTAAGGAACAAAGCCGTCTCGGCATACCAGCAGATGATGGGCATGCAGTTCTGAATGATGATGCCGGGCAGTTGGGCGTGTGTGAGAGCCTGTCGCGCACCACAGCGGACCAACACCGCGAAGTAAGGCAACTCTCGTAGAGTTCAAGGGGTAACTGGTGGCGGATCAGGCAGGTACAGCGAAGACGTTGCAGGGCAAGCCGGGGGCGGTTCCCATCGCACCGGCGATGTCGCCTCAGGCGATGGCCGAGAATCTGCGCGACCGGTTGACGGCCATGCCGGCAGGAAGACGGAACATCCTGCTGGCTTCAACAGCTTTCCTGCTGGCTGCGATCGCCGCAATGATCTGGTATGCGGAGAGGCCGGACTGGAAGGTGCTCTTCAATGAGCTCGATGCCAAAGATGCCGCTCAGGTGACCCAGGAGCTGGCTGCGGCAGGCATCATTTACCGCATGTCGGCAGACGGAGCAAGCGTCGAAGTCCCTTCAGATACGGTGGATAAGGCGCGCATCGAAGTCGCGGCGAAGGGTATGCCTCAGTCGGGCAGACTGGGATTCGAACTGTTTGATAAACCCAACTGGGTCGGCAGCGAGTTCGATGAGCGGGTGAACTATCAGCGGGCGCTTGAAGGCGAGCTGGAACACACGATCCAGACGCTGGCGGTGGTGCGGTCGGCGCGCGTTCATCTTGTGCTGCCGCAACAGAGCTTGTTTGCGGCTGAGGATAAGGTGGCGAAGGCCTCGGTGGTGTTGAAGCTCAAACGGTCCTCTGTTGAACCCGGTGAGGCGGACTCAATTCGCAGCCTGGTGGCTGGCGCTGTCGACAATCTAAGTCCGGCGGACGTGGTGCTGGTGGATGCGGACGGGCGTGTGAACCTGAAACCGCATGCGCAGAGCATGATGGAGGGCGATAAGGAGCAGGAGCTTGAAGCGAAGCTGGTGAGCCTGATGGAACCGCTCGCAGGGCACGATAATGTGCGGGCCACGGTGCGCTTGAGCTATGACCAAGGTACTGAGGACAAGGTCGATGAAGTGTACGACCCCACGCAGGTTGCTGCTACAAGTATGCAACGGAGTGAGCAGAGTTCGACCTCTGGAGCCAAGGCGTCCGGGGTTCCGGGAACGGCGAGTAACACGCCGGCGGCCGCTCCAAAGGGTGCGGTGCAGGGCTCAGAGAAGGCGGCCGCTCCAGGCACTCCGCCGTTGCTGAGTAAAGACGCCAAGGATGGTCTGCCTGTCTATCCGCAGGGCGGCGCACCGGGACAGACAACCAAGCAGGAGAGCGGGAACTATGCAGTGACGAAACATACAACCCACTTTGAAGAAGGTCCGGGGCGTCTGGCTCGTGTCACTGCAGCGGTGGTGGTGAATGATCGGGCTGCGACGGAAGGGACTGGCAAAGCGATGAAGATCGTATGGAAGCCGCGCAGCCCGGAAGAAATGCACCGGTTGGAAGAGCTGGCCCAAGCGGCGGTTGGCTTCGATGCCAAACGCGGAGACCAGGTGGTGATCGAAAATATGAGCTTCAGCGGCAACGCTCCTGAACCACCTCTGGCAATGCTCGACAAGCTGACCGAGGCCGCTAAAGGATTCTTACACTCGCAGCCGAATTTCCTGCGGACGGTGATCCTCGGAATCTGCGGCCTGCTGTTGATCGTCCTTGTGCTCAAGCCAGTTGGCAACCAGGTGATGGCTACGTTGAAGGAGCCAGTCTTGCTTGCACCGGGTGCGGTACGTTCGGCGGCCGCGCTCGGAGCAGGTGGAGAGACTGCTGCCCCACATGCAACGAGTATCAAGCAACTTGGCTTTGCCAACGAATCTGTCGGCGCGGTGGCAGCAAGCCAGGCCGATCCGGTATCACTGAAGCGCAAAGGTAAAAACTCAGCGCAGGCAATCTTTGACAGCATTACGGAAAACATTAATAACGATCCGACTCCGAGCACCCGGCTGCTGCAGGGCTGGATTGCTCCGCCGGAACAGGAACAGCCGCAGGCGTAGGGGATGGGCAGTAGGACCTGGTCCGGAGAGAGGTTGGGCGATGGCAGCAGCAACACCAGAGTTGACGGCAGGCCCGGCGGAAAACCAGCTGATGCTGGCGGCAGAGTCGGGGTTCACACCGGCAAACATCCCAGGCATACGCAAAGCGGCAATCCTTTTGCTGTCTGTCGGTGATGAATTAGGCAAGAAGTTGATGCAGGGGCTTGGCGAAGACGAAGTGCAGCGGGTGACGGACGAGATCACCAAGATGGAGTCCGTCTCGCCAGATATTGCAACCCAGGTGCTCACCGAGTTTTATGGTCTGCTCGAGACGCAGCAGTACATGGTTCGGGGTGGGCCGGACTACGCGATGAAGCTTCTCACTGAAGCGTTTGGTGGCACCCGGGCTGCAGCCATGCTGGCGCAGGTCAAGGGCATGCAGGAGCGCACTGCCGGCGACCTGGCTATGCTGCAGAAGATGGATCCGCAGCAGCTGAGTAAATTCCTCGAAAATGAGCATCCACAAACGGTGGCCCTGGTGCTTGCTCATCTTGATGCAAAGCGTGGCGCGGTGCTGCTGATGTGCCTCCATGAGTCATTGCGGGTGCAGGCAGTGCAGCGGCTTGCCGAGATGCGCCAGTTCTCGCCGGAGATGGCGCAGAAGGTGGCAATCATCCTGCACCGCAAGATGAAGTCACTGGGATCAACCGGGAGGAGAAGCTATGCAGGTTTCAAGGCAGTGGCTGATCTGCTGAACCGACTTGATCAGAGCGCGAGCAAAGGGATACTCGAGGAGATTGAGCAGAAGCAGCCTCAGATCGCCATAGGCATCCGGACGTTGATGTTTACGTTCGATGACCTGCTGACTGTGCCAGCGGCCAGTATCCGCGAGATCGTTGGCGGCGCGGATAAAAAGATGCTCGCTGTGGCTCTGAAAGGCGCAAAGGAGAACATCCGGGCACATCTCTTTTCGGCGATGAGCTCCCGCGCTGTGGAGATGATGAAGGAGGATATTGAGGTCATGGGTCCTATCCGGATGAAGGATGTAACGACGGCGCAATTGGAAATATTGAACCTTGCTCAGAAGCTCGAAGCTGAAGGCAAGATCATGTTGAAAATGGAGGCGGAAGATGCGGTCACAGTCTGATGGCGTAGGAGCACAGCCTGGCGCTCGGCCGGTGGCGCGTGTGTTTGCAGAAGAAGGCAAAGGTGTGGCCAGACTTGATTTTGAGACCGTGGAAGAGGTCGAGTCGGCGGGGACCAAGGGAGATGCAGGCGCGCCCATGCGGGCAGAGATCCTGGCGCTGCAGGAACAGTTGCATCATCAGGCAGAATCGCAGCCAGCAACGCTGGACGAGGCGAAGCGGCTAGCCAGGTTGCTGGCACGCAACGACTGGGAGCAGGAGCTTGAACAGCGCCTTCAGGAGGACAGGGCCATGGTGCTCAAGGCGTGTGATGATTTCAGCCGAGAGCGGACCCGATACTTTGCGGCGGTTGAGACGCAGGTGGTGAAGCTTGCCCTTGCGATTGCAGCGAGGGTACTTTACCGGGAGTCGAAGATGGACCCCCTCCTGTTATCGGCTGCGGTGCGGGTGGCACTCGAAAAGGTAGAGGGAGAAAGCGAGGTCCGGCTGCGAGTTCCGGTAAGCGAGGCTGCCATGTGGAGTGCGGAGTTCGAAGCCAGGGGCGGCGGTCCGCTGAGCGTAGTCGGCGAAGAAGGCATGGCGCGCGGGGAGTGTGTGCTCGAGACAAGCGTGGGAACGGTAGAGCTTGGTATTGCGGCACAGCTGGGAGAGATAGAACGCGGCTTTTTCGACTTGATGCAGCGGCGGCCTGCCTGATGGCGGCCTGCGTGATCAAGACCGCTCTTCCAGTTGCAGGGTTCGCCGCGTCTCCGGGATCACTGCTCGAGATGCGCGACACGCGGATGGAGCCGTTCTTTAGACACTTGGAGGAGAGGCCAGCCTGGCGGTGGTGTGGCAAGGTGGTTGAGGCAAGCACCCAGACTTTGGAGTCACTCGGCCCATTGTGTTCCGTGGGGGAATGCTGCGAGATTGTCGATAGCGAGGGTGGCAGACATGGTGCAGAAGTGATCGGCTTTCGCGGTCGTAACGTGTTGGTCATGCCTCTTGAGCCGACCAAGGGCATACGCTATGGCGACACTGTGATTGCGCTGGGCACCACACCTGGCATTAACGTGGGGGAAGGAATGCAGGGCCGCATCCTGGGCGCGCTTGGCACCCCGATTGACGGCGGGCCCTTGCCTCGAGCGTCACAAAGCTGGCCACTCGATGGAGCCGTGCCCAGGCCTTTGGAGCGGATGCCGATCCGGACCACACTGCCGACCGGGGTACGAACAATCGATGGCATGCTGACCGTTGGACGTGGCCAGAGAATTGGAATTTTCGGTGGTTCAGGCGTCGGCAAAAGCACGTTGATCGGCATGATGACGCGCAACACGGCAGCCGACATTACCGTGGTCGGGCTGGTAGGCGAACGTGGCCGGGAGGTGCGGCAGTTTGTCGATGAGGCGCTCGGCGAAGAAGGCATGAAGCGATCGGTGGTGATCGTATCCACATCGGACGAAAGTCCTTTGCTGCGCATGCGGGCTGCGATGGCGGCAACGGCCGTAGCGGAGTATTACGCAGCGCGCGGCAAACATGTTCTTCTGGTGCTTGACTCACTGACTCGATACGCGATGGCCGCCCGCGAGATTGGACTCGCTGCGGGTGAGCCTCCGGCAAGCAAGGGGTATACGCCTTCGGTCTTTGCGCGGCTTGCAAAGCTTGTAGAAAGGGCAGGGAATTTTGAGGTTGGCAGCATCACTGCCTTTTACACGGTGCTGATGGAAGGAGACGATCAGCAGGACCCGATCGTCGACGCGGTACGGTCGCTGCTCGACGGTCACATTGTCCTGTCGCGCACGCTGGCTGCGGAGGGATGGTTTCCAGCAATCGATGTTCTTGACTCCTTGAGCCGTCTAATGCCGTCGGTGACCGGACCAAAGCATCGCGAAAAGGCGGCGTTGGCGAGGCGGCTTATGGCAGCACACCATCGGTCGGCCGACCTGGTCCGTATTGGAGCTTACAAGGCGGGTCTGGATCCTGAGCTCGATCGCGCCATGGCCGCCATGCCTGCGCTGCGCGCGTTTATGCAGCAGTCGGTCGAAGAGCGCGTGGAGTATGCGCACAACATCGCCAAGCTGCAGGATTTAGAGATCTAGTCTTGCAGACACGTCAGAAAAGTCTTCAGCGAATTGCCTTGTTGTATACCGCGGTGAAACATGCACAGGCTCTCAAGCTCGAGCAGGCTGCAGCAGCGGTACGGGCGGCCGAATCCATCATTGCGCAGCGCGAGCGCCAGGCGATGCAGTCAAGTGCAGCAGCACGTGCCGCGCTCGATGATGGGCAACATCTGGAATGGCGGATGCAGGCATCGCAGACACAGTTTACTGAATGGAATGCCCAAGCCCTTTTAGGACTGAAAAGACAGCGCGAGGCGCTCATGCTTGAGGCGGAGGAGAGCTACCGCGGGAAGAGCATGCAACTGGAACAAATTGAAAGTGTGCTGCGGGAGCTGCGTTTGACATCCGATACGGAACAGGCTCGCAGGATGCAACGCGATGGCGACGACAGGTTCCTTGCCCAGCAGTGGTGGCGCAAGATTTGCCTCGCGTCTGCCGACCAGGTCGAACACGACGAATGAACGCCCGCTAATGATCCATGCCACCGGTTTGGTCATGTGAGTGCATTTTGTCTCTGCGTCAGCTAACGCTTGAGGGCGCAACGAGTGATCGCGACAGCCGTGCAGCATGGTTCACAGATAGCCGAAGTTCAAAGCACGCCAGTTAAAGACTCGACCGGTGTCACCTCTGGCCAGTCAGGCTCAGATGCGGCGTTCGGCGTCGTGTTTGCGACAAACGTCAGCAGCAGGGCGGCCGGTATTGAAGAGAACGACGCTGCGACATCTGCTCCTGCGACGTCTGCTGCGATTACGTCTGCTGCGATTACGTCGGCTGCGATGAAGTCGGCTGCGGCGACGTCTACTCCGGCGAAATTGGCTGCGGTGTCGTCCTCTCTGGAGAAGTCTGCCCTAGCGAGATCTGCAGCAGGTCCGGGAGCCTCTTCACGGGTGCTACCCTCGGCGACCGGCCATCGGAGTCAGTCTGCCGGGGAGAACTTGTTGGTGACGGCAAAAGCTAACACCATCGCAAGCCGGAATAACACAGCGTCAGGGAGTGCGAAGAACGATTCGGCTGCTGTGGAGGACGCTCGATGGGGTCAGCAGCAAGTCGCCTCAAAAGCTGGATTGCCCAGCGATCGTCCTGCAGGCAACGTGGAGGCGGTTCCGAACGCATCATTAGGAGGAGCTCCTTGGGTGGCGCTTTCTAATCAGAGTGGAAAGGATCTCGCTGTATCTGAAGAAGCCGCGCCAGGTACATCTGTGATCCTGCCTGCGAAGCCGAAGAACTCTACGGCATCTGCAGAGCGGAAGATTCCTTTGGAGCGAGAGCGCCATAGCGTTGCATCTACCAAAGTTGGCGCTGCTACGACCGCTGCGCACGCCGCAACGATTGCCCCAGGTTCCGATGTCAAGGTGGTGCCAGTAACTCCTCAGCCTCTGACTGCGGTTGATTGGAGCGTACAGTTGCCTGGCTTTGAGGGGTCGGCTGCAAACCAAAGATCCGGGACAACTCCCAGTACGTCTCGAGCGCTGCCCGCCAGGGTGCTGGTTGCCCGCACAACACTATCAACTAATGCCGGATCTGCAATTTTGTCTCGCTCCGCAGAGCTAAATGAGAGATCGTTGACCACCATTGACGCGAGTGCAGGCAGCGAATTTACGTTGCAGTCCGCTGTTGTATCGCGCTTATCTTCCAACTCGAATGCGACCCCATCTGCCAACTTAGATGTGACCTCGACCGTTAACTCGACCGCGTCGCTAGCTGCGACCTCAAGTGCGACTTCGACCGAAATCTCATCTGCGGCAGCTCTTGTCCGTCCTGCGCAGCAAGGCGCCCCTGCTCTCCAGAGTGTAGGAGCTGCGAGCAACAGAAGGTCATCTCCAGGTTCGGCTCCCAACAGAAAGAGCGGACAAGCAGATGGCAATGGGACTGGAGTGCCGTCTCATGGAGATCTGGAGATGAAGCGAGAGGAAGTCGAACCGACGAACGTCTCCATGAAGTTGCTGAACTCAATTGGCGCGCAGCCTCTCTTGAAGACATCGCAGGAAGATGATCCTGTAAGCACTTCAAATTTCGGCTTGACGCTTAACCAGACAACTGAAGGCTTGTCGGACAGCCCCCAGATCGTATCTCCAGACATGTTGAACAGCGCTGCTGGGAGTGCAACTCCAAATCATTTGGAAAATCTGGTTCCTGTTCAAGGGCAGACGCCTCACACGCCGGAACTTCAGGATACGGCAGCCTCGGTTCCCCGACCAGTGTCCTCCGCAAGCAAAGAAAAACCATCCAAGCGAACTGCGGGGGATAGTGGAATCGCCGCTCCCGCATCACAAGGCACCTCGCCCAGGAGCGCCGTCAATCCCGTCTCAAGACCTCTCGCAGACGCTGCTGGGAACGTGATCAAAGACGGGAGCAGTCTAGCTGCGGTCCGAATTAGCGGGTCTGCGGGTGCGGTGATAAATACGCAGTCTCAGGCGCAGGCCGCTGCCGTTCAAAGCACCGTAAGTAGTGGGACACTGAGTTCCAAGATCCTAACAACAGGAGCGAACGGTGGGGCAGGCCACTGGGCTACCGATCCCTCTGCATCTGCCTTGGCTGTCGAGTCGCATAGAACGCTGCTTGCAACGCCAACAGCCCTTGAAGTAGGCGTGCAGAGCGGGACCCAGGGATGGCTGAAGATCCGTGCAGAGATGGGAAGCCAGGGAGAGGTGAAGGCCTCGCTGGACTCAATGTCGACGAACGGGCGCGATCTGCTTCATAGTCAGCTGCCTGCCCTGAACGCCTTCCTGCACAACGAGCAACTCTCTGTAACGGCGGCATTGGCGGACAGGGGTTCAGGCTTGGGGAGCGGTTCTCAGGCGTTGGCGGCGGACACCAGCGGCTCTGGCTCCGGCTCTGGCTCCGG
>CAHJWN010000047.1 GCA_903642265.1 Acidobacteriaceae bacterium | reverse complement strand
GATGAGCGTTGCCCCTATTGGGGACCGGCTCAGGAGATGGGGTCGAACGCGGAGGCCGACGCTATCGCCGCCTCCCTTTATTCGCCCGCGACCGACGGCAAAGACGAGTTCTTTCACCAGACCCCGGCTCAGATTTTCGCGCACATATTGAAGCGCGGCCCGACGCCCAAAATACTTGCCGAGTGGATGGCCGACGCCGACAAGCTGGAGGAGCTGGTGAAGGGAACCGAGATGAGTTTCTACATCGACCGCAAGGCCGGGCCGCAGCGCGGCGGTGTCCTTGCGTCACTCGGATTGGTGGCGAAATCGTTCCGTCTCTTGCCCGAGAAGCATCAGGCGAAAACCGAGTGGAACGCCCGGACGTGGGCCAAGGAGAGGCGCGGCTGGATATTCATCACGTCTCGCCCACCCGAGCGCGAAACGCTCCGGCCCCTGCATTCTCTTTGGATTGACTTGCTGGTGATGCGGCTGCTCTCCGCTCCACAGCCGGGACAGCGGCACGTCTGGTTTGTTATCGACGAGCTCGCCAGCCTGCAGAAGCTCCCGCAGCTCCACACCGCCATCACCGAGAACCGGAAGAGTAAGAATCCGCTGGTGCTGGGATTCCAGGGAAAGGCACAGCTTGAGGTCATTTACGGGCATCTGGCCGAGGTCATGCTGTCCCAGCCCGCGACCAAGATTTACATGAAGACCGCCGAGCCGAAAGCCGCCGAATGGATCTCGGAAGCCATCGGCAAGGTCGAGATTGAGCGGGTGAAGGAAACCAAGTTTGACGGTTCCAGGTCAGGAAAGAACTTCACCATCGACCGGCAGATAGAGCCGCTGGTGATGGGTTCTGAAATCACCGGCCTTGATGACCGCCACGCCTATTTGAAGCTGGGAAACAACGTCGCCCGCTTCGACTTCGACTACATCGACCTTCCCACGGCCACGGTTGGATTCCAGCCGCGCAAGTACGCGGACGGCGGCATGAGTTTCAATCCCGACACCTTGGAGCCACGCGACCCGCAACCTCCCGCGACGATGAAAGAAGATCAGGAGGAGCCGAAACAAAAGCCGGTGACGACAGCACCGACCAAAGGCCCAGCAGCAACCGGCAACGCGAATCTATCCGTACATTCGCAAGAAAAGAAACCGGGGCCTATCCCCTGGCCGACGAAGGACGCGGCACAGGAAACGGCCCGCGTCGGCAAAAAGGAACGGCCCGCGCCTAAGACTGAGGCCGAGCTGCAACCTGCAACGACGACGCCAACCAAACAGGAGGAGACTGAGCCTGTGCAACGGCTCCTCGCGGCCAAACACCACGCCGAGCACATCGAGCTGGACGCACCCTCGCTTGAGCTGAGGCCGTAACCATGCTGACCATTTCTAAAGCCCTCAGCTCCGGTCAGGCGCAGAGCTACCACAAGCTGGAGTTCACGTCCGAGACGCAGAACTATTACAAGCAGGGCGAAACGGTGAAAGGCGAGTGGCAGGGTAAGCTCGCCGTTTCACTCGGCCTCTCCGGTGAGGTTGCGCCGTTGGAGTTCTCCCGGCTTGCAGACGGGCAGCATCCGCAGACTGAAGAGCAGATGGTGAAGCATCGCGCCGCCCAGGAGAGCAGCTTGGACGGCTCGACAGCCAAGGCCGTGGAGCACCGGGCGGGGTGGGATGCGACGTTCTCCGCTCCAAAGTCTGTCTCTCTCACCGCCCTTGTGGGCGGCGATGAACGAGTCCGCGAGGCTCACCGGGACGCGGTAACAACGGCACTTACGGAGCTGGAGAGGTACACCCAGGCGCGGATCGGCGGCAACAACCCAGCCGAAACGACGGGCAAGTTCATTGCGGCGAAGTTCGAGCACGACACCGCCCGGCCGGTGGACGGCTATGCCGCGCCCCAGCTCCATACCCACGCAGTTATTTTCAACGTCACCGAACGAGCGGACGGGTCTACCCGCGCTCTCCAAGAACGAGCTTTTTTCGAGAGCCAGCAGTTCGCAACGGCGGTCTATCAGTCGGAACTTACGAACCGGCTCAGTAAACTTGGCTACGAGCTGGAGACGGGGCGCAGTGGCGCCCCCGAAATCGAAGGCTACTCGCAGGAGTACCTTGACGCTTCCAGCCCACGTTCCCAGCAGATCAAAGAACACCTGGAGAAGAGTGGACGGAGCGGACCTGAGGCCGCCGAGAACGCAGCCCATTCCACGCGCGACCGCAAGCAGGTTTTGACCCCGGAACAGGTATTAGAAGCGCACAAGGATGTCGCTTCGGACTTCGGCAACCAACCCCAGCAGGTTGTCGCCGCCGCGCAGCAGCGAGCCGAGCGACAGGAGCAAAAAACCGAAGGTAAGGAACAGACCAGCACCCACGCGAAAGAGGCCGTTACCTTTGCCCGTGAGCGCATTTTCGAGCGCGAGGCGGTAGCCGACGAGCGGTCCATCATGCGGGATGCGCTGCGCCGGAGCTTTGGGGAGGCAAGCTATTCCGAGGTGCGGGCCGAATTTGACGCACGGCGCGAAGCTGGCAGCTTTCGTAGCGTCCAGGCCGATAAGTACGACTCCGGCCGGAAGTTCACCACGCCCGAAACCATCGCCGCCGAACGTGCAAACGTCGCCTATGTTCTGGAAGGCCGCAACACCGTCGCGCCGGTTCTTTCAGCCGAGCTTGCGCGGGAACAGGCCAACACGCGCGGCTTTCTAAACGAGTCCCAGCGCAACGCCATCGAGCAGGTTCTAAACTCCACCGACCGCATCCACGGTCTACAGGGTTTGGCCGGATCAGGGAAGACAACGACGCTCCAGACTATCCGCGAGGGCGCGGAGTCGAGCGGGTACAAGGTCGAGGGCTTCGCTCCCACGTCCAAGGCGGCGGGCCAGCTCCGCGAGGCCGGAATCGAGGCGACCACGCTCCAGAGCTTCCTAGCCCGAGGCGAGAACCACCCCAGCGCCGATCCTGCCAACCGGCATCTCTATATGCTCGACGAGTCAAGCCTTGCCAGCAGCCGCCAGATGCGGTCCTTCCTCGACAAGCTGAATCCCGATGACCGCGTTCTCGTCATAGGCGACACCCGCCAGCACCAGGGCGTCGATGCCGGCCGACCCTTCCAGCAGATGCAGGAGGCCGGGATGCAGACCGCGCAGCTCGACAAGATTGTGCGGCAGAAAGACTCCGAGCTGCTAAAAGCCGTTCAACATCTCGCGACCGGCGAGACGGAAAAGGGTGTCGCTTTGCTTGCGGAGCAGGGGCGCATCACCCAGATTTCAAATGCTCAGGACCGGGTTACGGCTATCGCGAAGGACTACGCCGCCGCACCCGAGAACACCATCATCGTGTCTCCCGACAACAAGAGCCGCCAGCAGATCAATGAGGCCGTGCGCGGCGAGATGCTGCAAAACGGCACCCTGGCCGAAGACGGACGCCACTTCCAAACTCTGTCCCATCGTTCGGATATGACTGGCGCAGATCGAACGTGGGCCGCGCAGTACAAGCCCGGCGAAGTCCTGCAATACACCACCGGCAGCAAGGTAGAGGGCATCGAGCGGGACAGCTACGCTACCGTACGCTCCGTCGATCCACGAGCCAACACGCTTACGGTGGACCTCGACAACGGATCGAGCGCAACCTATGACCCGCGCCGGCTTCGCGGCGTCAACGTCTACCGCGAGACCACCCGCGAGTTCGCTACCGGCGACCGCATCCAGTTCACGGCCCCAGACAAAGACCTTGGAGTCGCCAACCGCGATCTAGGGACCGTCACCAACCTTGAGGACGGGAAAATTGCCGTTCGCCTTGACGGGAAAGAGGAGCGCACCGTCAGCTTCGACCCCAAAGAATATCGGCAGTTCGACCACGGCTACGCCGTGACCTCGCACAGCTCCCAAGGGCTTACGGCTGGCCGGGTAATCGTGAATATCGACACCGATTCAGCGCGGAGCCTCATCAACACCCGGCTTGCCTACGTCTCCATCTCTCGCGCCTCAGATGATACCCGCGTTTACACAAACAACGCCGATACTCTGGGCGAACGGCTGGCAACCGACGTCACCAAGACCGCCGCCGTGGACTTCCGGCCGCTCAGCCCGACCGAGCAAGCGCGTGAGGCGGTCCAAGCATTTCGAGCGAACGAACCGGGCAGGGCCACGGACATATTGCAGGAGCAGGGAAGGGTCTATGAATACGCAAACCCGGACAGCCGACTCGCCGCCGTTGCGATCGACTACGCCGCACGGCCCGACCGCACCGTGATCGTCGCGCCTGATGCAGCCGACCGGCAGGAGCTAACGCAGCTCATCCGCGCCGAACTCCAGGCGCAGGGACGCATCGCGGAGGAGAGCCGCTCCGTTCCCGTGCTGGTCGAGCAGGATTTCTCAAACAAAAAGCTCGCAGCCAACTACCAACCCGGCGACGAGATCCACTACAAGACGGGCAGCCCGGCCGCAGAGGGCATTCCAAACAACAGCGCGGCTACGGTGCTTTTCGTGGACGGCAATAAGAACATCCTTACCGTCGAGACGCGGGAGGGCGAACAGGTTTCCTACAATCCGGCACAGCTCAGAAGACAGACCGCCGAGAGCACCGTCTACCGCGAGGAGAGCCGCGAGCTGGCCGAGGGAGACCGGATCAGCTTCACCAACGCCGACCGCGAGAACCGCGTCCGGTCAGGGGACTTCGCCACCGTCGAGCGGATCGGGGACGACAACTCCATTTCAGCCAGGCTGGACAGCGGGCGAGCGGTCGAGCTTGACCCGGAAAAGGCCCGGCACATCGACTACGGCTACACCGTCGAAAGCGCCCAGCATCTCTCCGCAGACCGGCTCATCCTGACCGGGGAAAGCAGCCAACTCGCGGGCCAGCAAGAGGCTCTGACCAGGCTTAACCCTCATACCCGCGAGGTTGGAATCTACACGTCAGACGGCTCGAACCCCTTGCAACAGGCGCAAGGAATCACTACAGACGTGCAGCTCACAGAGGAAAGCTTCTCCATTGATAAAGGTCTCAGCAACATGCCGGAGCCGACTATCTCTGAAATTGACTTTGAGGGATTCGGACTCGGACTCTAAACAGACCAACCGCCTGGGGCTCAGTGCTGTCTTCTCGACCAGGGCGGCAACGTCGTAGCCTGGCATGTCGAGCAAACGCTGGAAGCCCTGCGCCTTTTCGTCGGGGTGGACATCGACACGTTGCGCGTTTTCAGGCAAAATCCACACCAAGGCCCGCGCGTCATCAATGTCGACGATACGGGTGGAAAGGGTAAACTTCTGTGATCTGCGCGACACGGAAGCGCCTTGCTCCCGCGACGATCTCGAAGCCTTCGGTGTTGGCGCGCCCGATGACCGGCTGGATGAGGTCGTTGGTGCGGATGGTCTTGGCAAGCTCCTGCAGCCTGAATTCATCGAAGGTGCGACCGGGATTGGTGGCTGGTTCGTGGATGGTGTCGATGGCAAGGTACTGGAATTCGCTGCTGTCTTGTATGATTGATCTTGAGTTGGGTTCGTGGGGCGTGAGGGATCGCCGGTCCGATGGGCCGATAGCCTCCGACCGATGGGTAAGGGAACTGATTAGCTGGATTCGCCGGCGCGGCTTCGGGTCCTTCTGTCTGTTCGGGCTGTTGAGTTTCCGCTGCGGGGATCTCGATCGCCGAAAGAATCAGGGCAGCGGTGCGCTCAATCACTCCAAGCTCTCGCGCGTTCAGGACTCTCAGATTTTTTAGTTGACGAGCCGCCAAGAGGTGCGGTACTTTTCACCATCAGTTACTTTTGTTTGTTACCCAGTTTGCACAGAGTACTTCAGCGGGGTAAGTGTATGAACAGAGTAGTGCCGCGTATCCTAAGCTCCCTCGGTTGGACCAGCCTTCGTCCCATCTTTGCACTTCTCATCACACTTAGCTGCTTTTCTGACCAGCAGCTGCGGGGGCAGCAGGTCTCTCCGACGCTTCTTCAGCAAATCTTGCAAGCGTTTAGCCCGACGGGAAAGCTGCCCAATAAATTAGTGTTGAGTGGCACTGCCGAATGGCACGCGGGTTCGACCGATGAGCATGGCACCGTTCAACTCACCTCCGCAGCCGATGGCTCTGCCTCTGAGACCTGGACGCTGGCGACACAGTCGCATTCGTCGACCCAAAGTGCGTTTCAGGGGGTCCGTGCCTGTGTATACACCGATTCTCACGGCCAACAACACATCGTCACGGATCTGAGCTGTATGTGGGCAACACCATGGTTTTCGCCTTGGTTCGCCACATCAAACCTGGCGAATGCAACTCTCGGCACGTTACCTGCTGATATTGCCGCCGGATCTCAGCGAATCAACTATCTGCCAAACCTCTCCGTCGACAGTTCCAGTTCGCCAGCTGACCTCCTCACTACACAGCGCGGCACGGCGGTAAGTGTCCTGTACGATGCTCTAAGCGGACTTCCCAAAGCACTTGAGTACGAGGAAGCGCATGACAGTGAACCGGCCCACGATCTGCTTTTCCGTGTGGTCTTCAGTGACTACAGTCCTGAGTCTGGGTTCATCGTTCCACACCACATCCAGCGCTATGTTCAGCGCACCCTTCAGTCGGACATCCACATCACGAGCGTCACTGCCGAGTAGTTGAGAGGCTCTAATGAGAAAGCAGTTAAGCATTTTGTTGATGATGCTGTGCGTCTTGCCGGTGCTGGCGCAGAACACCGCAGAAGGCAATTACCCTTTTGCCAGTTTTGATAACCACGGATTTGATTCACTCAACCTGGGCAATCTTAATATTAGGTTTGCCGTACCGATCGTCAACCGGCAGGGCAGAGGATTGCCATTCAGCTATGCCATTCAGTATCAAGGCTTGGTCTGGACCCCCACAGGTTCCGGCGGGTCTGCAGCTTGGACAAACGACCCGGCCTGGGGCTTTACTGGAGTCCTAAACGGAACATCCTTTGCTGGTTATCTGACGAAGTCGACGAGTTATCACATGTGTTCGGACGGAGACGATCCACATCCAACCCACTCTATTTATAGCTATAACTATGTTTATTACGATCCATTTGGCGGCAGTCACGCTTTCAACTACACGCTCACTGGTGCTTGTCCAAAAACGGTGACGGAACCTGCGTCCCCAGCGGTCACTACTGGAGATGGTTCGTCCTCGGACGGCTCTGGGTACAAGCTTGTGAATCAGGGGGCGTATATACAAACCCGCAACGGAAAGCTTATCTTTCCAGCTTCTTCAGCAACCGGTCAGACCGCTGCCAGCATTACCGACTCAAATGGAAATGAGATCAGCAAAAGCAGTACGGGAGTGTTTACGGACACACTCGGGGTGACCGCGCTGACGGTTAGCGGCGGAAGCCCTCTCACTTTCACCTACCCAGTAACTCTTCAGGCTAACAACGCCAGCACAGCCACTTCATCGCTGAGCTATGCCGCTTATACGGTTCGCACGAACTTTGGGTGTAGTGGAGTCTCGGAGTATGGGAGTAATTCCATCAGCCTTGTCGATCGGATTACGCTTGCGGACGGCAGCTTCTATCACTTCACCTACGAACACACTCCTGGCGCTACCGATGGAGCCGTCACAGGACGTCTGGCATCGATTACTCTCCCCTCCGGAGGAGTGATTTCTTACGCTTACAGCGGAGGCTGCAGTAATAGCGGAATCAATGCCGATGGGACTCCGAGCGGGATCGCCCGGACCACAACAGATGGAACTCGCAACTACAGTCAGAGCTCCGGTACCACGACCCTGACAGACGAGAAGGGAAACTACTCTGTTTACCACTTCGCTAGCCCGAGCGGTTATCCGGTGGAGACACATCGCACGATCAGTCAAGGATCGGGGGGCAGTGCACCGCCTCTTCTTGACCAGTACACCTGCTATAACGGTGGAGAGTCAAGCAGTGGTTCCTTCAACTGTGACGGGCAAGCAGTCAGCCTTCCGATCTCGGAGGTTGACGTGGCCGCCAGCTACAACAACGGATCACAATCGTTGACCAAGAATGGTTACGATCCGTCTGGAACGCTGTTGACTTCATCTGCTCAGTACCAAGCCGGCACTCTCGTGAGTCAGACGACCACACAGTACAACCTCCTTGGCGAGCCGCTCAACTCAGCCACGGTGGATGGCTCCGGTAATACAATCTCCTCCTCCTCGTTCGGATACGATGAGACTACGCCAGCCAGCACCTCGGGTATCCCTCAGCATGTTGCCGCTCCCTCCTCCTCAAGGGGAAATCAAACCTCCACACATGTCACAACAGGCAGCGGAACCCTTTCGACTACGGCGACGTACAGCGACACAGGAGCACTCCTGAGCACGACAGCGCAGGATGGAGGTGTCACGCAGTACACGTATGACTCCACCCAAACTTTTGCTACTCAAACCAGTCTTCCAGCAGTTCCGAGTGGGATTGCCCTCTCAACATCGGCCAACTATGACACCGCGTCCACCGCTGCCCTGTCAATAGGCGGCGCCAATTCTGGAGAAACAACGACAGTCAACCAATACGACCCGCTTCTCAGGGTCACAAGCGTGACCTCTCCGACCGGCAGTGTAACCACCTCGGGCTATAGTCCTAACCTTGTAGATGTCTATCAAACCCTGAATAGCGGGGGAACATCAAGTCACACGCAGACAATCCTGGATGCATACGGCAGAACGAGCCAATACGCGATCTACAACGGGCAGTCCGGAAGTCCTTGGTATCTCACGGACAGCTGCTACGACGCGGGCGGTCTGCTGATGTTTCAGTCGTCCGCGTATCAGGCGTCTGGAACCGGAGGAACCAAACACTGTTCGGGATCGGGAACTGCCTACCAATACGACGCCTTGGGTCGCTCAACGAGTGTGACGACGAATGATGGCACTGCCACGACTACCTACAGCGGCAGAGCGGTTCAGACTGTCGATGTAAACGGAATCACGAAAATCATTCAATATGACGTTCTGGGCAGAATGTCTGGGGTGTGCGAGGTCAGTTCGACAGCTCTCGGCAATGACACGCCGACGGCGTGCGGAATGGACATAGCGGGGACCGGCTATCTGACTTCGTATAGCTATAATCTGGCCAATCATACGACCACAGTGCAACAGGGTGGCCAGCAACGCATCTTCCAGACCGACGCTGCGGGGAGAACGACTTCCATTACAGAGCCGGAGCGGGGGAATACCACATATTCCTACAGCTACAACAGCACAGGCCTGCTCGTGACGCGCAAGCGGCCGAAAGCGAACCAGGCGAGTAGTTCCGTGCTGACTACCACAACAACTCAGTACGATACCTTAGGGCGAGTCTCCAAAATCGTGTACGACGACAATCTGACGCCTCAAAAGAGCTTTGTCTATGACTCAGTCACTTCGGATTGGAACGTATCAACGCAACATGCTGCGGGACGGCTGACTGCGGTTACGGATGGTGCCAACACCGCGACGGTCTTTGGTTACGACAGCGGTGGGAGGGTCGTCGAGGTCAAGCAATGTCTTCCAACATTCTGCCCCCAGGGGCACGCTCATGATGTAGCTTACTCATATGTTTACAATCTTGATGGCACCGTGCAGAACGAATCGTATTTGTCCCAAGGTTATACGGGCTCGACTGTGACGAACGCTTATCAGTACACGGTGGCGCAAGAGCTCTTTACCATCACCCATACCCAAACGCCGCCTGGTGGAAGTTCAGCGCAGACGCAGAACATCTACACAGCTAATGGACTGGGGCCGAATGGAATGACCTCCGTGCAGACTGGGAACGGCGCCACCACAAACGTTATGTACGACGCTCTTGGACGCCAGACAGGCATTACATCGTGCCTGGGAGGAACTCCTACTACCGGTGGCCTATCCTGTCAGCAGGGCCAGCTAATTTATGGCTGGACCGCGACTGGCAAGGGAAGCCAGACCCAACAAACGAATGATACCGTGTTGGGGCCAGACGCTGTTTCGTACGATGCTCTCAACCGGTTGCAGTCCATCAACTACTCCTCCTACGGACTTGCGATGGGGTGGACCTATGATCGTTATGGCAATCGCCTGACACAAACGCTCCAGAGTGGCTCAACGGTCAGTGCTCCGCAGCCGCAATTCAACTATAGCGCGTCAAATAACTATAACGCTTCGTTGTATTACGACGCCGCGGGCAACGTGGCCGGGGGCCAGGGTTGGACCTACGACGCAGAGGGAGCCGTTCTGCAGTACTTTGACGGCACGCAGAACTACTTCGATCCCTTGGGCCATGTCGTGCGGCAAACAAACGTGAACGATGGAGTGACGACCTTGTATGCGTATGGCGCGAACAATCGGCGTGAAGCTGTTTTCGATGGGTCCCTCAATGTCACCACAAATGAAATCTTCGCGAACGGACAGCAGTTCGCCTATTACCATGCTGCCGACGGCTCGCTGACCTACCGGTACCAGAACCAAGTGGGCACGGAAGCCGCACGGGAGCATAGCGGCACCATCACGACGTATACCTCCTTGCCCTTCGCTGACGATCCAGGGACGCATCTCGCCGGCTCGTCGTTGAACACGGTTTCAGGGGAAGACGACGATCAGGCTCACTTTGCGGGCATGGACGACAGCATGGCGACGACGCCATGGCAGCAAGGCTCTTTTCAGCATGGACAGTTCCGCGACTATTACGTCAGCACCGGCCAGTGGCTTTCGCCCGATCCGTCCTATGCAAGCTATAACTCTGCGGATCCACAGAGCTTCAATCGGTACGTCTATGCCTTCAACAACCCGCTTAGATTCTCCGATCCCTCAGGGTTAGACCCCTGTAGCGGGGGAGACAAACCTAATGCAGTCACCCGTGTTCACGCCATGGACGATGTTCCTTGTTTGGCGGTTACTGTGACGGTTACGGCAACACCAGACTGTGATCCGAGCTACTGCTTTTCCCTCATGCCTGTGTCGTTTACAGGTTTAGTACCATCTGTACCGCTGCCACAGGCCCCAAGTACTGGGCTGAAGAGTTTGGGCGTAAATCCTTGTGCTCATGCGAATCCTGCGGCCTTGAACTACTTCAACGGTAAATACAATGCTGCCCAGCACATCATGGACACTCACATGATTCCGTTCAGTCCGGCTGGGGGGAAATCGGTTTATTCGTTTAATGCTGGCGCAAACCCTGGGAATGTGGCGGCGTATTTCCCAATCGTTATGGCGTACAACGCTTTGACACTCACGAACGGAATACTGACGGGCATCAGACCAGGCAACACGGCGACTCTGAGTTTTCCGATACCAGGCTCACAAATTACATCTGGTGGCAGTTCTATTGGCTTTGACGCGAACAACGGCATGGCGACCACAAATATAAATACCCTGGTTGTACAGATTCCGAGTTGTTCCAACGTTGTGACTTCGTATCCAGGGGTGCCATAATGCGAGTAGCTAGTTTGCTTTCCTTGCTCTTTCTGATCTTGATGAAGCCCGTGTCCGGATCTCCGACAGTGCCAAGTCAACTCGAAACGAGGAATGCTTTGGAAAAACCGAGTACGAAGACCGTTCAGCTCGTTGAGCTGCTTAGAGGAGATTCGAAGGCGGGGCCGATGCAGCAGCCTCTCCAGAAGCTCGCGGAGATCACCTTGTCGGATCTAGAAGCAGTGTGGTCAGAAGCCGGGATGCAACCGTACGCCTGGGAGAAGTCTCCTGAAGAAAGAGCCACAATGAGCTCATATCCGTTTATCTATGCAATCCAAAGTTATGTGGCTTTTGATTATGAATGTCATTATGCCGACGTACGCTCTCTTGGTGAAGAATCTAGCGAAGCATTGAAAATCGTTCACTCTGACGCAGCAAAGCGTGCGCTAAATGTCCTAAAACTAATTGCTTCTCATCAAGCTGCACTTGGACAAGGCATTTCCTTCCGGCCCCGCGTCGTATCGTGGCCTCCAGTTACTACTATCGTCCCTGGGTTGCCAGACGTGTCAAAGTAACCAAGAGCGGCAATGCTGAAGACGACTTAGAGCTGAAGACGGCTAAGAGAAGATATGCCTGTGACGTACGTTTCTGCAGGTGTCCCATGCCCCAAATAGTGGACCCAACAAAGCCGTAAGTCGGCCCAGCGCTCGCCGCCGCTAAACTGCGGAGAACGAAGCTTGGCGGCCGGCCCACCTCAACTGAGCGGTTTTGCAAGAATCGGAGCTGTGGCGCGCGAGGTGCGCAGCCAAAGAGTGAGCGAGATGCGCGCGGACCATTGAGAGGTATAGGGAACAGTCCGACCAGGATGCAGACGCAAAAGGCCGGCGAGCTCACGATTCCAGGCCTGGGCAAACTCGTCAGGCCCAGCGTGCAGCCCGCATGGGACGCTACCCGGCTACAGGCGAGTCGATCAAGATCGCCGCCAAAACGACCGTGTAGTTCCCTCTTTTCAAAACGCCAAGGATGCTGTCGTTCCACCGAAAAAGTAGTTGTGTCAGAACACGAGAGCGTCGGGGAGCATACCGGCGCTTTTCTCTTGCAAGGGAGCTTGCTTGTGCGCTTGTGCCATTGTAAGCAAACAAAAATAAAATAGTTACGTCTGATCATGCGAATTATGTACAGTGATGATTGTAAGCGCAAAGCGATAATGGTTCTGGCGCATATTTGGTGATTCTCCCAGCGGCCGTTCTGAGGCGTAAGACAGAGGTAGCTCTGGCGATCTCCGTTCCCCGCCTATGCGTCAAGGAACGCTGGTCCCTGATATTGCGGAAGCGAATTGGTCAGCCTCGGCCGCGTCGCTGGTATGGTCGAGATGCGGTTGAAGACGTGCCATGCCTCGGCCATTTGTCCATCCTGCGGAACATCGTCTCGGAAGGTGCATAGCCGCTACATCCGTCGGCTGGCGGACCTGCCGTGGGACGGCGTTCCGGTCCTCATCCGTTTGCAGACGCGAAGGTTCTTCTGCGTCGAGCCAGGTTGTCGGCGCAAGGTCTTTACGGAAGCACTGCCGGGTACGGTTGCACGTTATGGCCGACGGACCTGCCGATCGGGAGAGGCGCTCCGCTGGCTGACGCTTGCCCTGGGCGGTCGAGCGGGTGCGAGGCTGGCGGAGCGATTGGGCCTGCTGGCGAGCCGGTCGACTCTGCTGCGTGAGCTTCATCACCGCAGACCTGCGGCACCGGTCCGGGCTCCGCGCGTGCTTGGGATCGACGACTGGGCATGGCGCAAGGGCCATCGCTACGGCACGATTCTTTGCGATCTCGAGACGCGCAAGGTGGTCGACCTGCTTCCTGATCGTGACGCCAACACCGTGGCTGCGTGGCTTCAGCGTAAGCGTAGGGTGTGGGCCGTTGTGGGTGGGTGTCAGAGTTATGTATCCACATAGCGCTGTGTGGGTACATAAGCTATGAGGGTACGGTCTGGGTGGACAGGGCGAGATTCCAGGGCAGCAGGTCGTAGATCCTGCTGATTGGATGGTCGGCGATGCGTTCGAGAACTTGGTGAAGATAGATCTCCGGGTCGAGGCCGTTGAGCTTGGCTGAACCGAGCAGCGAGTACATGGCTGCGGCGCGTTCTCCTCCCGAGTCTGAACCTGCGAAGAGGAAGTTCTTGCGGCCGAGCGCGACGACGCGCAGCGCCCGTTCCGCAGCGTTGTTGTCGATCTCGAGTTGTCCATCGTCGACGTAGCGGGTAAGCGCACGCCAGCGCGAGAGCGCGTAACGGATCGCAGCCGCGGTGTCGGACTTGGCCGAGAGCTTCGCGAGCGTGGCTTCGAGCCAGAGATGCATGTTGTCGAGCAGAAGCCTTGCCCTGGCCTGCCGGATGGTCTTCCTGATCTCCGCTGTGCTGCCGCGTATCTCGGCTTCGATGGCGTAGAGCGCGGCGATACGCTCGATGGCTTGTGAAGTGGTTGGCGAGGCGTGGGCGATGTGGATCTCGTGGAACTTACGCCGGGCATGGGCCCAGCAGGCGACCTCGTAGATTGCTCCTCCTTCGTAGAGATGATGGAAGCCGGCGTAAGCGTCGGCCTGGAGAGCGCCCTGGTAGAGCTTGAGGTGTTCGCGTGGCCGCTCGCCCTTGCGGTCGGGCGAGTAGGCGAACCAGACGGCAGGTGCGGTGGTGTCACCCGAGGGCCGGTCATCGCGGACGTAGGTCCAGAGTCGGCCGGTCTTCGTCTTGCCGTTGCCTGGGGCGAGCACCGGGACCGGCGTATCGTCGGCGTGCAGCTTGGTGGCCGACAGCACGTGATCGCGAACAGCGGCTACCAGTGGAGTCAGCAGTTCGCTGGTTGCGCCGACCCAGCCGGCCAACGTCGAGCGATCCAGATCGACGCCTTCGCGAGCGTAGATGTCCGACTGCCGGTAGAGCGGCTGATGGTCAGCATACTTGGACACGAGCACATGAGCCAGCAGTCCGGGTCCGGCCAGTCCGCGCTCGATCGGCCGTGAAGGTGCCGGCGCCTGCACGATGCGGTCGCAGTCGTCGCAGCTCAGCTTCGGCCGCACGTGGCGCAGAACCTTGAAGCTGGCACGCACGAACTCCAGCATCTCGGCCACATCTTCGCCCAGCTCGCGGAGTCGGCCGCCGCAGTCGGGGCAGGCGTCATGACCCGGCATGTGGGTGTGAACCTCGCGCGGAAGATGCTCCGGCAAGGGCCGGCGATGCGGCTTCGCCGTTGCGGACCGCTCTGCGGGAGTTGCTGTCTGAACCTCTTCCACAGCGCTGGCGGCTTGCAGGTCTTCGAGCTGGAACTCGAGCTGCTCGATCTGGCGCAGCACCTTCTCGCTCTTCCGACCGAACAGCATCTGGTTCAGCTTCGCGACCAGCAGCACCAGCCGCTCGATCTCGCCGGCACGCGAGTTCAGCGTGCGCGTGTAGCGCTCATGCTGAGCAATCACGAGTGCCTTCAACGCTTCAACATCAAGCGACTCAAGGTCCGGAAGTGCAGCAGCAAGCATGTGCGAAGTATGCCATGAATCGACGCGGCGTTACAGCAGAAAACCCGCATGAATACAGGGCAAAACACTCAAACACTCATCACCGGGTCCCCCGTTCGAAGCGGTGCTCTCCAGTCGATGCCTTCGAGCAGCATCGACAGTTGCGCACGGCTTACAGATACCGTACCAGTGCTCGCCTGAGGCCACACAAAGCGGCCACGTTCGAGCCGCTTAGCCAGCAGGCAAAGCCCGTCCCCATCGAACCAGAGCACCTTCACGATGTCGCCACGCCGCCCACGAAAGACGAACACGTGGCCCGACAACGGCTGCTGTTCGAGCACCGTCTGCACCTGCGCGCTCAGCCCATGAAAGCCGCGCCGCATGTCCGTCACGCCGGCTGCAATCCAGATCCGCGTCCCTGCCGGAAGCCCGGTCATGAGCGCAGGCTCTTCAGCACCGCACAAACAACCGCAGGATCAACACTGCCTTCCAAACGGATCCGCACCTTGCCCGGCAACTCGATATGGATCGCACCACACCGAACCGGCTCAACCTGCGACGGCTCAGGCTTGCGGAGCTCGACCTCCTCTGTGACGCTGACCGGAAGCAGCTTGATCGCTTGCTCAGCAGCCACGCCCAGCTTGCCGTCACGATGCAGACGTCTCCACTGAAACACCTGGTTCGCGTTTACGCCATACTTCAACGCCACCCGAGCCACCGAAGCCCCAGCCTCCAGCGTCTCGTCCACAATCCGCCGCCGCTCCACCGCACTCCGACGACGCCGAGCACCCGCCACCAACCCACCGCTCACCTCAACATCAGCCATCCACACATCATCACGGCAGAACAGGCCTATGTACACGCGGCCAACACAAGACGCTTACGTTGAGTGTACTGCCCGCGCTTCGATTGCCCGTTCTGGCGCCAACTTTCGCCTTTGCGACAGCAACGGCAGTGCATGGCACGTTGAGTACCTTCTTCTTTGAGGCTCTCGCTCTGCCAGAATCCAGAGCTTAATGTCAACCGCAATCCAGCCCTCTTTCCACGGCTCCGTCCGCTCATCCTCAAAAGGAACACCGTTGGCTCTCGCCTCCTCTCCTGAATCGAAAAGATTGCCCCAGGTTTCTTTAAAGCGGTATTCCCTGCCCTCGGCTGAAGCCCGTTTGCGGCGGGCCGACTCAATAGCTTCCGTATCGGCGTCTTCCCATCCACACCCCCAGCAATGATGCGCGGCTTCGGAGTCCGGGATCTCCGAGAATCGGGCGCGGTAGCCCGCCGCGTACTCTTCCTTATCCCGATGCTTTAGTGCGGCCAGACCAGGATGGATCATGCCCGACCTCCAGTCGTCTCGCCAGAGACGACTTGTTTTCACCTTCACTAAGCCGCAACCGCAATTGCGCAGCTCGCGCCATCGTCGGCGAATGCTTCCGGCCCCGGTATGCGCCGGCCTTCTTCGCCAGCTCGATTCCCTCCCTGCCTCTCGCGAATCAGCTCACGCTCAAACTGTGCGAAGGCTCCCATCACGCTCAGCAGCAGGTTGGCCATCGGGGAATCTTCCCCGGTGAAGATCAGGCTTTCCTTGACGAACCGGACATGAACGCCCCGAGCAGTCAGGCCGAGAATCATCCTCCCGTAAATCATCCAGGTTGCGGCCGAGCCGGTCCATCGAGTGACAAACGATGGTGTCGCTTCGCAGACGAAGCCCAACATGAGTTCGAGCTGCGGACGGTTCACATCCTTACCCGAAGCTTTGTCGAGGAACACCCGGTCAATCTGTACGCCTTCGAGCTGGCGATTTCCGTTCTAGTCGAAGGTGCTCACCCGCACGTAGCCGACGAGCTGCCCCTTCGGAGGGTGCCGGGGCTTTTGTGTTGTGTTAGGTTCTTTGGCCTTCACCATGACTTGTAGCATAATAGCGAAACAGACTCTTGTGCGACGCGATCGGCCCTCACGCGCTACGTGGTGTTGGGCTATACCCTACGCAACGCACTGACCCACCCTCACGGGACCGTTGGCATGTAGTGATCTCCATCCTTTTACACTCGTATCAATGAAAAGATGTCAGGCGCCAGATTGCTCAGCGAAGGCAGTGAACAGTTGCTGGGAGTGTGGAGAGAATCTATGCGCTCACCACATCGCCTCTAGCAGCACTCGCCCACTCGGCCATTTTTGCTCGAACAACAAAGATTGCCAGGTAGCCCATCAGGACGCCTGTGTGTGGCGGATGAACCTCAGCCCGGATCAAGCCGATGCATTTTCCTTTGCTGTGAAGCACATGGTTACAGGGATGGGCTGGAAAATTGCCGATCACTGCCCAAGCAATTCGGTTTCCTGGGCGACGTACGAGCACGATGTCTCCCTCCGTTATCCAAAGGGCGAGTGGAAACGAAGCATCCGGCCGTTCAGGGGAGCAATGGCGGTGGGCGATCTCGTATGGGCCTACAACAAGAAAGAGCGCACCTATTACTTAGGCCAAATTACGAGCGAATGGACGTACACGCGAAACCAGGAGTTATTTGACGCGAATCTCTGTAATGTTCGTGGATGTCAATGGCTTCCGGTTCCCCGCGATCTTGTTCCCGGCTCCATGATGCACGGTCGGGATACGATCAAGCAGGCACATGGCCTAACCCCCTATTCAAAGCATGTCTACAATCTTCTTTCCTCAAAGGAGCACTACAAGGCTGATTCAGCCAAGGGATCTTTCTGGAGCTATCTCAGTCCTGATGAGTGCGAGGATGCTGTCGCCATCTACATGCAAAAGAAGCTCGGGTTCCTCATTCAACCGAGCACCGCCAAGCATTCCACACCTGAAATCGAATTCCTTATGGTTCAAGGCGACACCGGGGAGTTGGCAGGAGTTCAGGTTAAGTCGGGGAAGTCCACTGTTGATAGATCGGCTCTCTTGAGCTTGGAGATGAAGGTCTATGCTTTCAGCGTCAAGGAGTCTGGCAGCAGCATCGCTGACGATAGGGTGGTTGATCTATCCCCAAGAGCCGTGGAGGAATTCCTGAGGTCCGTTACCGGCATCTTGCCCAAAACATTGAAGCACTGGCTTGAGCACACGGAGTCAGCTCCGACCTGAATGTAGAACTTCGGCCTACAAGACGGCCCCCGCACTGCTGGTCTCTCCGACACAACACTAGCCAGCACCTATAAACTTGCCACAGCTCTTCAGACCACATTCCACTTGAACGGACGCTCAAATTGCCAGTTCTACCCACTTCCCTTTCAGAGGCGTTTACCAGCGTCCAGACACTGGTCTCAAATTTCAAGAGCAATGAGAGCGGCTATCTGTCGCCGTCCTACCAGGAAGCCGAGGTGCGTAAGGACTTCATAGACAAGTTCTTTATGGCTCTTGGATGGGACGTTAATCACGACGAACAGACGAATCCTTACGAGCAGGAAGTGAAGGTAGAACCCGCCGTGAGCGCCGCAGGTCAGCGCCGAGCTGACTACGCGTTCCGGCTTGCACCAAACTATCGCGACGTTCGCTTCTTTGTCGAAGCCAAGAAGCCGTATGGAGAGCTAGCGACACCGGACAACTACTTTCAGACAATCAGATACGCGTGGAACACCGAAACGCCGCTCGCCGTCCTCACGGATTTCAATGAACTTCACATACTCGACTGCCGGTACAAACCGGATATAGAGAACACATTGAGCAGGCGTGTAGCTAAGTATCACTACAGCCAGTACGCTCAAGAAGATCTCTTCGCGGAGATTTACTGGCTCTTTTCTCGACAAGCTGTCGCCGACGGCTCACTCGAAAAGCGAAGCAAAGAGCTTCCCAAACCCAAAGGCAAGGCAGTCCAGAAAGGTTTGTTTCCAGGCGGCTACCAGAGTATTGACGAATCGTTTCTCAGTGAACTGGACGGATACCGGAACTCTCTTGCCCGGGCCTTCAAACGGAGAAACCCAGAACTCGACAGCGAAGTTCTCACGGAGATTGTACAGCGCACTCTTGACCGACTTGTATTCTTACGATTTTTAGAGGATAAAGGTATTGAGAATCAGCATGTCGTTGACAAGTTTGGAGAGAACGGAACGGCATGGGGGGACTTCGTTTCAGCCTGTAAGCGTCTCAATGGGATCTATAACGGCGTGGTCTTCCGACACCATTCCGTCTTGGATCAACCCAGTTTTGACGTTGATGATAAGGTGTTTGCCGATATTTGCGAGAGCCTGGCCCACATCAACTCACCCTACGATTTCGACGCCATTCCCATCCATATTCTGGGTTCGATCTACGAGCGTTTTTTGGGGAACGTCATCATTGCTACCGCTAAACGGGTCAAAATAGAGCCGAAGCCAGAGGTCCGTAAGGCAGGGGGGGTTTACTACACCCCCGAGTATGTAGTTCGTTATCTCACCGACAACTCCGTAGGAAAGATCATCTCCGGCAAAACGCCGGATCAGATCGCCAAACTCAGATTTGCAGATATTGCATGTGGCAGCGGTTCGTTTCTCTTGGGGGTCTTTGAGATCCTGCTGGCGCATCATGGGCAGTATTACAACGAGAACCCAAAGCGTGCCCGCGCTGGCGATTGCATCAAGGTCGATGACAAACTCTACCTCTCCCTTCGCAAGAAGCGCGAGATCTTAACAAACAATATTTTCGGAGTGGACGTTGACGCTCAGGCCGTGGAGGTCTGCCAGTTGTCTCTTTATCTGCGACTCCTGAAAGACGAGACTCCGGGAAGTGCGCATCAATATCAGCTTGAGTTCGCACACACAGCGAAGCTGAAGAAGCTGCTTCCGGACCTGAGCAAAAACATCGTGTGTGGCAATTCGCTTATCGGTCGGGATGTTTCGGACGGCCAGCTATTCGAGCGAGAAGAGCACCAGCTTAATCCTATGAACTTCCGCGACGCATTCCCAGAGATTATGGCAGGAGGCGGGTTCAATGCCATCGTGGGCAATCCGCCGTATATTTTTGCCCGCGACGAGGGCTTCACAGAGACAGAACAGCGTTACTACGAAGCTGCTTACGTCCATCAGGACTACCAACTAAACACGGCGACTCTCTTTACAGAAAAAGGCTACGACCTCCTTTCTAACGGTGGTTTGCTCGGCTACATCATCCCGAACAACTGGCTGTCTATAAGCACAATGAAGGTTTTCAGAGACTTCATCGTTGGTTCAACCGGCAACCTCGCCATAGTCAACAACAGATTCAAGGTGTTCCGAGGGGCGAATGTAGACACATCCTTGCTGCTGTTCAGCAAGATTGCACCAACTACCGTTGAGCTATATGAGTCGCTGGCTCCGGGAGCTATAACGCGCTTGGACACTGCAGACCCGAAGACGTTATTGAATGAGCAGATAATTCGGGTGCGAAAGACCAAATCGGAAGAAGTGAAGAGTGTTCTTGCCAAGATGGCGGCAGCTTCCAAGCCGCTACAGAGTGTCGCCTTAGTGAAGTCGGGACTGAAGGCATATGAGGTTGGGAAAGGTAGTCCAGCTCAAACGGCAGCAATGAAGAACGCCAGGATTTACCATTCGGCGGCAAAAGACTCGGATCTTCACCGCAAGTACCTGGACGGAAGAGATGTTGGCCGGTACGAGATAGATTGGTCGGGTGCGTACCTGAAGTACGGCAGCAATCTAGCCGCGCCCAGAGATAAGAGTCTTTTCGAAGGAGAACGAATCCTAATACGCCAGATTCCATCACGGATGCCTTACGCGATCAATGGTGCAATCCTGTCAGGGAATGAGGTGAACGATCTGAACAGCATGATTGTTCGCTCTCATGGCATCTACTCGAATCATTACCTGCTCGGGATTCTCAATTCTCGCCTAATGAGCTTTTGGTTCGACGTCACGTACGACAAATTTCAGCGCGGCATTTTCCCACAGTTCAAGATCAACGAGTTGTCCGAGTTCCCCATATGCACTCTGGATTTGTCGCGAACGACAGACCGCAAAAAACATGATGATGTTGCCTCAAAGGTCGCATCTCTGCTGGCTGCTAAAACGGATTTTGCGAGAGCTACTACAGACAAAAACAGGAACTTCTACGGCAACAAGGTGGACTCAATAGACAAGCAAATTGACACCCTTGTTTACTCTCTCTATGGCATTTCCGAGATCGAAATCGAGGCGTTGGAGCGTGCAAGCGAATCCAACGATCTGCCACTACCAGCGGTAGAGGAGTAGAAGAAGCCCGATCACTTAGAGAATCCCAAGTTGGGGTCACCTCAAGAATCGGAAATTTACGTACGCTAACGATCTCGTAGCGATGAGCCTAAACAGCTTAGCGATGGGAACCGAGCTGCAAGTGTAGCGAAAACAACCGTTTGTCGGATTGGTGAAAAGGCGATCTTGAGGGGCCTTCGCGGAGGCGGAAAACTGTCGCAATACCCGTCTCAAATCAGTGCCCGCTAAGGGTGGGGTTTTGAGACACCTTACGCTCTCGTATCAGGTGCTTAGCGTACGTAAATGTCCCTTTCTTGAGCTGTCCCCTGCAAGTTAGATAACAGAACAAAGAGCGGGAAGTGAGATTCCGCGCGGCGATGCGATGTTGAATGGGTTATTGCCGCAGCTTTTTGGGCAAGGATGAAATAATTGCCCGTTGCCAATCTAATAGGCTGCAGCGATCCGCATTGCGAATGAGTTCCCGGCCGAAATTCCGTAACCGCTTCTCAGAAACGATGTAGTCAAAAACCTCGTGCACGATCTCCATCCCTTCGAGTCCGCCCCAAAACGCGTGGCAAGGCCAGTTGTTGGCGGCAAAGCGATCAGCATAGAAGCGTCTTAAACGTTCAGCTGTATCCCAATTGCTCCACCTCGAAGGTTCAGGAAGAACATTGCGCAGAATTTCCCATGAATAGTAATCGACGTCCTGGCCGACTACTAGACGGTGCAGCTTCCGAAATGCCACTGCAAACGTCTCTGCCGACGATTCGGTATCAACCCCAGAAGCAAGTACTAAGAGGAAGGCAAGTCTTCTCGCATTCCAATCTTCGGCGACCCTGTCGAACAGAAGAGGCTGGATACCTTCTCTCAGTAAGTAGCTTGGGTCGAGTACTAGGGATAGCCCGAGCTGATTGGAAATGCTCAATGAACCGACCGACTTCAGCCATGAAATCGCCTCTGGTTGGCGACGCTCAATCTCCACATACCATGGGTTCATGGCAGGAGAGAATACTTCATAGTCTTCCAGTTCATGAAGAACGAAAGGAACAAGATCTGACGGACCGCGGTTGAAAATCATAGATGCTGCTTGCGGAACATCGTTTCGCAACGTTGCGCGGACGAGCTGAACCCAATCCTCTTTTGTAGCTGCCTTTGACGAAAACATATCCACGATTTCGTGGGTTCGTCCCGCCATTCGCACCCAAACGCCTGGCCGTGAAAGCAATTCAGGATTTGTGCCAAGAAGAACAAGCAAGAGATGGGGCGAGGCATTACTTTCAAGAATGTCCCAAGGAATCGACCTGGCTAGGGCGAATGCGCGCTCTTGTGCTGCACTATCAAGGCTTCGAAGCCGTATGCACCGCTCCAGTAAGGACAAAACTTCGAGCGGTGCCGACCGAATCTTAGCCGACAGGTGTTCCTCAAGATCAAACGCTACAGAAACGTTTTCTGTAGCTTTCGTGAACGCCAGTATTGCGATCACACGTTCATCAAAAGTCAATGCAACCGGTGAATCCCCGACGCTATCAGCCTCGAGTAGATCTAATTTGAGCGTCGCAGCTGCTTCTTTTTCGGGAAACAGCTCCGACACCTCTGTGACAACAATGCCATATGTTTCTTCATCGCTAAGCGCGGAGTTTGTGAGCAGCCATGCGGAGATCAGAGATGGGAACGCCGATCGGAGCTGAGGTGCATCTGCACCATAGTTCTGGAGAAACGAACGCAGACGCTCATCCGGCTTCATGAGGTCAGCAAAAATAGTTTTCAAAACATCATTCCGAAGCTTTCCTAGCTCCGGCTTTCCATTGACGATGATCGAGTGACGCCCGGGAGTATTACCAATCCCTGCAAAGTTTGCGGGAATACACTGTAGGTCGAAGTTTCGACCCGCGATCTCTCGACTTTCTAGCGCCCCTGTACAAAACGTGAAGCGACGACGCAATCTCGGCCACTGCTGCCCCCAAAGAGCCAGGAAAAGGTATTCAAAGATACCTGCTTCTGTCGAAGGCACGATCACCGAGGCCGTGTCTGAACTGTATAGCGCATCACAGATCGCCAAGATTTTTGTCTCTTGCAGATCATGAACCGGGTATCGAGATGCGCTTATGTTCTCATCCACTTTCAGTGGATGTTCATATTTCGCCCACGATGCTCGGCTCCGCGTTGGACGTTCAAAAAGATCATTGAGAACAGACAGGTCGGAGAATCGGGCAAGATCACCGAATTTGATTAGAAGCGTGTGCGTCCAAACACACCCAGGCCGTTCCATTTCCGGTGCGTACCAAGTCTTCGCCAAAGCAAAGACGTTCGCCTCAGCAAGGGGGTACCCGGTCAAATAGGCGTCAAAGCCGCTAACAAAAGACTGCCCTGAAAGATCACTCAGCACAAGCAAAGTTGACTCCGCTGCGTACGGAAGTCGCTGCGAACTCGCAAGCAGGGAGTGGCCATCCTGATAGCCATGCAGGGTTTGTCCGAGTTGAATCATTTCGCCGAAACCTTCTGCGCATCAGCGAGCAAAAACTGAATGGGTAGGGTCAAGTCCTTAGATTCTGTATCCCCACGTACCACCTTGATGCGGTCAGAAGCTCGGATTGCATCCAAGAGCCCGCCAGGGTTCTTTAACTCCGCTCCCTGTGCGCTCACCCCGAAGACAGCAAATTCACAAACGTCCGAATTCGCTATAAGGTACTGGTAAAGCAGAGGCAGCTGCGACTTGATCCAAGCCTCAGGTTGCAGATTCTCTTTTCCGCAGCGGTCCCAAGCTGAGATCACGATTGCCAAACGTGCCGGCTGCGCACCACGCAATCTCGATGCGATCTGAAGCAAATCCACGAGTTTGGCTTGATATGCGGAGTATCTTGCATTCCACTCAAGAATCTCAGCAGGGGTCTTCGTGTTCTCTGTCACCGCTTCCTTTGCGTTTCCGCCGGCGGAGGGTGGCTGACTGACATCCGCACCCGCTGTTTCTTCCGCAGTGCTGCCAGGAACTTTGACCATCTCATCCAGCAGCTTGTCGAGGTCATCACTCAACTTATCGACCTCCAAATCGATTCGCTGCGCAGAAACTGCCTGCCTAGGATGCAAAAACAGCAGAAGCTCCCGCGACTCAGTGGCAAGGTTTTCCAACTCTCGGCTGCAATGGCGTGTCTCGAATATGCGTTTGAACGCTTCTCCAGAAGCATCTGGAAACGCAAGCTCGAAAACCTGATCTTCTCCCGGAAGGCGTACGTTTACCGTGACGACACGTTCTTTGGGAAGCGTTGTTCGCGGAATATCCTTCCATTGGCGCCATAGCGTTGAAATCGTATTCAGATGGTCACGTGACGGCTGCAACTCTGCGAGTACGAGACTGTCTTTCACCTCTCCCGAAGTCAGCAGGTGCCAAAACGCAGCAAGGAATGTTGTCTTGCCGACTCGCGGCAATCCCATCGCCAGGAGTTTGACCGGCTTACGCGTGATTTGCATGCTGCAGCCTCCGCCAGAGAAATGCATCCGATTCGCGGATCTGCCCAAGCGGCGCAGCAGCCGGGTAATTCGCCTGCGTTTGGAAGTCAGACTCCTGCAGCCACGGTCCCATGACTTCGCGGACACCGTGGCCGAAGTCAAACCCCTCCGCGCCTGGGCGAGCCGCGATCTCATAAATCACTAGGCGGTCAAACAAGGTAGCAAACTTGGTCTCAAATTCACTTCGCAGATGCGTGAGGAAGGCTGTCATGTTCTTGTCGCCTGGATCGAAACAGTCGAATTTGCTAATGACAATCTGGATCAGGGTATGCCGAAGCAACACTTCGGCGTCCACAAGAGAGCGCAGAATGAGCGTCGCCCGCTCTAAAGCGTCCTGTCTCTCTTTTCGGTTGCGGAGTTTGTCTCCGTCCAAAATCAGAATGAAGGCATCGACACGCCGCAGGATGTGAAGCTTCTTCGCTTCAGCCAAGTCGTCGCTAGCCCTGCGGAAAGTTTCCCCAGATACGTCTCCTAAGAGGAGATGCTTTTGTGGACCAGCCGGACTTTCCGGGCGCAGACAAAGATGGTAGAAACGAGGACGAGGATGCCGTGTTCGAAAGGTGTCCGGCTTCACATTTCCCGACGCTATCCGCGACGGAAAACACGCTCTCTCAAACGCAAGAATCGTTTCGCTTCCGGCGAATCGGAAACCTCCAATGAGGTCGCTGCTCAACAGCTCGTAGATCGTTGCAATGAGCGTCGTCTTACCAGCATCGGGCTCTCCGGCGAACATGACTACTTGCGCTTCACTCCGCGCGGTGATCTCCCCGGCCTCGCTGATCGTGAGCTCATAGCCGCCCGGAAGTGGCAGCCAGTCGGCCATCGCCTCGGCAACGGCTTCGTCGTCATCTCCCGGAGCTTCGTCTGTACTCACATTGGGGGCACCAATTCTAGGTTTGGCGTGCGGGCAGCGGTGCGGGTCGTCGAACCCCTCCAGGCATTCACCCGTAGAGGAGAGGGGGCATCCGGTTTGAGTGCAGACGAGATGGCTGGTGTCTTGCATTGCTCCCCTTACGCTTTCGGCTCTAAGACTCTGGCGGCCAGCAGTTCGCGGTAATACTGTAGAGACGCAGTCTGGGTGGGTGCGCTTCCTGGTTTTAGGGAGAACTGAGCCGCAACGGTCTTGACGGCAGTCTTGCTTAGCGTTCCTTGACTAACAAGGTGCTGCAAACTTAGGAAAGGAAACATCGACGCAGCTACTGGCAGCGATTCATTAGCTTTAGATGAAGCAACCTCTTCCAAGCTAACCTGTCCATCGCGATGAGTAGATAAACACCGCTCGATGTATGCTGGTGCGGCTAGTGGCGGCGGCAGAATGACAGTTAGACTGGCCAGATCTCTCGCACAGAACAGGGCAGCAGCAACCTCCGGCTGTCCGGCATAGCTTTCGAGCGTTACCCGATCTGCACCCGCAAAGAGCCACCATACAATGTTCGCCTCTTCGGCCAAATGATCTTGGCGCCTATGAAGGTGAATAATCCGACTCTCCAGGTATTCGCTCACCTTAGAAACGTTCTCGGCCACACGGCGGATGGCCGTTTCGGCAGGCTTCCAAGCGCCAGCCGGACTGGTAGTGGCGAGCTGCGTCATTTCCGCCAATTCCGTGTCGATGCTCGTGAGAGCGGACTTCGACTTCGTCGGTCCCGGCCTTCGAACAAGAGTGCTTCTGTCGAAGAGATAATTCGAAGCCGTTGGCAGTACTTCTTTGAGAATTGGTGCTTTCTTACGCAGCTCAGGAGCCGCAGCAGCGAGCACCATGAGGGCCACCCCATCGGCGAACGCATCCTTGCGTTGCAGCATTTCTAGAACCAACACACCAGCGAGCACCCGGAGTTCAACGTCGTTGTCGGACATCCGAAATCCGCCATTATCGGCATCAAAGAAAGGCTGCCGGAATGCACCTAAGAAGCCGTCAGCACCCTTCCCTGTATCTAGGAACAGTCGTACCACCTCGGCCGCGAAGCTCAACTCATTTGCACCTTTGTGTTTCTCGATCCCAGCCCAGCGCGCTTCAAGCTTCACATTCTGAGGATCAAGCAAGGCAGCTCTGTACCACTCTCCGAACATCTGGTTCATCTACTCAGCTCCTTACTGTTTGCGGAAATGGATTTTCTTCGTGCGTATCAGACTCAGAGTCAATCAGATTCCAAAATTCAAAAAGACCACCGCCTGCCGCAGCTCGGCTAAAGAAACGAGAGTACAGCTCTGAGTCGCGAAGACCCTCATCCTCAGGTCTGATCAGGTTTAACTGCTGCACAATTCTCAGCCTTGAATTGTGAGGCAAGCTGAGGAAGCGATATGTGAGTCGCCGGCCAGGACGCATACGAAGACCTCCCTGATTCACGGATTCTGCATTTGTGGACACACTGCTCACAGGAGCAGCCGTTGAGATCGATACCTGTGCAGTCCAACGAGGCAGAGTCAAATCGAACCGCCGCAAAGTTGCTTGGTCAATGCCCGATTGAAAACTCGTGTCGATATACACACGCGGATACACTTGCACGCATAGCGTGCGAGCATCGCCCTGTTGCATTACCTCAAGTGACACGAAGTTGTACCGCGGCTGCCAGTTTGGCTCCCTTGTCTCAGGCTGAACCGCGCCCGCAACAACACGGACCGAGTTATCGAGTTGGTTCATGCGCTGCTTGTGCTTGTGCCCGAATAGTTGGACCCGTGCGCGTTCCGTGAGAAAGAGCTCTGCAGCATCGGCATCCACCAACCATGAGGGAGGATGATGGCACAAAGCCATGTACTCAACGCCGTCTTGCCGCAAAATATCAAGCTGGACGTTACCCACAGCGAGTTTATACGCCCCGTCTGTGTCGTGCTCATCTGACGCAAGCGTGGAGTTCACGCCGCGCACCATCAGTGTTGACCTATCGTTCAGCTTGAACGGGTGCTCCCAATAGGGGTGTTCGGCTGAAGAGTCGCATTGATACTTCGCCGCGAAATCGTTGAAATTCTTTAAAGGCTTGAAAATGATTCGTTTCGCTTCTTCATCCTTTTCGAGGTAGCCGACCAAGCTTTCATTAACGTCTTTATCTGGCGACCGAAGGGTTGCGTGATAGCCCTGGATCGTTGGGCTATCTGCCACGACCTTACGTTCAATGTCGTGATTGCTTGGAATTAGGTACACATCCGCCTCGGGATCTAGACCAATCGACCTTGCGATCTTCGCGATCCACGTGGTTGCAAACGCATACTCTTCAGGATGCCCTGAATAGGCGATGTCGCCCGTGATGAGGATGGCCGTGACTTTCTCGAAATGCTCGGTCGAGAAACGCGCCAAATCGAGCTCTAACTCGTTGCGAACTCCGCGAAAGGGGTCATAAATTTCCCCGGCTTTCTTGCGGAAGTGAATGTCCGACAAATGGAGAAAAACCAATGCGCTCATGATTGCACCCAGCGCGACATTCACGTTATGCATTCGCGTCGCAGGTTGTAATTTTAGCAGGTGGTAGGGAGCCCGTTTTGAGCCCACATAGTCTAAATGTCAAGAAGTAAACACTTTAGATGTTTAGCGCGCCCTCACCTTTGGCAGTTCATCCCATCTGGTCGTCCACCTGGGCGAGCGATGCTCTGCCCTGAGCTTCCAGGCGGCGTCCTTCGGACCGGCGCCGAGAATGCGGACCGTATCGCGCCCAAGAGAAGCATTGAGCTTGTCCATCGCTTTCCATGCCCGTTCCCTCTACTCGCGGTCCAGCTCGCCCCACAAGGCCGGTTGCCTGATCGTTTCAAGCATCAGCTCCGTAATCATCACGCCAGTCTTCGAGTAGCGGAACCCGTCACGCCAAAGCCGTTCGCCCAGCCGCACGGCCAAGGCGACCACTTCTCCGGTGTCGTTGGTCGTCTCTGCGAACCGGGCCGACGCGCCGTTTGAGTAGAACGGATCATTGTTGAAGGTGTTCGTGTGCATGAAGACGAAGATGTTCTCGGCGGCGACCTTGTGGCGGCGCATCTTCTCCGCTGCTCGCGTCGCGTAGCTCGCGATGGCCTCCCTCATCTCCGGCCAGGACGTGACCGGCGCTCCAAAGCTCCGGGTGACGGCAATGCCCTTCCGCGTCGGCTACATCAGCTCCAGCGGCAGGCAGGAGATCCCGCGCAGTTCATAGACCGTGCGCCCGCCGGTCACTGTCATCAGGGCGCGGGCATCGTCCGGTTCGAGCGCAGCCAGGTCCGCGGCCGTCTGGATTCCGAGCTTGACGAGCTTTGCGGCTGACGCACCTCCGATGCCCCAGACTTCCTCGACCGGCACGGTCGGCAGCAGCTCCGCCCGCACCTGGCTGGAACGCAGATCGCAGACGCCACGATACTGCGGCCGCTTCTTGGCAATGAAGTTGGCGACCTTCGCAAGTGTCTTCGTCGGCGCAATGCCCACGCACGTCGGAATGCCAACCCAGCGCAGAACACGCTCCCGCAGCTCTCGCGCCAGTGCCTCGACTTCCCTGCCGGCGAACTCGCCCAGGTTCAGGAAGCTCTCGTCGATCGAGTAGGTCTCCACAGTCGGCACCATCGAGCCGAGAACCTGCGTCACTCTGTTGCTGAGATCGCCATAAAGCCCATAATTACTGGAGAAGAGGGTGATGTTTTCGCGCTTGATGAGATCGCGAATCTTGAAGGCGGGGTCACCCATCCTCACCCCAAGCAATTTTGCTTCATTCGAGCGACTGACCGCATTTCCGTCATTATTGGAAAGCACGATGACGGGTTTGCCCTCCACGTCGGGCCGGAAGACTCTTTCGCAAGACACATAGAAATTGTTGCAGTCGATCAGGCCGAAGACCTCTTCCATGTCTCACCGCATCGAGTGAATCGAATGCCTGACCACTCCAAAGACATGCAGCTCCTCGCCGACTGAGACGCGCACCGCCTGATAGAGAGGGTTTGCAGGTTCGAGCCAGGCGCAATCGGGTTCACGCCGGAGGCGTTTGACTGTGTACTGACCATTTACGGCCACCACAACCACACTCCCGTTGACCGGCGTTGCGGCTCGGTCCACGACCAGAAGATCCCCATTGAGAATCCCGGCGTCCTTCATGGAATCGCCGTCTACCCGCATCAGGAAGGTGGCGGCCCTGTTTTCGATCAGGAGGTCGGTGAGGTCCAGAGGCGTTTCCAGATAGTCTTCTGCCGGACTGGGAAAGCCGGCAGGAACGCTTCCATCGAAGTACGGCAACACCAACGGCCAGCTTGCGGCCCATTCCAACAGTTCGACACTCATTCGCGCCCTCTTTCCAGGTATAGCAGGATAGGCGAAGGAAAGCGAAACAAAGTCGCTAGCCGCCATTTTGGGGCAAGCAGCCACCCGAAAACTTCCGCTAGCGGCGTTTATGAGGACCTATTCAAAGGGCTTTAGAAAAGAGTCCCATCCGGCGTGTTTTTTCCTTCGGCTGCCGTGATGGCCTTTTGCAGTTCTGTCCAGGGAGTAGGACCGACATGCATCATGAAAAAGCGTTCTGGCTGCAGGTGCTCCCGCGCGACAGCATCCGTAAGCTCGGTCACGGTCTGCGGATAGAAATAGGAGCCGTCTGGCAGCTTCTGGAAAGGATCGCTGCCGTAGAGCAGGTGATGTTCGGGAAAATAAACCATCATCTGCCGCTCACTGGTTTCTCCTCGAATCGGAATGATCTCCAGGCGATTGCTTCCAGTTCCCAGCGTGGTCTTCTCGGAAACAAGGTGAAACTCAGGCCTGCGGGGTGATTTGGCAAGCAGGTCAGGCTTGCTGGTGCGAGAGGCGTCGATGAGGCGTTCCAAGATTGGCTTATTGAGGTTTAGCGCGTAAATGGGGATGCCCTTGGCAACAAACTCACGGATGCCGGCGATGTGTGGCCAAGAATCTGAAGTGGTGATGACCGCTTTGATCGGCATGTTTGGAAAGCGCTTCTGTGCTTCCGCGATCACCTGGGCTGAGTAGCCGGATGAAATTGGGGCCTCAAGAACCACGATCCCGTCGTCCTGGTGAACGAACGTCGTGTTCCACGAACCGGGAATGAACACGATACCGGGTGCAATTTCGGAGGTTGGCTGTGAAGGATCGCCAAGACGGGCTTTCTCCGGATCATAAGGTTTGGCATTCGGCTGAAACTTGGCTTTGATGTCTGCAGGAATGGTCAACTCTGCCTCGTTCACCGGGTCGTCGATCTCAAGTTTCCGAATGACGAGCATCTGGTCGGGCATGCCGTTCCCTTCAACGGTTCGCTGCATCGGGAGGTGTATTCCTCCTTTGGCGAGCCACCAAAGGCTGTAGTAGGTTCGAAGGGTTACGTCGCCGAGGTAAGCATAATAGCTGGTGTGAGCCAGCGGCCCTGTGTAGTCCATCGCGGTTGGAAGGTGGGTATATGCATTGAGAAAAATGCGCACAGGCGCTCCATCGAGAGTGAAGCGGATTACATTTTGCGGGATGCTCTGAAGCGTTGTGTCCGCTTCATGTTGAGCGTCGGGTGCGTCGAGTGCTGTGAGCAGAAGGCGTTCCGGATTGAGTGCCAGCCGCTCTCGCGCGAGCTGAATGGTCAGTGGTACTCCAGCAAAGAACGCCCCCCCACCCGATGCCATGGCGACCCCACCAGCCATGACAGTTGTCGATTGGGACTTGTATACAGGGAAGACCGCAGCATCGACTGAGTAGAGCGAGCGACCGCCAGCGTAATCGTCCTCCTCGCGAATAGTGAGGAAGTCGGTGATATATGGGCCTTCCGGCCGTTCCGACTCCTCAAGCTCATTGCGATAGCCAGCAGCAGTCCACTGCACTGTCCGAATCGCCCGAAGTTTCTGCTCGCCCCCTTGTGCGTCTATAGCCTGGTGGATCAGCGTTGACGCGCTGCGATCTTGGGCCAGTGCCCCAACGATTCCTGCCGTGCAGGACCAAGAAACCGAGAGCGCAATTTGAACAGAACGATTTGTTAACGTCACCGGGATCTCCAGGCTGCAGAAAAGGTATGGATTCAACGATAACAGCGGTAACTGGGGCCTGAAGCTTTGACGAGCATGAGTACGCTGACACCCAACAGCAGAATGTTGCTTTCACGAGCAAGATCGTCCGCTGCTTGGTGTGACAGACATTTTTCGGGCCCTATTTCAGTACATTCTCCGCATCGACCAGCTTCACATCATGCATCAGGTTCAGATAAGCATCGAAGTAGGGCTTGTGCGACGCTCCAACAATGTTCAGTACGCGCGCACCTGGATGACTCGCAAAGACCGCAACCACGTTGGAAATCATGCGAAGATTTCGGACCTCCCACGCCGCAACATACTG
>CAHJWN010000046.1 GCA_903642265.1 Acidobacteriaceae bacterium | reverse complement strand
CTTGAACTTTGCTCCTTGAACTTTGCTCCTTGAACTTCAGTATTCGTAACGAAGTCGAGGCAGGGGATTTGGCACGATGCGTGATGACGCCTGCCAGAGACTTCGCCAAGTGGCTCACCACACTGAAAAGACAGGGCTTGCTGATCGAGTTCCATTTTGGTCCAGCCGAGATCTGACAGGGCGGCACGTTTTTTTCACCAAGTGTAAACTTGGGCCAAGCCGATCACGTCGAAGACACCTGCGGTGTTTCCCAAAGCGGAACTTAGCGAATTGCTGGATTTGAAGCTTTTTCGGGCCTTTTCCAGTCTATGAGGTTCAATACCGGTGCTTCAACCCAAGCTCAGCATGAAGGTCTCACAGCGGCAGGCTCTTACGCCTGGGCTGGTGCAGATGGTCAGCGTGCTGGCGCTGAACAAGCTGGAACTTCGGGAGATGATCAACACCGAGATGATCGAGAATCCGGTGCTGGAAGAGCTTGAAGAGACGGTGGCGACGCTCGACGAGCGTGCGGGAGCTGAGGGTGACCGCGAACGATCCGCGGAAGAGGTTGCAGCGGAGAGTGAACGGGTCGAGAAGGATCCATTCGATGAGATTGATTTCGGGAGCTATTTCCAGGATTACCTTGATCCGGGTTTCAGGACGACTTCGAACTTCGAGGAGTATGACAAGCCGTCCTTTGAGCATTTCCTGGCGCAGCCGAGCACTCTGACCGATCACCTGATCTGGCAGCTCGGGTCGCTAAATCTGACGCCGAAAGTGCGAACTGCGGCAGAGCTGATCATTGGAAACCTGAACGAGGATGGGTATCTCACTGCTACCGATGAGGAGTTGATCGACATACTCCAGCGGCCTTTAGCGCCCTCGCGGGCTGAACCGATTCCATTTGAGCGCGGGATGAAGTACTGGTCGATAAACGTCGCTTCTGAAGACCGTGTCTCGTTTGAATCTGTTGATGAAGGTGAGCTGGAGCCCGTCAAACCAGAACATGAAGCAGCGGTGCACCACAGACATTCGGACGCGAACTTCCACAACAACGGCATGGTGGATATAGCGGCCGGAATGCATGGCAAGCGGCCCGAGGTCCTTGACGTGCTTGATGCCGCGCTGAAAGTAGTCCATCAGCTTGATCCGGTAGGGATCGGCGCACGCGACCTTCGCGAGTGTCTCCTGCTACAGATTGCGGCGCAGCAGCGTGAAGCGTCCATCGTGCTGAAGCGCCGGGCGTACAGCGCAAAGCAGATGCTGGCTGAGGCCGATGTAGAGGCAGACGTTTCGGTCGAGGCAGGTGCGGTACCCATCGAAAGCCGCCCGCCGGAGGGTTCCAATGTGTTTGAGATCGCGACACACATTGTGACGCTATGCCTGGCCCTGTTGCAGAAGAAGGACATGCGCGAGTTGACGCGGAGCTGCGGCAAAGGGGCGGCCGATGTGCAGGCGGCCGTGGAGTATATCCGGACGCTCGACCCTAGACCAGGCCAACGCTACAACCAGAGCGAGACCCGGTTGATTGAGCCGGATGTGGCTTTTGTGAAGCGCGACGGGGAGTATGTCGTGCTGATGAACGAAGAAGAGATGCCGACGCTGCGGCTGAACCAGGGCTACCGCAAGATGCTGAAGCAGAAGCAGACGGAAAAAGACGTCCGCGAGTATGTGAAGGAGCGGTACAGGTCTGCGATCCAACTGCTGAGGAACATTGAACAGCGAAAGAACACCATCGTGCGTACATGTGAAGTCATTGTCAGGCGGCAGGCGGACTTCCTCGAGCATGGCGAGTCGGCACTGCGGCCGATGATGATCAAAGAGGTGGCTGAGGAGATCGGGGTACATCCTTCGACGGTGAGCCGGGCCGTGGCGAACAAGTACGTGCATACGACTCAGGGCGTCTACGAGCTGCGCTTCTTCTTCTCTGAGGGTGTGAACGGGCCGGAGGGTGGCGATCTGCCGCTTGTGCTGCTTAAGCGTAAGGTAAAGAAGTTGATTGAAGATGAGGACGCGCGCAAGCCGTTCACCGATGATCAGCTCGCGGCCGAGTTGCAACGTCAGGGGATCCAGGTGACGCGTCGGACCGTAGCGAAGTACCGGGAGGACATGCAGATCCCGAGCACGCACCAGAGGCGTGTGCGGTAGACTGATCTCCCTGCAGGGCAGCGAGGTAAATCGAACGATGGATATCGAGTACACCGGTAGACAAACGGTCATCACAAAAAAGCTGAAAACTCAGGCGGAAGCGGGACTGGCGCGAATTTCGAAGCTGGTGGGGAAGACTGCGAGTCCACACGTCATCCTGACAACCGACAAATACAGGCGATCTGCGGAAGTGACACTGAAGACTCGCGGACAAAGCCTGGTTGCAAACTGCGAAGCGACTGACATGGAGGTCGCGCTGCATGATGCGCTCTGCAAGCTGGAGCAGCAAGTGGTACGGCATAACCAGAAGAAGACGACGGCCAAGCGGCACCCGAAGACGGCGGCGCGCGATAGCGAGTCGATGGACGAAGTAAGAGTCGTCCAGAAGGCCGCGGTGAAGAAGACCAGTGGGTCGGCGGCGAGCGACCAGGTAAGCGGCAACGGTAAGGCCGCGAATGGGAATGGTCGTAAAGCGGTGCCGATGGTGGTGCATTCGTTCCCGTCAAAATCGCCGCTGGTTGAGCCGCACGTGGTGCGATCAATTGATAGCGCAGCGATGCGGCCGATGTCGCTTGAAGAAGCCGTGAAGGAGGCGGAGTTCCGCGATCGCGACGTGTTTGTCTTTCGCGACCATGAAGGACAGGCGCTGGTGCTGCACCGGAAGCGGGATGGGATTATGGAGCTGATACAAGTTCCTTAAGCAGGAACAGCGAATCAAGACCATTGAACCATCGACGGGACTAGGACGGCATGTCGCGGCGAGGATAGCGATCGTAGTCGTGGATCGGATGCTAGGATCTTCCCATGCGATCGAAGGCTGCCGGCATAACCAGGCCCACTGCTCCTGAAGCTCCGTCAGGGCTAAAGAAGCGGGCGAGAAAAGCGGCTGCGATGCCTGCCGCGAGCGGTGAAGAACTTAAAGTGTCTCAACCGCAGGATCAGCTTGTAATCCTGACCGGGATGTCTGGGTCGGGGAAGGCGTCGGCGCTGAAGGCGTTCGAGGATCTTGGATATTACGCCGTCGATAATCTTCCTTTGGACCTGATTCCGCAGTTTGCGGAACTGGTTCGCGGGTCGGTTCAGATTGAGCGCGCGGCACTGGTTGTAGATGTGCGCGAGGGCATGAAACTCGACAAATTTCCAGCAATTCTGAAACAAGTGCGGAAGGTGTTATCGACGCGGGTGGTCTTCCTTGAGGCGACCGATGACTCGCTAGTAAGGCGGTTCTCGGAGACACGGCGACCGCACCCGATGAGCCGGAACCAGGAGGGCGAAGGCGAGACGGTCATCAAAAGTCTGCAGGCTGAGCGTAAGCGGCTCGATCCGATCAGGAATGTTGCGGACATCACGATTGATACATCTCGGTTCAACGTGCATGAACTGCGGGCCCATATTAACGCGCAATTTCGCCGTGGCGAAGCGGAGCATAACCTGACGATTTCTACAGTGAGCTTCGGATTCAAGAATGGTGTGCCATCCGAAGCTGACCTCGTGTTCGATGTCCGCTTCCTGCCGAATCCGCACTTCATTCCGGAGTTTCGCAAGCTGACCGGGAGGCATCCGAAGGTGGCGAAGTATGTGCGGCAGTTTCCGCAGACGCAGGAGTTTCTGGAGAAGGCAACGGACATGCTGAAGTTTCTGCTGCCGCACTACATCAAGGAAGGCAAGAGCTATCTGACCGTGGCGTTCGGATGTACGGGCGGGCAACACCGGTCAGTCTTCATTGCGGAAGAGATGAAGAAGCGGCTGGCGGGGGAAGGGTATCGGGCGAAGACGGCTCACCGGGACATGCCGCGGTGAGGGCGTGGGTGTTTCAAGTAAACCATCCATGTCGACGCCAAAGAGGTTCCTGCATGACACCGTTACATCCAATTGTAAAAGCCGTCCGCGTCGATTTTTCGACGTTTCTGACGAGGGGTTCGAGCAGTTGTGGTGATGTGATCGGCATCGGGATTCCTCGCTGCGCTCAGAATGACGGCCAGTGCAAACGCGGACTCCCTGCGGGAATAACAAATAAAGGGGGCCGATCTGGAATGACAAAGAGCGGTCAAAGTGGGCTCGGTAGAATGATCTGATGACGAAGCAAATGGAGACCGGCGCGTGAGGCGGATCTGGCGGCTCCTACTCTATGTGCGGCCATATGCCCTGTACTCGGTGGCGTCGGTGGTGCTGATGGCCCTGGTGGGGGCGATGGCGGCATTTCGCATCATGCTGGTGAAGCCAATCTTCGACCAGGTGTTAAGTCCTGATTCACCGTATAGCGATGTGCTGGTGTTCCACATCCCGCGTGTGGCGCGGCCGCTGAACCTGCATTTTCTGGTGCCGAGCCACTTTCATAACTCGTGGAACATCGTGGCATATGCGCTGGTGCTGTCGGCGGTGATTAAGTCGGTGTGCGATTATGCAGGCACATATCTGATCAACTACGCGGGGTTCGGGATGATTACGGACCTGCGGAATGACCTGTATAACGCCGTGTTGCGGCGGTCGGTGGGCTTCTTTCAGAAGCACACGACGGGGACGCTGCTGTCGACGCTGATCAACGATATCGAACGCGTGCAGACGGCGATGTCGAGCGTGCTGGGAGAGTTTCTGCAGCAGTTCTTCACGCTGGTGTTCATGGTCGGCGCGGTGATCATTCTGGGTGGAAAGATGGCCTGGATATTGCTGCTGTTCATTCCGATCGTAATCTCATCTGCGCGGAAGATTGGCAAGCGAGTCAGGCAGACGACGCGCAGGGGGCAGGACAAGCTGGCCGAGATACAAAACATTCTCCATGAAACGATCACGGGCAACGGAATCGTGAAGGCGTTTGGGATGGAGCGTTGGGAGATGAACCGGTTTCGGAAGGCGGCTGGACGGCTGTTTAAAGCGAATCTGAAGTCGGTTTCGGTACAGGCGATCAGTTCGCCGCTTATGGATGCGATTGGGTCCGTTGCGATTGCGCTGCTGTTGTTTATCGGCAGGCGGCAGATTGTTGCACACAATATGAGGACGGGCGACTTTATCGCGTTCCTGTTTGCGACGTTTTCACTCTATGATCCAGTCCGGAAGTTTGCGCTGTTTTATAACTCGTTTCAACAGGCGCTGGGCGCAAGTGAAGAGATCTTCAAGTTTATGGATGCGCAGGATGATGTGCAGGAGAAGAAGCGGGCGTACAGGCTGGAGGAGTTCAGGGAGAGTATCCGTTTTGAAGATGCAGGCTTTGCTTATGAGAGCGATGGTGAGGTGAAACAGGTGCTGCACGGGATCGACCTCAACGTGCAGCGAGGAGAGATCCTGGCGCTCGTAGGGCCGAGCGGGGCAGGAAAGTCTTCGCTGGTGAACCTGATTCCGCGATTCTTCGACGTGAACGCCGGAAGGATTCTGATTGATGGCTACGACCTGCGCGATGTGACGATCGAGAGCCTACGGAAGCAGATCGGAAAGGTGACGCAGGAGGTTGTACTGTTCAACGATACGGTGCGGAACAACATTGCGTATGGGCAGCCGGATGTCCCGATGGGCAGGGTGGAAGAGGCAGCACAGATGGCGCTGGCGCATGACTTCATCCTGCGGATGCCGGACGGCTACGACACGGTGATTGGCGAAAAGGGCGTGAGGCTGAGCGGTGGCGAGCGGCAGCGGCTGGCAATTGCACGGGCGATTCTAAAGAATGCGCCAATTCTAATTTTGGACGAAGCGACCTCCGCGCTTGATACAGAGAGCGAGGCATATGTGCAGGCAGCGCTTGCCAACCTGATGCAGGGACGGACTGTGTTTGTGATCGCGCATAGGCTGTCGACAGTAAGAAACGCGACGCGCATCGCTGTGATCGAAGAGGGACGCGTGACAGAGATCGGGACGCACGAGGATTTGCTGGCCCGCGATGGGACTTACCGTCGACTGCATGATCTTCAGTTTCGTACTGACCCCGCGGAGCTTCCGGCGGAGATGCTTGAGGGTGCAATTTGACCGCGCGGGTCCATTCTATGACTGGCTACGCGACGGTTCGCGTGGACTCCGCCGAGCAGGCTGGTTTCACGCTTACTTTGAAGAGTGTGAACCACAGGTTTTTAGATCTGCAGGTGCGATTGCCGCAGGGTCTAGACGCAGTGGAGGCACAAATTCGGAGGGCTATCAGAGAGCAAGTGCATCGCGGTCATGTGGAGTTCTCGCTACAGATTGAACGACAGAATCCGGGAGGCTTTGCGCTGAATGACAATCACATTGCAGCTTATGTGGCAGCGTTCCGGGCAGCGGCGAGGGCCCACGGGCTGTCATGCGAGCCGGACTTGAATGACGTGCTGCGACTGCCGGGGATGATGGGCAATCAGTCAGGCGGAGTGCGAGACGATGGGGCGATGATGCCAGCATCTGTGCTGGAGGCGCTTGACGGCTTGCTTGCAAACTTCAACATGGCCAGGGCAGATGAGGGCGCGCGGTTGGTATCGAAGTTGAACGCCTCAATGGCAAGGATCGTAGAACTTGTAGAAGAGGTGAGTTCCCTGCGAGAGGGCGCGAGGCTATCTTCATTTGCGAGATTGCGAGCACGAATCGTTGAGCTTACCGAAGGAACTTCGTTAAGCGACGACAGGTTGTCGGCGGAGGCGGCGCTGCTGGTGGAGCGCGGGGACGTTGAAGAAGAATTGGTGCGATTGCGGGCGCACGCCGCCGGGTGTGCGGCGCTGCTGGAGCAGGGTGGACAGGTGGGGAAGCGGCTGGACTTCCTCATGCAGGAGTTGAATCGGGAGGCGAACACCTTGCTGTCGAAGACGGGAGGGGCTGCTTCTCAGAACGGCTTACAGATTACTGACCTTGGGCTCGAGATCAAGGTGGAGATAGAACAGGCACGAGAACAGATTCAAAACCTGGAGTAGACGTCCGCGAGGCTGGTCCACGCGTGGAATGCTTGGCTGGAACTCTTTAGATACTCTTTACGGTGTAGGTAAGGTAAACGGATAGCGAGGCGCGGTTATGAATCGACATGGACTCTGGTGCTCCACAGCACTCCTACTTAGCGGGCTGGCGATGGTACCTGGAGTAGCCTGCGCTTATGCACAGGATTCCACGGCTCCCCAAGCATTTACGTTGACAGGGCAATTCGCGGGCACGCACGATCCTTCGATCGGCGAGGACCATGGAAAGTACTACGTGTTTGCTACGGGAGCGGCGAGGCCTGCGGAACCGAATGGATCAGAGATACCGCCCCCGCCGGCACCGCCGGGCGGAACGCCACGGATGAAGATTGATACGCGCTTGCTTCCGCAGTTTCCCATGCGCTGCTCGGACGATCTGCACGCCTGGAAGCGATGTGGGGAGGTGTTTCCGTCAATCCCGAAGTGGATTGTGGAGATGAGTCCAAAGACATCGGAGCTATGGGCCCCGGACATCTCCTACTTCGATGGTTTGTATCACCTGTACTACGCGTTCTCAGTCTTCGGGAAGAACACATCGGGCATCGCACTGGCGACCAATGAGACGCTTGACCGAGGAAACCCAAAGTACAAGTGGGTAGATCACGGGCTGGTGCTGCGGTCATTCGCGGAGGATGATTTCAACGCAATCGACCCGAATCTCGTGCTTGACGCAAAGGGCGATGCGTGGCTTTCCTTTGGGAGCTTCTGGTCCGGTATCAAGATGCGAAAGCTCGATCGCAAAACCGGGCTGCTGTCGAAGACAGACACGACGACTTACTCGCTGGCGTCGCGGACGAGACCGCTGCAAGCTGGTGCAAGAAACCCTGACCTGCCGCCGGACGCTGAAGCGATTGAGGCACCCTTCGTGTTTCATCATGGGGAATACTACTATCTCTTTGTCAGCTGGGACCTGTGCTGCCGTGGGACGAAGAGCACGTACCACACGATGGTTGGTCGCTCAAAAAGCGTAACAGGGCCGTATGTTGACCGCGATGACAAGTCAATGGCGGATGGCGGAGGAGCGCCTCTCTTGTCGGCGAACGGGAGGTGGCTTGGGCCTGGCGGAGAATCATTGATCCATTTTCCGGCCTACGATGTGATCGTGTTTCATGCCTACAGCGCAATAAACGGAATGCCTTCGCTGCAAATATCAACGATTCAGTGGAAAGACGGCTGGCCGGAGGCGACGCTTGAAGGGAACACGCAACACTGATCAGGAGTGGCTTCGGCTTGTTTATGCCGGAGAGGCCAGAGTGACGGGCGGCTCAAGGACGAGAGAGGTCGTTGAGAGCGCCTTTTGGCAGTCCAGTGGTCCGACGAACGATGAGGCGTGTCTGGATGATGGCCCGGGCAGGGACCTCTGGCTTACCGTTCGCGGGCTGCATGCGCGAGATGAGACTTGCGACAGCCGCCTGGGCTAGTTCTTTGCAAGACATACGCACAGTGGTGAGGGGCGGGATGGTGTACTCGGCAAGGTGGACATCATCGAATCCGATCAATGAAAGGTCGTCAGGAACTTTCAGGTTCGCTTCGAACAGGGCGTGCTGCACGCCAATCGCGGTCACGTCATTAGAGCAGAGGATAGCAGTTGGCTGATCTTTGAGGCTCAAGACGTAATTCATCGCGTCGCGTCCGCCGTCGAGCGTGTGGGTGCCTTCGATCATCCATGCCATGTTCAGCGTGATGCCGGCATCCCATAAAGATTCAACAAAGGCCTGTTTGCGCATCTCGGCCGAGTGCAGACGCAAGGGGCCGCTGATGAAGCCGATCTTGCGGTGGCCGAGTACGGCGAGGTGCTGCACGGCTTCACGAATGCCGGCTCGATAGTCGACCACGAGTGTGTCGCTCGGCGCTTGTCGCGATGCGGCGTCTATGAAGATAACGGGGACGTTCTCTGCGATGAAGCGCTCGAGTACGAATTCTTCGACGCCGAAGGTCATGATTGCTACACCGTCGACCTTTCGCTCCAGCATGCGGCGAGCGCAAAGCTCCATTGTTTTCGGCTCATAGTTGGTGGAACCGATGAGGATCTCATATCCGAGCGAGATAGCAACTTGTTCAAACTCGTGAATAAGTTCTGGGAAGAAGGGATTGGTGATTTCAGAGACGATAAGGCCAAGCAGCTTGCTCTTGCCTGAGACAAGCGCGCGGGCCTGGGTGTTGGGAAAGTAGTCAAGGTCCGCTACGGCCTTCCAGACGCGCGCGGCGAGCACAGCGTTGACAGTTGGTATGTGATTGATCGTGCGCGAAACCGTAGCAATGGACACGCGAGCTCGAGAAGCCACGTCGCGAATATCAATCTTAGGAGCAGCGCCAGGCCTGCGTGTACCTTTCATCTACTGGATCCTGTGCCTCGTCGTCTGAAGTCTCGGTGACCCAATTATTGCAGCAGAAGAGCTGGCGCGCATCTAGAAAGAGGCTGTAGTTAGCAAAGTGAAGCGGCATCGAGAGATGCCGCTCCTGAGTGCAGCTTTGAGGCTAGACCTACTTGATGGCGATATCGATCACCTGGATCGTGAGTGAAGGAACCGTGTGATGCCATGAGCCTGGGGGAACCGCTTCCGTCGTTGTCTTCGGAGCAATGCGATCAGGGTCAGCCATCGAGTTTGTGGCCTCATAGGTGCTTCCATGCAGCGAAACAACTGAGGCCGTGTGGGTCTTTGCTGGCCCCTGCAAATCAATCGTGAGGGGTTGATCGGACGTCGAAGCATTTACAAGCTTCAGATGAAGGATGCGGGTCTTCGAGTCGAATGTGGCCGAGTAAAAGAAGCGATCACCTGCTCCGGTAATGGAAGACTCAGGGGTTCCGTCGCCGAGGTGCCCGGCGAAGAGTGCCTGCGCATGGTAGCTGGGCGAGACGTAGTTCGAGAGGGCATCGTAGCCGATGAGGTCGGGCGACCACTGCATTGCCCCGGGGTTGAGGTTCACCAGCAAAGGTGCGTAGCTGGCCATAATGATGAGATCGCTGTTGCGCTCCATGGAGGTCATCCATGCGGCGTCGCCAAGTGCGGAGCCGAAGTTGGGCGTGGGAACGCCAGACATGGACGCCCATTCCCCAACAAAGATCTTGGGGCCGGTGCGCGGGGCATTGTCGTAATGATGAACGAAGTCCATCATCTCCGCAGGCGGTTTGTAGTAGTGGTCATCAAGAACATCGGGCTCCGCGCCCTGCGGCTCTTTGACAGGTTCGGTTGCGATCAGCTTGTACTGCGGATAGGCTTTGCGCAGGGCTTTGGCAATTTGTCCAAAACGGGCATCGTAGCTGCCGGATTTGTCAAAATTATCTTCGTTGCCAATCTCGATGTAGTGAAGGGGGAACGGAGCGGGATGGCCATCCTTCGCGCGCTCCGCACCCCACCTTGTCGAAGTGTCGCCGGTTACGTACTCGACTTCATCGACGGCCGAATTTACGAATGGCTCAAGGTCTTTGCCGGGGCTAATGTGGTCGCCCTTCAGGGAATATCCTGCGTACACGGCAAGGACAGGCTCAATCTTCAGATCCTCACACCACTCGAGGAACTCGAGCAGGCCAAGACCATCGCTGGAGTAGTACGACCATGGAGCCTGGTGACCGGGCCGATCGACAAGCGGGCCGATGGTTGACTTCCAGTTGTACCAATCTTCGAGGCGATCGCCTTCAAGGTAGTTACCACCAGGCAGACGAAGGAAGGTCGGATGCAGGCCTGCCATCCGCTCCATCAGGTCCGTGCGATTGCCGTTGGGAGTGTTGTGATAGGTGGGCGGCATCAGCGATGCCAGTTGCAACCACAAGGAGCCTGCGTGGGCAACGCTCAACTGAAGATGGTTGGTCGTAGAGGATACGACTGCGCCTGTGGTGGTGAGCGTGTACTCGTATCGTGACCAGGAGCCCGGCTTCAGGTCTATGTGGGCTTCGGCGAGTACTGCACCGGTCTTGTCTGCGATCAGGCGAGCAGTGACAGGACCGATCGCTGCGGCATCTGTCTTCGCATAGAAAGAACCCTTGTAGGTAGTGTGTGCTCGGAGGGGAATGCCCCAGAAGCCGGAGTTTGAGATGCCGGCTTCGCTGCCAGGACTTGCGCTGTCTACCGTCAGCCTGACGCTGCGTGTAAGGGCAGCGCTTGGCCCGGTGGCATCATCCACATGCATGCTTGCCTGAGCGCTGCCATTGCGAACCAGGTCCCAGTGCTCGACGCCCATCCAACTTGGACGGAAGGTGCGGTTCTGCAAAAGTTCAGCATAAAGGCCGCCGTCAAATGCGTGATTGATTTCTTCGGTCATCATGCCATAAAGCATGGGGCTGACCGGGCTTACGATCTTTGAGCTATCAATGGAAAGCTTTGCTGCTGCTGGCTGGCTGTGGGCCTGGGCTTCAAGCCGTGCGAAGGCGCTAAGAGACAGCGCGGCCAGAAGCGACAGGGATACAAACTGGTATCGCATTCCTGCTGGAGATGAGGTGCGAGCAATCTCATGATTGAAGGCTTGCATTTAGGCGAGGCTCCTGAAGCGTGGTGTGGATATGAATGGTAGGGTCAACGTGACCTTGTGTGGAAACGTTTACTTTGTTTCCGGAATTCTAACGCATGAGACTGCAGTCTGGCTCAGGGTACAGGGCTGGGAGCAATCTTCGGCTGCAGCAGGCGAGGTCAGAATGAGTGTCGCCAGCGAACAGAGAGGCTGTTAGTGCTTTGTTCCCAGTACCTCCGTATCGCGCGCAAGACGCAACCTATGATGGAAGAGCGATGAACCTTTCGATTGCAAAGCTCGAGCACGCGGTCGCGCGACGAATCACGCATGCTCCCGCAGTGGAGATCGGCTTCACTGCCGTGTCGATCATCCTGACGATCCTGGTTGCATTTGCAGCGTTCGCAGCGCATTTGAATCTTGCTTCGGCAGCATCGATTCTGCTGTTGCTCACTGTAATAGCTTCAATTCATGGGGGTGTTGTACAAGGAACCGCAGTGTCGGTGATTGCGGCAGGGTGTCTTGACTTCCTGTTTACAACTCCCCTGTTTAAATTCTCGGTACATAGCCGAGAAAATTGGGTGGCACTTTCCACGTTCGAGGTGACTGCACTTCTCGTAAGCCGACTTTCGTGGAAAGAACGGCTACATGTCCAGGAAGAAGAATACCAACGGAAAGCGATTGGCAAGCTATATCAGTTAAGTAACGCCATCCTGCTGGTGGATGAACGCAGCTCGGATATGGAGCAGCTTGGTGCGCTTGTCCGAGAGTTCTTTGCGGTCCGGAGGGTGGACCTTTGGGTTGTGCGGGATGTTGGCCAAGGGTCGAACGTTGCAGTGTCGAACGTTGCCGAAGGGAATCAAGGCAGCGGCTCTGCCTTTGAAGTTTTCGCAGGCGGACTCGACGCTGACAGTGTTGAAGAGGGCTGGTCGAAGAGAGTTTTGCGGATGGGAACTTCTCCGCTGGGCGGCATGGTGCTACAGGGGTGGGAGGTAGATCCTGCATTGGCAGATGCAGCTGCTTCACTGATTGCGGTGGCGATCGAACGAACGCGTTCTGCGCAGAAGAAGAATCGGGCAGAGGCGGCGCGCAATACGGAACAACTCAGGACGGCTGTTCTTGACGCGCTGGCGCATAGTTTCAAGACACCGCTTACTGCAATACAGACGGCGAGCTCAGGCCTATTGGCAATCGGAAAGCTAGGTGAATCTCAGAATGAATTAGTGGAGATTATTGACGAGGAAGTTGGGAGGTTGGCGAACCTTACCACTCGGCTTTTACAAACCGCTGCATTGGACGCGCGGGAGATCCGGGTGCGTTTTTCGAAGATCCACCTACTTCCCTTGGTCGAGAGTGTTGTGGGCGACCAGCCTGATGACAACAAGCAACGCATTCGCATCGTCCGGCCGGAATCATTGGAAGGGATCCAGGGAGACGCACAGTTGTTAAGACTGGCGTTAGAGCAGCTCATCGATAACGCTCTAAAATACTCCACGGTGGGGACTGAAATTGAGCTTAGGGTTGACCAGGATGAGGCCCATACATCTATAACCATCAGCAATGACGGTGAACCCATTCGAGCTGAGGAGTTAGGCCGAATCTTCGAACGATATTACAGGGGCGCCCAGGCGGGCAAGGGACCAACAGGTACTGGTCTAGGATTGTCTATTGTAAGAAAGATTGCAGAAGCGCATGGTGGAGACACGACGGCTTCCTGTCAAACGAACCGAATCAGCATGTCGATAAGCCTCCCGCAAGGGAAGAAGTCAATTCATGGATAAGAAACAGACGTTGGACAAGAATGAAGGCACGGTGCTCCTTGTAGAGGATGACCGGTCGATTCGCAGAGGTCTGTTTACAACGCTGTCTTCGCTGGGCTTTGTTGCTGGCGAGGCTGAGTCTGGGGAGGAGGCGTTGAAGCGGCTGCGTATGGTCGCTTACGATGCCGTTCTAATGGACCTTAATATGCCTGGTATGGGCGGCATCGAGGCATGTCGGCAGGTAAGAAAAGAATATCCGCACATCTCGATTCTTGTGGTGACAGTGCGCGACCGTGAAGAAGACAAGATTGAAGCGCTGGATGCGGGAGCGGATGATTTCATCACGAAGCCGTTCAAGATTGGGGAACTCGCGGCGAGAATAAGGTCGGCAGTTCGCAGGCAGCGTACACCAGCGACCACAGATAAGGTCATCGAGGTGGGTGTTTTCAGTCTGATACCAGAGCGGCGTTTGCTTACGAAATCAGGCGAGGAGATTCGATTGACGCCGACGGAGTTCGAACTGCTGTCTTACCTGATGACGCATGCCGGTCATCCCGTAATGCACTCGAAACTCCTGAGCGCAGTCTGGGGGCCAGCTTACAGGGGCGAGCGTGAATACCTGCGCACCTACATCCTGCAGTTGCGCCGCAAACTTGAAGATGATCCCAGCAACCCTATCTACTTGAAGACGGTGAACTACATCGGTTATCTGTTCTCTGATTCCGCGGAGACGGACCCCGCTTTATAGCGTGTGCTGAAACAGCCCGCATTCTGCAGTAGCCAGGCACAACAGAAATCTTTATGCCTTCCTTATTGACCTTCCTTCACACTTGAAATCGACACAGCACTGCGTGCCGTTGTTCAGCGAGAGATCGCCGGACGTGGAGAGGTCAAGATGTGGGATGCCGGATGCCTGATCGCCAGCGTGGCGTTTTTTGTAATTGCAATTGCTTATACACGGGGCTGTGAACGCCTGGCCGTAAAGGTAGGCAAGTAGATGCTCGAGATTTTATTGCTCGGCCTCGTGACCGTCTGCCTGCTTGTCTACCTCGTGTATGCCCTCTTACAGCCCGAAAAGTTTTAACAGGACTCCCTTACTATGACCGCCAATGGCTGGTTCCAGATCATATTCTTCTTTGCGCTTGTACTTGTCAGCGCAAAACCGATCGGCGTCTATATGGCCCGAGTGTTTGAGCGCGAGCGTACCTTTGCAGACGTTTTCTTTCGGCCTATAGAACGCTTTCTTTATAGGCTTTCCGGGATTGACGAACGCCACGAGATGCGGTGGACGGAGTATTCCATCTCCATGCTGCTGTTCAGCCTGGTCACAATGTTGCTGACCTATGGCCTCGAGCGGCTACAGCAGTGGCTTCCGCTGAATCCGCAGCATCTTGCAAACGTCTCTCCGGACCTGGCGTTCAACACCGCAGTTTCATTTACCACGAACACGAACTGGCAATCGTATGTGCCGGAAGCAACGATGAGCTACTTGACGCAAATGCTTACGCTGGCTTACCACAACTTCTTTTCAGCCGCGGCTGGTATGGCGCTCGCCATCGCACTTGTACGGGGCATCGCCCGCAAAGAGTCCAAGACGTTGGGAAACTTCTGGGTAGATACAACACGCGCGTCGCTGTGGGTGTTGCTCCCGGGATGCCTCATCTACGCGTTGCTCCTGGTCTCGCAAGGCGTGGTGCAGAATTTCCGAGCGTACGATCAGGCCCAGCTCGTCGAGCCTATGATTGTCACGACGGTCGGCACGGATGGGAAGAACACGACTCAGACGATTACCACGCAAACGATTGCGCAAGGGCCTGTGGCATCGCAGGAAGCAATCAAAATGTTGGGAACGAACGGTGGTGGATTCTTCAACACCAACAGCGCGCATCCGTTTGAAAATCCGACGCCGCTGTCGAACCTGCTGCAGATGTTTTCAATCTTTCTTATTCCAGCCGGTCTTACGGTGACGCTTGGTCGAATGACCAAGAAGCCTGCACATGGGTGGGCTGTCTTCGCCGCGATGGCCGCGCTGTTCTTTGTCGGTGTGTTCGTTGCGTACTATGCGGAGGCGCAGCCCAATCCACTGTTGCAGCCTGCGGGGATGCACATCAATCAGCAAGCGTCTGCCACGCAGGCGGGCGGAAACATGGAGGGCAAAGAAGTCCGGTTTGGCATCGCAAATTCGGCGCTCTTCGCAACCGTCACCACCGACGCCAGTTGTGGCGCTGTGAATGCAATGCATGATTCGTTTATGCCGCTGGGAGGTCTGGTACCCCTGGTAAACATCATGCTTGGCGAAGTCATCTTCGGGGGCGTCGGGGCCGGACTTTACGGGATGTTGATCTTCGTCGTGCTTGCCGTGTTCATTGCAGGATTGATGGTAGGCCGAACGCCGGAGTATCTGGGCAAGAAGATCGAGTCGTTCGATGTGAAGATGGCCATGCTCTACATTCTCATCTTCCCGTTGTCCATCCTGGGGTTCTCGGCAGTGTCGTTGATGATGCCAAACCTCGGTCTGAGCGCGCTTGCCAATGGCGGTCCCCATGGTTTGTCAGAGATCCTCTATGCCTATACTTCGGCAACCGGGAATAACGGTTCGGCATTTGCGGGAATAAGTGCGAATACACATTGGTACAACCTGTCACTAGCGGCTGCGATGTTGATTGGCCGATTCTTGATGATTGTTCCCATGCTGGCCATAGCTGGCAACCTGGCTCAGAAGAAGCTTGCGCCGCCCTCACAGGGTACGTTCCCCGTAGATACACCGTTGTTCACGGTGCTGCTGGTTGGCACGATCATTATCGTCGGCGCACTTACTTTCTTTCCTGCACTCTCGCTTGGCCCCATTCTTGAGCATCTGCTCCTGAATGCCGGCAAGGTGTACTAAGGACCTCATATGGCAAATACAAGCAAACGCTCCCTCTGGGACGGCAAGATCATATCCCGCGCACTTGGCGACGCGTTCGTAAAACTGGACCCTCGAACCATGATGAAAAATCCTGTCATGTTCGTGGTTGAAGTTGGAAGCGTCATCACGTCCATTTACGTTGTTCGCAATCTGCTGAGTGGACATCATTCGCTGCACTTCGATCTGCAGATTACATTGTGGCTTTGGTTTACGGTTCTGTTTGCGAACTTTGCCGAGGCGATGGCTGAAGGTCGGGGCAAGGCACAAGCCGATGCCCTTCGTAAAGCCAAGTCTGAGACGACGGCTGTCAGGCTGAAGCTTGATGGCAGCACAGAAGATGTGCCAAGCTCGGACCTTCGTTCAGGTGACGTCTGCCTAGTTATTGCGGGGAGCATGATCCCTGGCGATGGTGAAGTCATCGAGGGCGTTGCGTCGGTCGATGAATCTGCTATCACCGGTGAATCCGCGCCCGTTATTCGAGAAGCAGGAGGCGATCGATCTGCTGTGACGGGCGGTACGCGGGTGCTGTCTGACCAGATCAGGGTCCGGATCACTTCGAACCCTGGCGAAACCTTTCTCGATCGCATGATCGCGCTGGTCGAAGGCGCGGAACGGCAGAAAACACCTAACGAGATCGCGCTGAACATTCTGCTCGCCGGATTGACAATCATCTTTCTGCTGGCGGTTGTCACTTTACAGCCGATCGCGATTTACTCGAACGCTCCGCAGTCAGTCTTCGTACTCATCTCGCTGCTGGTGTGTCTGATCCCGACAACCATTGGCGGTCTGCTGTCGGCCATCGGTATAGCGGGTATGGACCGGTTGGTCCAGTACAACGTGCTAGCTATGTCTGGACGTGCAGTGGAAGCGGCAGGGGATGTTAGTACCCTTTTGCTGGACAAGACGGGAACGATTACGCTGGGTAACCGGCAGGCGTCTGAGTTCATTCCCGCGCCAGGTGTAAGCAAAGATCAGCTAGCCGATGCTGCGCAGATTTCTTCCTTGCCCGATGAGACGCCTGAAGGTCGCAGCATCGTCGTTCTTGCGAAAGAGAAGTACGGGCTGCGGGGGAGAGAGCTTGCTGATCTCAAGGCAGAGTTTGTGCCGTTTTCAGCGCTCACAAGGATGTCGGGCGTAGACATGGAAGGCCGCTCGATCCGCAAGGGCGCAGCGGATTCGATTGCCGCGTTCATCAGGCAAAACGGCGGTATGATGCCGGACGAGGTGAGGTCAGCAGTAGAGACGGTCGCACGCGCAGGTGGAACACCACTGGTCGTTGCAGAGAATGGCCGGGCCCTTGGGGTCATTCATTTGAAGGACATTGTCAAGGGTGGCATGAAGGAACGCTTCGCGCAGCTGCGTGCCATGGGCATCAAGACGATCATGATCACTGGAGACAATCCGCTGACGGCTGCCGCGATTGCGCGTGAAGCTGGCGTTGATGATTTTCTCGCGGAGGCAAAGCCGAAAGACAAGATGGATTTGATACGGCGCGAGCAGGCAGATGGCAAACTGGTTGCGATGACTGGCGACGGCACCAACGACGCGCCAGCACTGGCGCAGGCTGATGTTGGCGTCGCGATGAACTCGGGCACACAGGCGGCGAAGGAAGCCGGCAACATGGTCGACCTGGATTCCAACCCAACGAAACTGATTGAGATTGTTGAGATCGGTAAGCAGCTCCTGATGACACGTGGTGCGTTGACCACTTTCTCAATTGCGAACGATGTGGCGAAGTACTTCGCCATATTGCCTGCGATGTTCGCAGCTACGTTTCCGGTACTGAATGCATTGAACATCATGCATCTGAAGACGCCTCAATCTGCAATCCTTTCGGCAGTCATCTTCAATGCACTGATCATTGTTGGCCTCATCCCGCTTGCTCTACGGGGCGTTGGGTACAAGGCCATGTCGGCTGAAGCATTGCTTCGCCGTAACTTGTTGATCTATGGTGTCGGCGGTCTGGTCGCCCCATTCCTCGGCATTAAACTAATTGATCTTCTTATCACTGCCATTCACCTGGCTTAGAGGTATAAGTTATGCGTCGCAACCTTGTCATAGCAGTCCGCTACACGTTTCTCACGACACTTCTATTTGGTTTGGCATATCCTGCCGTCGTCACCGGTGCCGCTCAACTTCTCTTCAAGAAGAAGGCAAATGGTCAATTGATTTACCAGAACAATGTCCTGGTCGGCTCCAGCATCTTGGGGCAGGCCTTCACCGGGCCGGCTTACTTCCACTCCCGGCCCTCTGTTGCAGGTGCTGGATATGACGCAGCAAATTCAAGTGGGTCGAATCTAGGGCCTTCGAGTAAGAAGCTGATCGACCGGATGAGCACGGATGCAGGCATCGCCCAGGCAGATCAACCGGGCACAGCGATCCCTGTCGATCTGGTCACCGCATCAGCTTCCGGACTCGATCCGCACATCACTCCTGCCGCCGCTGAGTTCCAGGTTACGCGGGTCTCACGCGAGCGGCACATCGATGAAGCCAATGTGAGGCAAGCGATTTCCCGACACACAGAAGAACGCCAGCTTGGCTTTCTTGGCGAGCCCCGGGTGAATGTGCTCGAGCTGAACCTGGACCTTAATAGCGTCTCTGGAAGAGGAAAATAGGACCACAATGGAGCGGGTATGGGTAGCGAACCTAGCATTCGGAGTTGCCGGGCAGCGATCACCTTCATTACTGCGTCCCACCCTATAGTTATTCATAGGGAGCAAGCAGGCGATGAGGACAGTGGTCCAAGCAGTTCGATCTGGCTCAGTTGTAGCAACAGTGACAAGATGCATCCTGCTTTCACTGCTGTTTGACAATCGAAGCTTCGCGCAGCAAGTGCCGGATGCACCCACAGCAGTCCCAACATCCACAGCGGCGGAATTTGGGGCGCGCCTTGTTGAATACTATCGCCAGGACTGGACGGGCACTGCTGCTGCTGGTCCGGATGCTCCACGGCGCGGCCTTCCGTCGCCGCTTAGCTCGCCGCCATTCCCAAATGCCGACTGGTCCTATGGTGGATCTTCGACAATCGGCGAAGCCGATTCAAATGTCTACCCTCTGATGACTGCGATTAACGGCGCCACCAGCCGTACCAAGGTCTATGGCTGGGTGGAGCCATCGTTCAATGTCAGTACCTCAAGCAATCGGAACAGCCCAGAATCCAACGATGTGTTCCCCAACTCGGTTCAGCTTGATCAGTTTGTTGTCTATGTGGAGCGGCTTCCAGATTCAGTTCAGCGTAATCATATCGACTGGGGATTTCACCTCACATCGTTTTTCGGGACGGACTATCGTTTCACGACGGATAAGGGTTATCTCAGTACACAATTGCTAAATCATGACCGGCAGTATGGTTTCGATCCGGTGCTTGAATATGTGGATGTTTACTTTCCGCATGTTGCCAAAGGCATGAATGTGCGTGCAGGACGATACATCTCGATACCGGGCATCGAAGCACAGCTTTCTCCAAATAACTATATGTTCAGTCACTCACTGCTCTATTCGGTTGATCCCTTCACGGACACGGGCGTACTGGCGACCATTCAGGTTTCTAATCAGTGGGTGCTTCAAGCCGGAATCTCCGGTAGCCATGATGTGGCATTGTGGACTGCAGACGCCAAACCAGCCTTCACGGGCTGTGTCAGTTACACAACCAGGAGCGTTAACGACAACTTCTATCTTTGTGCTAACGGGATAAATGATGGCAAGTATGCCTTCAACAATCTGCAGATGTATGACGTTACCTGGTATCACAAATTCGGCAAGACCTGGCATGTTGCGACCGAAGCTTACAGCATGTATCAACGAGATGTTCCTAGTCTGCACGGCAGCCTTTCACCTGAAAAGGGAACAAACGCAGCCAACTGCCGCCTGGGAGTGCAGACCTGCCTGGCGCCTGAATGGGCAGTCGTGAACTATGTCAACAAGCAGATCTCGGCGCATGACTTCGTGTCTTTTCGCAGTGACTTCCTCGACGATAAGAAAGGCCAGCGAACGGGTTACTCCACAAGGCTGGACGAAGGTACTCTGATGCTAAGTCACTGGATTGGCTCTACGATACAACTGCGACCAGAGATCCGCTTCGACCATGCCTGGGACGAACGAGCCTACGACAGGGGAACGAAGCGCAACCAGCTCACCTTCGCGAGCGACCTTGTCGTCCATTTCTGAGCCGAATGATTTTCGGTCAAGTTTGATCCGCGTTGAGTGGCAGCGTAAAGGAAAAGACAGAACCCGCTCCGGGCTGACTTGTGAGCCCCATGGTTCCGCCGTGAGCCTCGACGATAGCCTTTGCGATGGCAAGACCCATGCCGGTTCCCTGGACACTCGATCGTTGCCCTTTGCCGCGATAGAACTTATCGAAGATCATCAGCCTTTCAAGATCGTCCACTCCCAGGCCTTGATCGGCGACACTGACTATCAGCCCTGCTTTTGATTGCTCCGCGCTGATGTAGATAGGCGATCCAGGAGACGAATACTTAGCCGCATTGCTGAATAGATGGCCGAGCACTTTACTGATCCGCTCAAGATCAATAAGGACGCTTGGAAGGTTGGCCAGCAGTCTCAGCTCTGCTTTGTGGCCCTGGAGTGGGTTGTTATCGCCAGCCATGGCGAGATCGATTGCTTCACGGATTGAATGAGGCTGCAGGTCGAGTACAAGCGCATGTGTCTCCAACTCTGCCATCTCGAGAGACTGACGAACCAGGTACTCGAGGCGTTCTGACTGCATGGCCATGTTCTCCAGCAAAGCAACAGTTGGCTTGCTGTACGCCTCGCCATTGCCTCTCAGATTCCGGATAGATTCGCCGATTATTCGGAGCGGATCCTTCAGTTCAACGGTAACGGAATCGAGGAGGGCGTTGCGAAGACGCTCGCTTTCTCGTGATGCTTCGACCTGGGTCACTTTCTCCATGGCGCCCGCGCGTTCGATGGCAATGGCAGCAAGCCCGCAGACAGCGTCAAGAACTTCCGGGGAAAGAGTGTCGCCAGCCGTTGCCACAGAGCCCAAGGTGCGGGTTCCAAGGAGAATTGGCACAAGGGTGAGGGAGGAGGTCGCATCGGTGATGTGATCGCGCGAAAAGGCAGCGTCCCGAAGCTGGCTTGTGCTGCCCTCAAGGAAGTCTGGACGAGACCGGTAGACTCGTTCTCCTGAGAGTAGGTAAACGGCGACGCCTTCGAGGTTGAATGTTGTCTCAATCCTCCGAGGCATTGACGCAAGCAGCTCTGTTGTATTTCCAGCAAGCAGCATGGTTTGAGACAGGTCATATAGCTTTTCTGTTTCACGTTGCCGCTGCCTGGCACGGTCTGCTTCTTTTCTTGCTCGCTCGGCAAGTTGACTACCTATGACACCGGTGGCAAGGAATGCAATCAGCGCGACCCAATTCCTGCGGTCACCTACGGTGAAAGTAAAAACCGGGGGAAGGAAAAAGAAGTTGAATGCAGTGGCGGAAAGTAGTGAGAGGTAAATGGAGTGCCGAAGGCCCCAGCGCGCCGCGACCAGCAGGATCAGCACAAGAAACGTCAGCGCAACTGTAGTTTCGTTGACGTGCAGCCAGCGAAAATACAACCATCCAACAAGCGAGATGCCGCAGGTCGAGGCAAAATAGTGTGCGACTATCCGGCTGTTGATCTTCATCTGTCTTCCCGTCGTGCCTTCTGCGTCATACTCAATCGTATGCCACTTGCAAAGACCACTCATGTTGCAGCGCGAACGACGCGCACACCGGAGGAATGGCTGAACAAGGTTGAGCCATCGTTGAAGACTAAAGGCACATTCAAACTCTTCCTCGGTTACGCCCCTGGGGTCGGCAAGACGTTCAATATGCTTTCAGAGTCCATTCGTCGACGTGAGCGTGGTGAGGACATTGTGATCGGCGTGATTGAAACGCATGGACGACCGAGGACTGCAGAGCTCGCGGCTGAGCTGGAGCAGGTCCCTCGAAGAACTCTGGAGTACAAGGGTGTTGCGTTCAGTGAGATGGACCTGGAAGCGATCCTGAGGCGCAAGCCGGAGATTGTTCTTGTCGACGAACTGGCACATACAAATATTGAGGGCAGCCTCAATTCGAAGCGTTACCAGGATGTGATGGCGCTTCTTGACGCCAACATAGACGTGCTTTCCACGATGAACGTACAGCATATTGAGAGCGTTTCACCCACGATCCAGAGTGTTACCGGGGTCGATATCCGGGAGACTGTTCCTGATTGGGTCATACAGCGGGCTGACGAGATCGTCATGGCCGACTTGACTCCTGAGGCACTGCAGACACGCATGCGGCGGGGCGACATCTATCCTGTTGAGCGGGCCGAAGCGGCTCTTGCCAACTTTTTCCGCAGGGGTAACCTCATTGCCCTCCGGGAGCTTGCTCTGCAACACGTGACCAAGGCGGTCGACCGTACGTTGACCGCATACATGGATGCAAAACAGATTGAGGCAAACTGGGCGATACGGGAACGAGTGGTTGTGTGTATCAGCGAGAACCGGGAGTCTCAGGCCTTGATCGCGCGGGGTGCAAAGGTGGCCGAAGGTCTGGGCGGTGAACTGTTTGTGTTGCATGTTGAGGTGGAGCGCACCAGGAAAGCTGCAGACGAATCATCGCTTGCCGCTAACCTGCAATATGCGAGAGGCTGCAATGCACAAATCTTTATCCTGCCCGGGGAGAATGTGGCTGAGAGCGCCGCCGCCTTCGTCCGTGACAAACACATCACGCAGATTGTGTTTGGGCGGAGCGCTGTTCGAGGATGGCGCCAGTATCTGTACTACTGGTCGATACAGCACTTCCTAAGAGAGTCCCCGAATGTTGATGTTCACATCGTGACGCAACATCGGCCTACAAAGTAAGTGGGCTGCGTCATCGCGTGAAAGCGTCTGACTACCGCTTGAAGTCTCCGAATAGCAGAGAGAAATATATGCATGCGGTGCTCTTAAGACTTTGTTGCAACGCGTGTTGGAGATCACGAGGTTGAGCTTACGAAGTCGCCGACTGCGTCTGCGTAGGGCTGGACCCGCTGTTATTGGTCTGCGTCGGGGTAGTACGCTCGGTTGAAGATGCAGGGGCGGTAGTTTCCTGCGGCCCAAATTCCGGAAGTGGTACCGGGGTCCCGTCGGCGTGGATCTCTTTCGAATCGACATAGAAGCTCGTCAGGTGGGCAGCGCCGAAGCTCGTGGTTAGAGCCACATCCGCGGCATCACGGCCTGTCGCCATCAGGATCCTTCCAAGCCGCCGATAGTTGTGGCGAGCATCCAGATCAATCCACTGACCATTGAGGAATACCTGGTACCAGGCGCTGAAGTCTCCGGGACCGCTGTAAGGGCGACGTATGTCACCGATGTAGCCAGTGACATAGCGCGCGGGGATGTTCTGGCAGCGAGTGAATGCGATGGCAAGGTGTTGAAAGTCGCGGCAGACGCCGACGCGCTCGGTGAGGACGTCCATGGCGGTCTTGGTAGGACGAGCGGCGTTGTAGTTGAAGGCGACTTTGTCATGCACCCAATCGCGAATGGCGACAGCGCGCTGCCAACCGGCGGGATATTGACTGAAGAGATCCTGCGCAATGCCACCGAACTGGTCTACCTGGCAGTAGCGGCTGGGCAGGAGGAACTGCAGCACTTCTGCAGGGAGGTCATCGATATCAGCCTGTCGCGCTGCTGGGTGGGGGAAATCCGCATCAGGATCGGCGTCAACGACGTTCGATCCTGAGAGCCAGAGGTATCCCGCTGGCGCAACAAAACGCGAGCAGCGGTTTCCAAACGAGTCGATGTACTCTCGCGAAGGAACGACTGACTTGGTGTAGCTGGTCGAAGACGGGCTGTGGTTGAAAGGGTCGTCAAGAGACTGGATGCTCAGGTGGTTTCCGGATTGCAGACGTGACTCGACCGAAGGGTGCAGGTGAAGCAATGCAATGATCGCAGTCGGGGCCGGGAGACGAAATTGAATGTCGAAGTCTGAGTAAATGAGCAAAAAGCCCTCCTATGCTGATCTGCCTTGCCTGGTGTCAGTATGAGTCATCAGTTTAGCGTGGGTTTGGGTGTCGATTTCCTCAGATTTCAGCATCGAGGCTGGCGGATGATTGCTACTTCTGATTGTGCAGAATGAACATCTCTGAAGCAACGTATAGCATGAGATATCCATGGCTAAACAAGTAGAACTGCACCACCGAACGATCTACCGGTATGAAAGACCGGTCTCGGTCGGCCCACAGGTCATTCAGTTGCGGCCGGCGCCGCACTGTGCCACGCCAATCATCAGCTATGCTCTGGCTTTGGAACCGTCGGACCACATCTTGCGATGGCAGTTCGATTCGCTCGGCAACCACCTGGCGCGGGCGGTATTTCCGCATAGGGTCTCTGAGCTTGTTGTTGATGTGCTGCTCGTAGCGGATATGACGCCAATCAACCCGTTCTCGTTTTTCCTTGACTCTGGGTTTGAAACCTACCCGTTTCAATATCCACCAGACCTCGCGCACAACCTCGAGCCATACCGCTCCATTGAGCCTGCAGGACCGCGCCTTAAGGCCTTTGTCGCTGAGATACCAAGGGCGTCCCAAGACACCGTCGCATTTGTTGGAAACCTGACCAACCGCGTGCGCGATCTGGTCAGCTACACGACACGACTTGAGCATGGCGTTCAATCGTGCGAGCAAACGCTAACGCAACTTACGGGATCGTGCCGCGATTCTACGTGGCTGCTGGTGCAGGTATTTCGCTCTTTCGGGCTGGCTGCGCGCTTCGTCTCGGGCTACCTGGTTCAGCTTGTCTCCGACGATCCAGCAGATGACTCAGGGCCAGTAAGTGATACCGCCGACCTGCACGCATGGGCGGAGGTATTTCTTCCCGGTGCCGGCTGGATTGGCGTTGATCCCACGTCCGGCTTGTTTACTGCGGAGGGGCACATCCCGCTGGTCTGCACACCGACTCCTTCGCAGGCCTCGCCAATCTGGGGCACTGTGGAACCGGCGAAGGTGGACTTCAGCTTCTGTGTCTCGGTGCGTCGGGTGAATGAAGCTCCAAACCTGAAGAAGCCTTACAGCGATGAGCAATGGGCTAGGGTGCGAGAGGTGGCGCACGAGGTGGACCGCAGGTTGGTGGAGCAGGAGGTTGGGTTAACAATGGGCGGCGAGCCGACCTTTGTCGGGGTGGACGACGCTGAGAGTCCGCAATGGAACCTGGAGGCGCTCGGTCCGGCCAAGCGCACCCGCGCTCTGATCCTGATCCGCAGATTGCATGCAAGGACCGCGCCAGGTGGAATGCTGCATTTTGGGCAGGGCAAGTGGTATCCAGGTGAACCTTTGCCACGCTGGGCTTACCTTTGCATCTCCCGCGTCGATGGTGTTCCTGTTTGGCAGGATGTAAATCTGATCGCGCACGAGGACGCTAGAGCAGCGTTCGGAGCTGAAGCAAGTCTCCGGTTCATTGAGGCGCTTTCACGCCGCTTGCAGGTAACGGCGGAGAGCATTCTTCCTGCATTCGAACCTTTGCAGCAGGCGGGTCAAACGGATGGACCAACCGGGTATGTTCTGCCCCTTCGGCGGCGGCAGCCGGCAGGGCAACTGGCATGGTCGAGCCAATTGTGGTTTGATCGGCCCGAAAAGCTGATTCTGTTCCCAGGCGATTCGCCGATTGGCTATCGCATCACGGCCGATCTGGTGCCGTTTGTCGCACCGGACGAGCTTACCTACGAGACTGATGAGCAAACCAAGCTCGCCAAGCTGCCCGATCGTCCGGCAAGGCGTCCCGAGCTCTTCGGAACTGAACCCGAACCAGATTCGTTGCCGCCGCTGTCAAGTACCGCGGAGAGTGCTCCAGAGTTGATTCGACCCGCACTATGTGTTCAGGCAGTCGAGGGCCGGCTGCATGTCTTCCTTCCTTACACGCCCGTTGCGGCCGACTACCTCGATCTTGTGGCAGCTGTGGAAGACACCTGCAGGCATCTGCATATGCCTATATGGCTGGAAGGGTATCCTCCGCCATACGATCCTCGCCTGAGGTTTTACGGGCTAACTCCCGATCCAGGTGTGCTGGAGGTGAACCTGCCTCCAACCGCGAACTGGAACGATCTCGAAGAAGTAAACGCAATCCTGCACGAGGAGACGCACAATAACCAATTGATCGCAGGCAAGTTTGCCTACGATGGCAGCCATCTCGCAACCGGAGGCGGGAGCCACATTGTTCTCGGTGGCAAGTCGGTGAAGGAGAGCCCGGTGCTCCGCCGCCCCGATCTCCTGCGCAGCATGGTCACCTTCTGGCAGCAGCATCCTTCACTGTCTTATCTCTTTTCGGGGATGTACGTTGGCCCAACCAGTCAGCATCCGCGTGTCGACGAGGCGCGGGTGGATGCCCTGTATGAACTTGAAGTCGCCTTCAGCCAACTGACTGGTGAGGAGTGTCCGCCAAACATCCTCGATGGGCTTTTTCGAAATCTCCTGGTCGACGTAACTGGTAACACGCACCGTGCCGAGTTCTGCATCGACAAGATGTATCCACCTGAGGGTCAGGGTCTGCGCCTAGGCTTGCTGGAGTTGCGAGCCTTCGAGATGCCCCCGCACTTCCGCATGGGCCTGGTACAGATGCTGCTTGTGCGTGCGCTTGTCAGCACCCTTTGGACGCAGCCATTCAGTGGCGGACTTGTGCGGTGGGAAGGGAGCTTGCACGACCGCTTTATGCTGCCACACTTCGTGCAAAGCGATTTCAAGGAAGTCCTGCAGTATCTGCGTTCGGCGGGGATTCCGTTCGAAGATGACTGGTTTAGGACGCATCTCGAGTTTCGCTTTCCGAAGATCGGATCGGTCACGGCCGACGGGGTGACGCTGGAGCTTCGCCAGGCGCTCGAACCCTGGAACGTGCTGGCCGAGGAGACCAGCTCCAGCGGCACTGGCCGTAGCGTGGACTCGTCGCTCGAGCGCATGCAGGTGAAAGTGACGGGGTTGCCGGCGGGCTCGCGATTTGTCGTCGCATGCAACGGGCGCCGTGTGCCCCTATCCCCCACTGGAACCGTAGGCGAAGCAGTTGCCGGGATACGCTATCGCGCACGCCGGCTTTCGGCCGCGTTGCACCCCACGATCCCCATCCACACACCGTTGACCTTCGACCTGATCGATACACGGAGGAACTGCTCCGTTGCGCGATGCACGTACTTTTCCGGGCCTCCAGATGGATCGATGCATTCAGTTCGCCCGCGTAATGCAGAGGAGGCAAGCGCACGGCGGGCCCAGCGCTTCCAGATCTCGGAACCCACCGCGGAGCACGTTGTCACGCCCGAGGCTGAGAAGAACCCTGTGTACTCCATGACGCTGGATCTGCGTTTTCCAGCGCCCGGAGCGGGCCATGTCCGCGCTCGGCAGGAGCAGCCTTGATCGGGGACCTCTACCAGACCGCGCTCAGGTACGGCACGACCTACGAGGAATCGTCAGCGGATGGCGTACGCCCGCGCCCGCACTGGGAGCCTCTCATGCAATCCCTTGACGCCCTCGGCACCGACGAGTTGCGGCGGCGTTGGGCGTTGGCAGAGCGGCGAATCCGAGAAAATGGCATCACGTACAACATGTATGGCGACCCGCTGGGTGTGAATCGGCCATGGCGTACGGATGTCGTGCCGCTGCTGATTCTCGAAGAGGAATGGAAGTTCATTGAAGCTGGCATCATCCAGCGGGCAGAACTTCTGAGCCGCCTTCTTGAGGATCTTTACTGCGATCAGAATCTTCTTCTAGAGGGCCGCTTTCCAGCGGCGCTTCTATACGGGAACTCCGCGTTTTTACGACCGCTGGTTGGTGTATCCGTGCCAAAGCACAGCCACCTGCACATGCTCGCAGTCGATCTTGCCCGTTCGCCGGATGGTCAATGGTGGGTCCTTGCGGACCGCACGCAGGCGCCGTCTGGAAGTGGATACGCCCTCGAGAATCGGACGATCGTCTCAGACCTGCTGCCGGAACTCTTTCGCACGTCGAACGTTCAGCGGCTTGCCCCGTTCTTCCGTGCGCAACGCGATGCGCTGATCGCGATGGCCCGGTGTGACAATCCACGTGTGGTTCTTTATACGCCGGGGCCGCACAACGAGACGTACTTTGAGCACTCGTTCCTCGCGAAATACCTTCAGTTCACGCTGGTTGTGGGATCCGACATGACCGTGCGTGATCGCCGCCTGTACCTGAAGACGGTCAACGGTCTGGAACAGATCGACGTAATGCTGCGCCGGGTCGATGACGGCTTTTGCGATCCACTCGAACTGCGGGGAGAGTCTCTGCTCGGGGTGCCGGGGCTGGTAGACGCCGTGGTTGCGGGCAACGTGGTTGTAGCGAACGCGCTGGGTAGCGGACTGATCGAATCGGCAGCGATCATGCCATTCCTTCCCGGGCTTTCCAGGCATCTTCTGGGTGAAGAACTCAAGCTGCCTTCCGTCGCGACCTGGTGGTGTGGCCAGCCTTCAGCGCTGGAGTGGGTGCTTGATCACCTTGATTCGGTGGTTGTGAAGCCTGCCTTTCCCGTCCGGGGCATGGAGCCAGTCTTCGGATCGGAGCTGCCCAAAGATAAGAAAGCCGAGCTGGTGGAGCGACTAAAGGCTTTTCCGCACGAGTATGTTGCACAGGAGCAGGTGGCGCTGTCGACTGCACCCGTCTGGGAGAACGACCGGCTCAATCCCCGTAGCGTGGTGTTGCGGACGTATGTTCTCAATACTCGGGAGGGTTGGGTTGCACTTCCTGGCGGCCTTGTGCGTGTTTCGGAAGCGAATGGAACCGTGGTATCCATGCAACGCGGCGGCCACAGCAAGGATGCCTGGGTACTCTCAAACCAGCCGGTCGACACCTTTAGCATGCTGCGGCCGGTCGATGAGCCACTCGAACTGCGTCGCGCCTCGCTCGTTGTTCCAAGCGGTGTCGCCGACAATACATTCTGGCTCGGACGCTATGTGGAGCGTGCCGAGAGCATGGCTCGCATCCTGCGCTGCATGGTCGCGGAGGTCCGTCATGCCAATATGGCCGACCTGCCAGGTCTGCTGAATCTGCATAGCACTCTCGCCTCAGGCCAGAGCAAGTTGCCGAAGACGAAACGTACTACTCCGACCTTTGCCATGCTTGAGAAGGAACTCATCTCGTTGCTGACCGACATGAAGCGATGGGACAGCCTGCCCTGCACGCTGGGTGAGATTGGGAGGATTGGCGGCAATGTACGAGAGCGCCTCTCAGCTGACATGATGTTGCTGATTGGACAACTGCGGACGGCTTTAGATACCGAAAAGAGATTGCCGCTGGCGGAGTATGCGCCGAAGCTCACCGACTGCCTGGAACTGCTCTCTGCATTTTCAGGTATGGAGCGGGAAAACCTTATTCGCGGTTCGGGATGGCTGTTCATGAGCCTCGGCCGTCGCCTGGAAAGGGCGATCTACACCACCCGGCAGCTCCGTGTGTTAACGCGGCCGCTTCTGCCGGAGGCCTGGGGCTACCTGGCATACCTGCTCGACGTCGCAGATAGTTCGGTTACCTATCGCACACGCTATTACACGAGCTTGCAACCAATCGCCGTCATTGATGTTCTGATGCTGGACGAGAGCAATCCTCGTTCCCTGGCATTTCAGCTTGAGCATCTTGTGGAGTTGTATGAAAAGCTGCCGCGCCATAACCCGGAAGACCTGAAGACCCTGGTGGACGCCTTGAGTATGCTGCGGAGTATCGAATTGCAAGGAATGCTCTACCCTGCACAGGAGAAGCTGGGCCGAGCGGATATAGCGTTCCGCAGATTGGACGGGTACCTTGCCAATTTGGAACGCCTCCTGCCTTCATGGTCGAATAATCTATCCAGCCGCTACTTCAGCCACGCACGAACTCTGCCGATCACAATGGGACAATGAACCGGGCCATGCTCTACAAGGTTAGTCACCGAACTACGTATAGATACGTCTCTCCGGTATCGGCAGGGAACCATGTGGCCTGTCTGAAGCCTCGCTCGTACCAGCAAAATCTGCTTGTGCAGAACAGCCTCAAAATCTTGCCAACGCCGGTGACACTGACGGAACGCATGGACTACTTCGGAAATGTGCTGTGGTTCTTCACCGTGCAGGAGTTGCATCGTGAACTCGTTGTTGAATCATTGAGCGAGGTGCTCCGCAGTACGAGCCTCGAGCCTGGCAAAGACGCACATCGCCCCTGGGAAGAATCGATCGCCCTTCTGGCTGAAGATCCTTCTCCTGAGACCCTGGACGCCTACCAGTACCAGTTTGAGTCGCCTCGGATTCGAATCCAGGCAGACTACGCGGCGTATGCGCTGGAATCCTTTACGCCCGGACGACCGATGCTCGACGGATTGCTTGAACTGACGTCACGCATTCACAAGGACTTTCGCTTTGACGCGCGCGTGACCACGGTCCGGACGATGACGGAGGAGGTCTTCAAGAAACGCAGAGGCGTCTGTCAGGACTTTGCACACGTTCAGATCGCCTGCCTGCGATCGATAAACCTGGCTGCCCGCTACGTGAGTGGATACCTGCGAACGTATCCTCCTCCGGGCAAGCCTCGCCTGATTGGAGCCGACGCTTCGCATGCGTGGGTTTCTGCATACTGTCGAGGAGTGGGTTGGCTCGATATGGATCCAACCAACGACGTGGCCCCGACCGACGGACACGTGACCGTAGCCTGGGGACGCGACTATGGCGACGTTAGCCCGCTTCGAGGACTGATCCTTGGCGGAGGCGAGCATAAACTCCAAGTTGAAGTCGACATGGAGCCAATCGCGCAGATCGCTGACCTGCTTCCCGACGGGTAAGCCCTAGCTGCTCGCTAAGCTGGAGTTCGATCCTTGAACTGAGCCGCTTTAAGGTGCTAATGACTTACTGACGAAGTCCTAACGCGCTCTTTATGGCTTTGATTGCTCTACTTGATGAAGGAGTAGATCAATCCGATGCTGCGCAACAAACTTGCTGTAACGTCCTTACTTTGTACCTTGGCCATCTGGGCTCCCTCGGTTCATGCACAAACCACCGTTCAGGAGAGCCACACGGATACCGCGACGGCTCAACCGAGTGTTGAAGCTGGGCGAAGTTTCTTCTCCCGGCTGGGCGATGCGTACCGCGAAGACTGGCATCCGACGCAGCCTGCGGGTCCGGCGCCCGATCGCCGTGGGTATCCCGCACCGCTCGACTCCACTCCGTTCCCATCGAGCGATTATTCGGTCGGCGGTACACCGGTCATCGGAGCTCCCGACACACAGACTTATCCATTGATGCAGGCCATAAATGCAAATCGCAGCCGCATCAAGGTCTACGGCTGGGTGAACGGTGGATTCAATGTGTCTACCTCAAACAAGGGCAACGGTGCGAATGCGCCGGCCTCCTATTATGTAAATCCGAACCGCATCACTGGGGACCAGCAGGTCCTTTATGTGGAGCGGCTCCCGAACACTGTTCAGACTGAACATGTCGATTGGGGGTTCCGCTTTGCGCAGCTATATGGTCAGGATTACCGGTATACGACCGCTAAGGGCTACCTCTCGGACCAGTTGCTCGTACACAATCGCCAGAACGGTTATGACCCGGTGATGTTCTATTTTGATCTGTACATTCCGCACGTTGCCAAGGGCATGAACATTCGCGTCGGCCGCTATATTTCGCTTCCGGACATCGAAGCCCAGCTGGCGCCCAACAACTACACGTACTCGCACTCGCTGTTATACACAGTCGACCCTTATACGCAGACCGGGATCATTGCCAGCATCAAGCTTTCTGATCACTGGCTGGTTCAGGCTGGCTTCTCTGGCGGTGATGACGTGGCACCCTGGACGAAGGACGCCTCACCGACCGGCACTGCATGTGTTGATTACACGTGGCATAAAGGCGGAGACGCTCTGTATACCTGCGCCAACTCCTTCAACAAGGGCAAGTATGCGTACAACAATCTCCAGGGCTACTACGAGACCTGGTATCACAAGTTCAATGCCAAATGGCATACCGATACCGAATTCTGGTACATGTACGAACGCGATGTTCCAAACGTGGCTGGCAACGTCGCCAATCCAATTACGCCGGAGACCGGTGCTAACGGAGCGTTCTGCCACGTTGGTCAGCTGCGCTGCTACGCACCTGAGTACGCGCTCACGAACTACGTAGAGAAGGAGATCAACACCCACAACTATCTATCGTTCCGTACTGATTATCTCGACGACATCCGCGGGCAGCGCACCGGATATCAGACTCGGTACTCCGAACACCTGATCAGCTATGGTCACTGGATTGGTTCAACCATTCTGTTCCGGCCAGAGATCCGTCTTGAGCATAGCTACGAGAAAGCTGCCTACGATCTTGGCACAAAGAAGACGCAATTCGTCGTCGCTGGCGATCTTATCTACCACTTTTAGAGCTGTATAGGTCCGTCTCCCGAGGGCTCGGAGACGGTTCAGAGAGACCACATCATTGAGTAGACCTCGGGACGAGGCGCGTGCAGATTACGCGCCTCGTCCGAGCGTCTGTCGAGAGAATCTGGGATTGTGT
>CAHJWN010000045.1 GCA_903642265.1 Acidobacteriaceae bacterium | reverse complement strand
TCCGCGCAATTGCTATATCCTTCTCACCCGCAATGCACGTACACTTTCATGCGGAACTCAGCCCTGCCCAGGCTCGTCTTCCAGAGAACGTTTTCGAGGCACCATGCCCACCAGGAAAACCTCGACCCACAAGCCAGGCAAAACTCCAGCACCCTCCGCTCGCCCAGTCCCTGAAGCAACCACGCACCTCCCCAAGTACCGCCAGATCCTCACCGACCTCCGCGACGCCATCGATTCCGGTCGCCTCAAACCCGGCGACAAGCTCCAGACCGAAGCCGAGCTGGGAAAGGTTTACCAGGCCTCCCGCATCACCGTCGCCCGCGCCGTCAACGAACTCGTACAACAGGGCCTCGTCTCTCGTCGAGCCGGCTCCGGCACCCACGTCCTCCCCCAGGCCGAGATCAAGGGTCACGTCTTCGGTCTCCTCATCCCGGACCTCGGCCGCACCGAGATCTTCGAGCCCATCTGCCAGGGCATGATGCGCTCCCCCCTCGCCCGCAACCACTCCCTCCTTTGGGGCCACGCCATGGGCGAAGCCGAACAGCAGGGCGTCGAGGCCGAGCAGCTCTGCCAGCAGTACATCCACCAGAAGGTCTCCGGCGTCTTCTTCGCACCCATCGAATACACCGAGTCGGGCGACCGCGTGAACCACCGCATCGCCGCCGCGCTCGAAAAAGCTGGCATCCCCATCGTCCTGCTCGATCGCTGCTACGCGCCCTACCCCTGCCGCTCAAAGCACGATCTCGTCGGCATCGACAATCGCGCCGTCGGCTACATGCTTACCCAGCACCTGATCCACGTCGGTGCCAAACGGCCGGCCTACCTCTCGCTTGCCCACTCCGCTTCCACCGTCACCGCCCGCATTGCCGGTTTTCGCGAGGCGCTTCGCACCTACGGTGTCTGCCCCGAAGAGGACATGGCGCGCGAAGGCGACACCGCCGACGTCGCCTTCGTCGAACGCACTCTCGAAGAGCTGCGCCCCGACGCCATCCTCTGCGCCAACGACCTCCTCGCCGGCCGCCTCATCGCCACCCTCACCACCCTCGGTATCGACGTACCCCGCGCCATGCGCGTCGTCGGTGTCGACGATGTAAAGTACGCCAGCCTCCTCCCCGTCCCACTCACCACCCAGCACCAGAACTGTCACGACATCGGGGCAATGGCACTCTCGACCATGTTGGAACGCGTCGCGAACCCCGACATGCCCGTCCGCGATATCCTGCTGCAGACCTCAACCATCGTTCGCGTCTCCTGCGGCGCAAACGCAAAACAGCAGAACCCATCAAAAAAACGCAAATAAGGCCTCAAAACACGTCGTGGAACCCACACTTTTGCACCTGAAACCGCTCCCAACCGACGCTTTACTCGTCATCGACATGCAGAACGACTTCTGCCCGGGAGGCGCCCTTGCCATTGCAGGAGGCGATATCATCATCCCTGCAATCAACGACTTGGGTCGCAGATTTGAGCACGTCCTTCTCACCCAGGACTGGCATCCCGCCAACCATGTCTCGTTCGCCAGCGCCCACCCGGGCGCTCCGCTATACTCAACAATCGAAACGACTTACGGTACGCAGACCCTCTGGCCCGACCACTGCGTGCAACAGTCACCAGGCGCCGATTTCCACCCCGCCCTCGATCTGCCCCATGCGGAACTCATTGTAAGGAAAGGGTTTAGGGCTCGCATCGACTCCTACTCCGCCTTCCTCGAGAACGACCACGCCACGCCCACCGGTCTCGCAGGCTATCTTCGCGACCGTAAACTCACTCGTCTCTTCCTCTGCGGCCTGGCCTACGACTTCTGTGTCCGCTTCTCCGCTATCGACGGCACCGCACTTGGCTTCGAGTGCCTCGTCCTTGAAGATGCCTCCCGGTCTGTAAACCTACCCAATTCAATAGCTTCCACAAACCTGGCCTTTGCCGAGTTCGGTGTGAAAAGGATCGCTGCAGCAGAGATAACGTAGCGGATGCCTGTGAATAACAAAGATGTTCCACGTGGAACATTCTGTGATATGCGTACTACTCCTGAACAAGCGCAACGCCAGCAAGTCCTAGAAGTACAGCATTCTCCTGCATAGCTTTCAAACAGTTCCCCACATGGTCCTCAAGCGTCAGACCCAGCAAAGCAGCACCCTCTGTAATGTCTTCACGCTTTACCGCCCGCGCGAATGCCTTGTCCTTCATCTTCTTCTTCACGCCCGTAACTTCAACGTCGTGAATAGATCTGGATGGTTTCACCAACGTACAAGCCGTCAGGAACCCCGCTAACTCATCCGACGCAAACAAAGCCTTGTCCAGGTGCGTCTCGCGTGGTGTGCCCGAGTAGTCCGCATGCGCAAGGATCGCGTGCAGCACCACCTCGGGCCAACCGTGTTCACGAAGAAACTTCACGCCTACAAAGGGATGCTCTTCAAGCGACGGATGGCGGTCGTAATCGAAATCATGCAGCAGTCCCGCAAGTGCATAGAGTTCAATGAACTCTCCGGCAGCCTCGCCTTCCAGCCCAAGTCGCGAGGCTTCAAGTACACCATAGGCGCGCGTGCAAGCCTCGACAGCCAGTCCATGCTTCACCAGCGACGCTGACGCCGTCCACTCCTGCAGGAGTGCCAAAGCACAATCTCTTGTAAATTTGCCAGCCATGATCTCCCTTTGCACAAGTTACTACTCTGGTTCCTACTTTGGGGTTTGTGCCTGTTTCTCCACAGTATCGGCGGGTTTCCCCTTGACTGAAGCGATACCCAGTGTAACTCTAGGCACATCGCTATTCCGAGTTATCGGACGTGCGACGGGGTCCTTGCTCTGGGTCCTCCCGCTACACACAACTATGGCAACTATGATGGCACCCGTCGAACAACGTGAGGTCCTGCGTTGCGACCACTGCAGTCTGGTGCAATTCCGTACCGCCAGCGCATTGTGCCGCCGCTGCCGCAAGGGCCTCGAAGTCGAGGCACCGGAACCAGTATCAGCACCGCTTACCCTGGTCACAAGTGAACCTGCTGTCGAGAGCGGTCTACAAGTCGCCACCGCAGTTCGCGATCTCCGCCACGTTCGCAATCTCTCGCAGCGTCAGCTTGCCGCAAGAATGAACGTTCCCCGCACCTATATCTCTAAGATTGAGAACGGCAAGGCAATGCCGACCCTATCGTCGCTCGACCGGCTGGCCCGTGCGCTACAGGTAGACATCTCGACCCTGCTGCGCGACGCCACGAACCGGCATAAGGATGAGACGAACGTGCTGATGGCCGACCCGTTTCTTGCTGAAATCGCCCACTACACCTCGCAGCTCGACTCGCTCCAACGTTCCATTTTTCTGAACCATGTACGTGAATTGGCAGCGGGGCGGCGACGAACGGCTTAGTCGTCTCTCGCTTCCGGCACATGCGGTGGGAAACGACTATCAGTGCCCGCTGAATATGCTAGCGTAATCACTGCGAGGTCTGATTGCGCGCATCTTCCCAAGCCCGAGTTCATGAACTGCCGTCTGAAGAGCAGATCGTCTACGGGCAGCTCGATCCTGAACGGCTTCCCCGCCACGTCGCCATCATTATGGACGGGAATGGGCGTTGGGCAGGAAAGCGCCTACTCAAGCGTTTTCTCGGCCACCAGCAAGGTGCGGAGTCGGTGCAGTATGTCGTTGAGACGGCATCGCGGATCGACCTTCCCTGGCTGACGCTTTACGCCTTTTCACTCGAAAACAACCTCCGCCGGCCCAAGGCTGAAGTGAGCTTCCTGATGAAGCTCCTGAAGAGCTACCTTGTCGGGAATGTGAAACGGATGAACGATAACAACGTTCGCATGGCCTACATCGGCCGCACCCATGAGCTTCCCACCGAAGTTCAGGACACAATGCAGTGGGCCTCGGAAGCGACGGCGAAGAACACCGGCACAACCCTCACCCTTGCGCTGAATTATGGTGCGCGCTCGGAGCTTGTTGACGCAATGCGTGCGACACTGCGCGATGCCATCACAGAAAGCGAGGGCGACTTCGCCCGCCTGCAGCAGCTTGTCGGTGAGATGGAGGAGCACCACGTCTCGCGGCGGCTCTACACCGCGGCGATGCCTGACCCCGACCTTGTCATCCGCACCAGCGGCGAGCAGCGGATTTCGAACTTCCTACTCTGGCAGATCGCGTACGCCGAAATCTTCGTAACCGACAGGCTGTGGCCGGACTTCCGCGGCATCCACCTGTTGGAAGCGATTGCTGACTTCCAACGCCGCGAGCGACGATATGGCGGCTTAGGCGACGGAGTTACGGACGAAAAGATGGACGTGCTGCACGCAGGCGATGCAGCCGAGCTGGTGCGACAGTAACGCAAGCTGGGCACGTTGCTTCAGTCGGGCATTACAGAGAGGCCCAGCGCTCGCCGTTGTCATTGTAGGCGTTCTTCTACAACCGGACTGAAATGCAGGCTCCGCGAGCCGAGTTGAAGTCCGACTCGGAATAGCTCATTCACGAGTGAAGTCGAACAATCCAAGTCTGCGAGCTGAAATGAACAACAGGCTTCAGCGGCAAGCACGAGGCGCGCCTTGAGGGCTTGGAGAATCGCTAGGGCTTGCTGGTGAGCTGGCGGTAGAGTTCGATAGTCTGATCGGCAATCGCGGTCCAGGCAAAAGTCTCTTCAACACGTTTGCGGCCCGCTTCTCCGAAGGTCTTTGCTTTCTGCGGATCGGCTAACAGGATAGAGACTTTCTCGGCGAGGTCGCGAGCAAACCTGTCAGGGTCCGAAGGGAACGTAGTGACGGGGTCCTGCTCGAAAGGGACAAGATAGCCGGTCTCGCCGTCGACAACGACTTCCAAGATGCCTCCGGTTGCAGACGCCACAACTGGCGCGCGGCAGGCCATGGCTTCAAGGTTGATGATGCCGAATGGCTCGTAGACCGAGGGGCAGCAGAAGACTGCGCAGTTGCTGTAGAGCTCGATCGCCTCCGGCTTGGTGACCATCTTTTCAATCCAAACGATGTTGGGATTATGCTTCGTGGCTTCCTCGACCTTGCCGCGCATCTCTGCTGCTATCTCCGGCGTATCGGGAGCACCAGCGCAAAGCACGACCTGAGTCTCAGGCGGCAGGTAACGGATGGCTTCGACGAGGTGGGTAACGCCCTTCTGCCGCGTGATTCGACCAACAAACAAGACATAGGGCCTGGCTGAATCCACCCCGTATTTGGTCAGGGCAGTGGTACTGCTTGTCTTTTGGTACTCGTCGAGATCGATGCCGTTGTAGATGACATGAATGCGAGCTGGATTCACATCAGGATAGGCGCGGAGGATGTCGGCCTTGGTGCCCTGCGAGACGGCGATGATCGCGTCTGCGTCGAGAATGGCAGTCTTCTCCATCCAGGAGCTCATGGCATAGCCGCTGCCGAGCTGTTCGGCCTTCCATGCGCGCAGGGGCTCGAGCGAGTGGGTGGTCAGCACAAACGGGATGTTGAAGAGCTTCTTCGCAAGAAAACCAGCCATCGAAACATACCAGGTATGCGTGTGGACGATGTCTATACCAGCGAGCGAGTTGACCTGGGCAAGGTTGAGGCTGAAGGTTTCGAGTGCAGCCTTGAACTTTTGCGGTGGGCCATCGGCGATGAGCGACCAGGGCTGCGCACCTCGAACGTGGAGGTCACCATCGTCTGACATCTGGTCGCCCCAGCAATGCACGTCTACTTCAATCTTCTTCGCAAGCTCGCGGCTGAGATATTCAACGTGGACTCCGGCACCGCCGTAAACGTTCGGCGGATACTCGCGTGTCATCAGACCTACTCGCAATTGTCTTCTCCCGGTGAGATGCTTAGGAATCGCTCGCGTAATCATACGCACAGGCTGATCTGGTTGACGAGTTTTGATGACGATGAGGTTGCCGGAGTGTTCAAGCCAAAGCAGATTCTCTTTGGGACTGACAAGGATGTAGCTGCGTTAGACCGTCGGAATCTTCCAAATCTCTTCGCAATACTGGCGAATGGCGCGGTCGGATGAGAACGTGCCGGAGCGAGCCGTGTTGAGGATCGACATCTCTGTCCATCGGCGACGGTCCTGGAAGACGGTCCCGGTCTCATTTTGCGCACGAATGTAGTCATCGAAGTCGGCGAGCACCATGTAGCTGTCCTGGTTCAGCAGATCGTCCAGCAAAGGGCGGAAGAGTTCGCGGTTACCCTTGGAGAAGCTGCCGTTCGAGAGCCCATCGATCACATCGCGCAGCAGCGGACTTTGTTCGTAGTAATCACGAGGACGATAGCCTTTGTGCTTGAGCGCGTCGATCTCGGGCGCGGTAAGGCCGAAGAGGAAGAAGTTTTCCGGACCGACCGCGTCGCGGATTTCGATGTTTGCGCCGTCAAGAGTTCCGATGGCGGCGGCACCGTTCATCATGAACTTCATGCATCCGGTGCCGGAGGCTTCTTTGCCTGCAGTCGAGATCTGCTCAGAGAGGTCTGCGGCAGGGTAGATGCGCTGTCCGACCGAGACACTGTAGTCCGGAACAAAGACCACGTGAAGCAACTCGCGTGTCTCAGGGTCAGTATTGACGAGGTCACCAACGCTCGAGATGAGCTTTATGATGAGTTTTGCCATTTTGTAACCAGGCGCGGCCTTGCCTCCAAAGAGGAAGGTGCGTGGGGTAGCGTTCTTCAAAGTGCCATTCTTGATCTGACAGTAGAGTGCAAGAATATGCAGGGCGTTCAGATGCTGACGCTTGTATTCGTGGATACGCTTAACCTGCGCGTCGAACATGCTGGCGGGGTCAAGCGTAATGTTCATTTTGCCCTTGATGTAATCGGCAAGACGTTCCTTGGCCTGCTCCTTGCGATTGCGCCACTGCTCGAGAAATGCTGCGTCGCCCGTGAACTTTTCGAGCCCCGTGAGCTCATCCAGATCGCGGTGCCAGCCCTGGCCGATTGATTCGTCGATAAGCGAGGCGAGCGGCGGATTGCTGAGCATCAGCCAGCGCCGCGGAGTAACGCCGTTTGTCTTGTTGCTGAAGCGTTCGGGAAAGACTTCGTAGAAGTCGTGCAGGGTGTCCTGTTCGAGCAACTCGGTGTGCAGCGCGGCAACACCGTTGACGGCCTTGCTTCCAACGACGGCAAGGTTGGCCATGCGCACGGTCTTTTCAGCACCTTCCCCAATGATTGACATACGTGCGAGGCGAGCTTTGTCGTCTGGATAAAGGTCGGCTACGTGGCGAAGAAACTGTGCGTTGATCTCCATAATGATCTGGAGATGGCGCGGGAGAAGAGCACTGAAGATGTGGAAGGGCCAGCGCTCAAGCGCCTCCGGCAGCAAGGTGTGATTCGTATAGCCGAAGGTGTTGCTGGTGATCTTCCATGCGGCATCCCAGTCGAGATCATGCACGTCGATCAGCAGACGCATGAGCTCGGCGATCCCAATGGACGGGTGCGTGTCGTTGAGTTGGACTGTCCATTTGACGTCAAAGTCGCGGACGCTCAAACGCTGGATGAGATGGAGGCGGATCATGTCCTGCAGCGAGCAGGAGGTGAAGAAGTACTGCTGCATGAGGCGAAGGCGCTTGCCGCCGTCGGTGTCATCATTCGGGTAGAGGACCTTCGAGATGGTCTCGGACTCAATCTTGCTGCGCACTGCGCCCATGTAATCGCCGGTGTTGAAGGCGGCAAAGTCGAAGGAGTCTACGGCTTCCGCCTTCCACAGGCGCAGGCGATTTACGACGTTATTGCGATAGCCGGGGATGGGCGTGTCATAGGGGACACCGGCGACGATGTGGTCGGGCACCCAGCGCCAGCGCTCGATCTTCATCTCATCGAGATAGGTCTCCGTGCGGCCGCCGAATTGCACCTGGCATGAAGCGTCGGAGACGGGGATCTCCCAGGGATTGCCGAATTGCAGCCACTTGTCCGAGTGTTCGACCTGCCAGCCGTCCTTAAATTCCTGGCGAAAGATGCCGAATTCGTAACGCAGGCCATAACCGATGGCGGGAACTTCGAGTGTCGACATGGAATCGAGATAACAGGCGGCGAGACGTCCCAGGCCGCCGTTGCCGAGGCCAGGTTCGGGCTCCATCTCGGCGAGCTTGGGAAGGCTTAGTCCGAGCGATTCGAGTGCCTCAGCGCAGTTCGCCGTCACGCCAAGGTTGAGCAGGTCGTTCATCAGATGCGGGCCCAGAAGGAATTCCGCGGAAAGATACGAGACGACACGGACATCGCGCTGGCGATAGGACTGCACAGTGTTGATCCAGTCAGACATGACGAGATCGCGAACGACGTGGGCCAGCGCGTGGTACTGCTCGGTTTCGGTGGAAAGCTCAAGCAGGCGGCCGACCGTACACGTAAGGTGACGCAGGAACGAAGACCGCAGCGCCTCCACGGATTTATCTGCTGCTTCCTGCCTGGCGATGCTTTGCTGCGTGGTATCCATCGGAGCTGCTCCCTAAAATGTGTGGTGCCTAGAAGATTGTGTTTACTGAAGGTTAGAGACCGGCCTGTTTTTACGCAATCGGCTTCGCTCCGCATTGTCCTGGCTATCCATCATACGGAAGTTGCAAGCACTTGATGGCATCAACAGCCTTGGGCCGCTCTGTCCGAGCGTGGCACTCATTTCTAGCAGACAGAATGCGGCGTAGAATTCGGAACTTCGCAGCCGGATGGCTCAGCCATAGAGAATTACCGTGAGGCGGCGAGGACCGTGGACGCCGCGAATGCGGGTCATCTCGATATCCGATGTTGCCGAAGGGCCGGAGATCGTGGTGATGGGTGTGGTGCTGTTGCTGTCGAGTTTACGGAAAGCCTCTGGAACTATCTCGCTGACCTGGTCGCGTTTGACGATGCAGATGTGGTGATCGGGCAGGAGTGTGGTGATGCGGCGGCCCTGTGCACCGGCGTGCACAAGGATGATGGTGCCGGTCGAAGCGATGGCGATCTCGCAGGTGGTGACCACAGCCTGGGCGCGGTCGAGTGCTTCGGTGTGCAAATGCACGTCGACAATGAGCTCGGGGCCGGCGGGTCGCCAGTGTTCCGGAAGGTCAGGTGACAGGAGCAGGCGATCTTCGCTGGCATCGTGCAGCGCTTTGGCGATGGCTGAGGCGATCTCTGTATCGTCGGCGAGCTGGACCACCTGCGCGTCGTAGTCGAGGAGGCGATCGATGAAGAGGTCGATGCATTCCGAATGGGTTAGAGTTCCCTGCTTCTGGTAGTCGCGCGGGATCGAGGCGTAGGCGACGGTGACGGCTGCGGGTTCCCCTGGCAGCGCAGCCCGAATGCGGCTGAGGATCTCTTCACGCGCGGTCACATGTTCTCCGGTTTTGAAGGAGCGGAGCGGGACTTCCACCAGTCGCGAAATGATTGCTGCGGAACGGGGCGCAGGTCACGGGACTTCGTCCATGCACCTGCGAGGCCCGGCAAATTTGTGAGTTGACCCCTGCGCTCGAAGACGAGTTGACCCGTGCGCGCGAGGCGTTGCGCAACCTCGTAGCGCTGATGCGTCAAGAAGACTTTGGCAACTATCTTCATTGCAATATTTTCTGGAGACAGAATGCCGGAGAGCTTCCCCTGGTCCTCGCGAACGATTTTGCCGCGAAGATGGATGAGCGTCTCGGGGATGTTAATTTTGACCGGGCAGACCTCGTAGCAGGCGCCGCAGAGACTTGATGCGTAGGGCAGTGAGCGCGAGTGTTCGAGCGACTGCAGTTGCGGTGACAAGATGGCGCCAATGGGGCCGGAGTAGATGCTGCCATACGCATGACCGCCGGTCTCGCGATACACGGGGCACGCGTTGAGGCAAGCTCCACAGCGAATACAGGCGAGGGTCTCGCGCTCACGCTCGTCATGGAGCAGCGCAGTGCGACCGTTATCGAGCAGGATGACGTGGAAGGCGCGGGGGCCGTCGCCTGGGGTGACGCCGGTCCAGAAGGAGTTGTAGGGGTTCATACGCTCGCCGGTTGCGGAGCGCGGCAGGAGTTGGAGAAAGACTTCAAGATCGTCGAAAGTGGGAATGACTTTTTCGATGCCGATGAGGCTGATGAGCACGTCGGGCATGGTGAGGCACATGCGACCGTTGCCTTCCGACTCGACCACGCAGACCGCGCCCGTGCTGGCGATAGCGAAATTGGCCCCGCTTACGCCGATCTTTACGCGGAGAAACTTCTCGCGCAGATAGTGCCGGGCGGCGTCGGTGAGGTCCACTGGCTGGTCGCCAAGGTCAGGCAACGACATCATCTGGCGAAAGATTTCGCGAACTTCGAAGCGGTTCTTGTGCAGCGCCGGAACAACGATGTGCGATGGCTCATCATTGCCCATCTGCACGATCATGTCAGCGAGATCCGTCTCGTAGGGCTTGATACCGGCGTCTTCGAGAGCGACATTCATTTGGATCTCGTCGGAGGTCATGGTTTTGACCTTGATGACTTCGGCGGGCGTGTCGCCGCTGTGCTCGCGAATGATTGCGATGGCGATGGCATTCGCTTCGGCGGCGTCACGGGCCCAGTGGACCTTGCCGCCAGCCCTCTGGCAATTGCGCTCAAACTCGATGAGGTAGTGGTCCAGATTTGCGAGCGTGTGGGCCTTGATGTCCGAGGCGGTTTGGCGAAGCTGCTGCCAGTCGGGCATCTCTTCGACCCGGAGAGCGCGCTTGGCGCGGATGATGCCGGTGGCGTTGTGGACGTTGCGGCGAAGCTGGTCGTTTGCGAGTGCCTTCTTCGCGGCAACGGGGAACGCAGGGGCCTGCGCGGTCTTACCGACGAGAACATTCATCGTGCGGTTCCAGTCGACGCCAGTATTTCCGCCAGATGCATGGTTCGCACGGAGGAGCCATCGCGATGCAGCCCGCCATAGATCTGCATCAGGCAGGAGTTGTCGAGGGCGGTAACGACGGTGGCTTCGGTGCTAAGGATTTCCGTGTTCTTTTCGGTCAGCATTGCAAGGGAGACATCGGCATTTTTGACGGCGAAGGTGCCCCCAAAGCCACAGCATTGGTCCTGCCGGGGAAGGTCAACGAAGGTGAGATCGCGGACGGCGCGGAGGAGGCGGACGGGACCGTCGCCAACGTGCAACATACGCAGCGAGTGGCACGACGGATGGTAGGTGACGGTGTACGGGAAGACGGCACCTACGTTCTCTATACCAAGATGGTTTACAAGGAGTTCAGAGAACTCGAAGATGCGTGGCAGCAGCGCTTGTACATCGGCAAGGAACTTGGGGTCGTTGGCACGGGTGGCGATGAGTTCGTAGTGCTCGCGCATCATGGCGACGCAGGAGGCGGATGGCACACAAACGACTTCCGAGTCGCGAAAGATCTCGACAAAGCGGCGGACGAGCGGTACGGCTTCGACGTGGTAGCCGGTGTTATAGTGCATCTGCCCGCAGCAGGTTTGCGCGATAGGAAAGTCAACGGTGTGGCCGAGACGTTCAAGCAGGTTTGTGACAGCAATTCCCGTCTCGGGAAAGAGAGTGTCGTTGTAGCAGGCGACGAATAGGCTGATGCGCAGTGAAGTCTCTCCCTTCGTTTCAATTTACCTGCTAATTGCGACAGCTGGTGCAGACGCAGATTCCCTTCGGGAATGACAAACAAAGGGGCCAATGTTATGTGGCACTGGTTTATGTGGCACTGGTTTAGGTGGCACTAGCGTCGGGCTGCGGGTGCAGTCGTTTCCTGGGCCTTAAGATAGCTGCCGTAGCCAACGACGACGGTTGAGCCAACGAGCAGGAAGAGGCCGCAGGCGACGAGTGCGCGAGTGCGGGCGCTGGTGCCTTTCCATTCGCGCAGGGCGATTCCCCACAGCGTGGCGAAGATAATGATGCTGGCCATATGCAGCGTCCAGCTTGAAAAGTCATAGCGGCCCATGCGCGTCTGGCCCATGGAGTAGAAGAAGAACTGGAAGTACCAGATGACCCCAGCGAGCGATGCCAGAAGGTAGTTGCGCGTGAGGACACCAGGCGCGATGCGCTGCGTGAGCTCGCGCGGGTCGACGTCGATGAGTGTGTCGCCGGTAGTTGTGGCGGTGCCGAGAGGGTTAGTCCCGGGTTCGCCAAAGAACTGCGCGACTGACTTGTTGCGGATTATAAGGATGGCGGACCAGATGAGGTTGGTGGCGAAGCCTCCCCAGAGAACGACGACCAGGGCGGGCAGATTCTGCCACAGGTCGGCGCGGCCGTTGGCGGCGAGTTCGACGCGGGCGATCTCACCGATGGGCTTGCCGGCATCGACACCGACAGCAAAAAATGAGCTCATGATGCCGGCGAAGACAGCCACCGCCAGGCCGCGGGCGAAGGAGAAGTCTCGCTCACCGGTGTCGGCCTTCTGCTCGTCGGTGATCTCAGATTCTTTGGAGTAACCAGCCGCACCACTTACTCCGATAGCGATAAGGCAGACGAAAACACCGAGCAGGATTACCTGGCCTGAGCGCTCATGAACAATGGTCCCGATCTCGCCGTGGTAGATCGGCGGTATCAGCGTACCAAAGGCGGTGCAGAAGCCAAGCGCGATCGCATATCCGAGCCCGAGACCAAGGTAGCGGATGGCAAGGCCGAAGGTGATGCCGCCGACACCCCACAGGCATCCCCAGAGCAGGGCGTAGCCGATCGCAGAGGACGGAGCCCGCTGCAGAATGCTGAAGAGGTGAGGGACGAGGAGGCCAGCAAGGACCAGTGGTGCGATGATCCATGCGGCGACGCCCTGGATGATCCAGTAGATCTCCCACGACCAGCGCTTGATGCCACGAAACGGAATGAAGTTGCTGGCCGATGCAAGACCGCCAATCCAGTGAAACAGTACGCCTATAAACGGGTTCGGACCCATCCTGTGAGACCCTCGGTGCAGCAGCGCCTGGCGATCTTTGCGCGCCCAATCGTACCCTATCCGGTATTCAACTGGAAATTTATTTCCTATTGAATTGTGCTGGATGGGATTCCTATGTTTCACTGGTGTGGCGATTTATGCACCAGTGATTCTGTCGACAACGAGGAGACCGTGAACCCTGAAGCAATCAGAAGCCGCATCTTTGCCGCGCTCGACTCGTTCCATATCGAGATTCCCTCCTGGGGTTTTGCGAACACCGGCACGCGTTTCGGCAAGTTCATCCAATCAGCGGCCGCAACGACGATCGAAGAGAAGTTCGCCGATGCCGCCGAGGTGAACCGGTTGACCGGTGCAACACCGACGGTGGCCCTGCACGTCCTGTGGGACATGCCAAACGGTATTGCCGATGTGCCAGCCATTGAGGCGCTGGTCAAGGCAACAGGAGTTCGCGCGGGATCGATCAATCCCAATATGTTTCAGGAGGCGGACTATAAATTCGGCTCGCTATGCAACCCGAGTGCGGAGGTGCGGAGCAAAGCAACGCAACACATGCTCGATTCGGTCGCAATCGGCAAGGCACTTGGCTCGGCAGAGGTTTCGCTATGGCTTTCAGACGGATCGAATTACCCGGGGACCCAGAGCATGCGACGGCGGATCGGCTGGCTGCAGGAAGCATTGCAGACGACACACGATGCGCTGGCACCGGGGCAGACGCTGCTGGTTGAATATAAGCCATTCGAGCCTGCTTTTTACCACACCGATATAGGGGACTGGGGCATGGCGTTGGAACTTGCCCGCGGCGCCGGGCCGCACGCAAAGGTACTGGTCGATACGGGGCATCACTTTCTTGGAACCAACATCGAGCAAATTGTGGCCTGGCTGCTGCAGGTGGGTGCGCTGGGCGGATTTCATTTCAACGATCGCAAGTATGCGGATGATGACCTGACGCTTGGATCGATCGATCCATACCAGATCTTTCGCATCTTTCACGAGCTGCTGTATCAGCAACACAGTTCCTCCGATGCGGCGCTACCGGCCTTCATGATCGACCAGAGCCACAATCTTAAGGGCAAGGTCGAGGCGATGATCCAGACAGTGATGACTGCGCAGGAGCTCTACGCGAAGGCTGCGCTGATCGACCAGGAACAGCTCGCGGAGTTGCAGGACAGCTGCAGACTTGTCGAGGCGGAAGAGTGTTTTCGAGGGGCATTCTGGCAAGACGTGAGGCCACTCGTCGGAGAGTGGCGCGAGGCGCGGGGGCTTGCGGCCAGTCCGCTTGAAGCACTGCGGCAGAGTGGCTATGTCGAGCAGATTACGACGGAGCGCAAAGACAAGAATGCACGTGCGGGAAGCTCGTACGCCTAACTTGAAAGGACATGATGAACAACGTGAAGATGCATTATCTTGAGGACCGCTGGGATGACGCGGTTGCATCGAAACTGGACGGCCCTGAGCTGCTCCGCTACCGCTCGAACCTGCTTGGATCTGACCTGCGCATCACTAATTTTGGCGGTGGCAACACGAGCTCGAAGCTGGAAGAGATCGACCCGCTCGACGGCGCGAAAAAAACGGTGCTGTGGGTGAAGGGCTCGGGCGGCGACCTCGGCAGCATGAAGCGGTCGGCATTTGCATCGCTTTATCTGGACAAGCTGCTTGCAGTAGAGAAGAGCTACAAGGGGGTTGACCGCGAAGACGAGATCGTCGGCATGTTCCCGCTATGCACCTTCAATAACAATCCGGTTGCGGCGTCGATCGATACGGCATTGCATGGTTTTCTTCCCTTTGCGCATGTTGACCACCTGCACCCGGACTGGGCGATTGCCTTGGCGGCTTCAGCCAATGGGCTCGAAAAGATGGGCGAATTCAACGAACGGTTCGGCCACAAAATGGTTTGGCTGCCGTGGCAGCGGCCGGGGTTTGAACTGGCGTTGATGATGCGCAAGGCCGTTGCAGCGGTGCCGGGATGCGACGGCGTGGTGCTGGGTGGACACGGTCTGTTCACGTGGGGTGAGACGCAGCGCGAGAGCTACCTGAATACCATCACGATCGTCGATCAGTTGGGGCAATTTGTCCTGGAGCATGGAAAGGCAAAAGGTGTAAGCTTCGGCGGCGCGAAGCACCTTTCGCATACGGATCGTACAGCGATTGCGACCAGGTTGATGCCGTACTTGCGCGGGAAGGTATCGTCGCAACAACGGATGATTGGCAGCTTTGTGGACTCAGAAGATGTGATGGCGTTTGTGAACTCAAATGCTGCTGAGAAGCTTGCCTACCTGGGCACGAGCTGCCCCGATCACTTTATCCGCACGAAGATCCGGCCACTGCTTGTGCCATGGGACCCGGCCGGCGATGTAAGTGATCTTGAAGCTGCAACGGATGCGGCGTTGACAACCTATCGCGCCGAGTATGCGGAGTACTACAAGGCCTACGCCGCGCCGGATTCACCGGCAATGCGTGGTGCGAATCCATCGGTGGTGCTGGTGCCGGGGCTGGGCATGTTCAGTTTCGGGAAGCATAAAACGGATTCGCGGCTGGCCAGCGAGTTCTACACGAACGCGATCCACGTGATGGAAGGCGCAGGCGGCATGGATGACGACAAGTGCCCCGCGGTGCTGCCGCAGGCGGGCAATGCAGCGCCCACATCAGCGTTCGGCGTGCACCAGAACTACGTCTCACTGCCACCGAGCGAGGCGTTCCGCATTGAATACTGGGCTCTCGAAGAGGCAAAGATTCAACGGCAACCTCCTGAAAAAGAGCTGAGCCGGCGCATTGTGCTGGTTGTAGGCGGAGCCAGCGGCATAGGGCGCGAAGTGGTGCTGCTTGCGGCCAAACGCGGCGCGCATCTTGTGGTGGCAGACTTGTCGCTTGAAGCCGCACAAAGAGTGGCCGACGAGGCGAAGGACATTGGCGGCAAGGAGGTCGCAATCGCAGTGGGTATCGACATCCGCAAACGCGATGCGATCAAGGCTGCGCTAGACGAGACGGTAAATACCTTCGGCGGCATCGACCTGCTCATCAATACGGCTGCGATGTTCCCATCGTCTCCTGATGGAATCATCAGCGATGCCATGTGGGCCACGACGCTCGAGGTAAACGTGACTGCGAACTACCTCCTGACAGACGAGGCAGCAAAGGTGTTTAAAACGCAAGACCTTCCCGGCAGCGTGGTGCTGACGAGCTCGGCCAATGCAGTGGTTCCAAAGCGTGGTACGGAAGCCTATGACGTAAGCAAAGCTGCATTGAGCCACCTGGTGCGTGAGCTTGCAGTAACCTACGCACCGCTTTTGCGCGTGAATGGTATCAGCCCGGCTACCGTGGTGAAGGGCTCTACGATGTTTCCGCGTGATCGCGTGAAGGCGTCGCTCACGAAGTACGCGATTGCATTTGACGAGTCGAACAGTGATGACGAGTTGCGCAACCTGCTGGCCAGGTTCTACGCGCAGCGAACATTGACGCATGTGCCCATCGATCCAAAAGACTGCGCGGAGGCGATCCTGTTCCTCGGCGGACCGAACGCGCCAGTGACGACGGGCCACTTGATCCCTGTTGATGGCGGGTTGACCGAGGCTTACCTGCGATGAATCCTGGCGTTGGCAGGGCGACCGAAAGTTCGGACAAGCCGAATGACTCGCGCGCCCTGGTTGCGATCGATCTCGGTGCCGAGAGCTGCCGGGTCTCGCTGCTCCGATGGCTGCCGAACGGCCCGAAGATCTCGGTTGTGCATCGCTTTCCAAATGCCCCGGTCGAACGCGATGGTGAGCTTCGCTGGCCGATGGCGCATATCCTGGATCAGCTTGATACCGGGCTGCGTAGCTGTGCAGAGATTGCTATCGAGGGGATTCGTTCCATCGCAGTAGATGGCTGGGCCGTCGATTATGTGCGGCTTGGCGAAACGGGCCACGCAGTTGAAGACCCGTTCTGCTATCGCGACCAACGCACCTTCGCCTCTGAAGAAGCAGCGCACGTGCAAATGCCGGCCACGCGGATGCGAGAACTAACTGGCGTTGCGTTGAGCCGGATCAACACGGCGTATCAGCATATGGCAGACGGCAAACTTTTGCAGGCACAGCCGTGGCTCGGCCTGCCGGAGTATGTGCTGCATCGTCTGGGCGGGGAGGCGGTGGCGGAGCGGACAAATGCTTCGCACAGCCAATTGTTAGGGCTCGATGGAGGGTGGTCACATGAAATTTTTTCGACGCTCGGTCTCAACCCAGCAGCAGCTCCGCGGTTGGTAGACGCGGGCACCGATGTGGGTCGGCTATGTGCTCCTCTGAACCAGCTGCCAGCGTTTGGAGACACGCGGCTGATTGCGCCAGCTTGCCATGACACCGCGTCGGCGATCGCGGGAATAGCGGATGCGGGAGATGACTGGGCCTACATCAGCTCGGGAACATGGTCTCTCGTGGGCGCGGTGGTCGATGCACCGATGAACTCCAAGAAGGCTTGCGAGGCCAACTTTACTAACCTTACGGCCGCAGGCGGAAAGACGCTCTTCCATAAGAACGTGAACGGGCTTTGGATCCTAAAGCAGTGTATGGATGCGTGGGCTGCGGAGGGAGCGGAGCTTGCTGTTACCAAGCTTGTCGAAGCTGCCGAGCTCATACCGGCGGCGGGTTACGTGCTGGATGTTGATGACCCCGACCTGATGCTGCAGGGAGAGATGCCGAAGCGCATCAATCAACAGCTCCGCAGGCGCGGCCTTAAGGAGCTGACTGCTTCCGCTGCGAATGCTCCCGCCGTCGCTTCACTGATTTTCCACAGTCTCGCTGCTCGTTATGCCGAGGTGCTAAAGCTAACCGAGCGGCTAAGCGGCAGGCAGTTCAAGCATCTGTATATCGTCGGCGGTGGCAGCAAGAATCGGCTGCTCAATCGATTGACGGAGGAGGCGACGGAATTGCGCATCAAGGGAACGTGCGCAGAGAGCTCGACGCTGGGAAACTTTGCTGTACAGCTGGCGAGGCTCGAAGGCCGTCGAACAAAGCTGACAGCGGTGGATGTCGGCGTGTGGGCGGCGCGCCTTCGAGCGGCGATATCCTAGACTAGGGACTGGATTTTCGTCCGCTAACAGGTTTAGGATGCGCTGTGCTGAAAACCGGCAGGCGCGCTGCTCTATATGACGCCTCTAGCGGTAATACACGGAGCCAATGATGACAACAGCGACACTGACACAGCTTCAACCAGGTAAGTACGGCTTCCCGGTTCCGTTCAAGAAGCGTTACAGCAACTACATTGGCGGGATCTGGGTGACGCCGGTTTCGGGTGAATACTTCGACAATGTGTCGCCGGTGACAGGCGAAGTTTTCTGCGAGGTAGCGCGATCGAACGCAGCGGATGTCGACCATGCGCTGGACGCAGCGCATGCGGCGAAGAAGGCATGGGGCAAGACTTCGGCGGCGCATCGAGCGCGCATACTCGAACAGATCGCGCAACGTATCGACGACAACCTCGAACTGTTGGCGACTGCGGAGACGTGGGACAACGGAAAACCGATCCGCGAAACGATGAACGCGGATATCCCGCTCTGCGCCGATCACTTTCGCTACTTTGCCGGATGCATCCGTGCACAGGAGGGCGGCATCTCGGAGATCGATCAGGACACCGTGGCGTATCACTACCACGAGCCCCTGGGTGTGGTGGCCCAGATTATCCCATGGAACTTTCCACTGCTAATGGCCTGCTGGAAGCTTGCGCCAGCGCTGGCGGCGGGCAATGCAGTGGTGCTGAAACCTGCCGAGCAGACTCCGGTTTCCATTCTTATCTTTATGGAGCTGATTGCTGACCTGCTGCCGCCTGGCGTACTGAACATCGTGAACGGCTTTGGCGTTGAAGCAGGCAAGCCCCTGGCTTCAAGTCCACGTATCAACAAGGTTGCCTTCACGGGTGAAACAACAACGGGACGACTGATCATGCAGTACGCCTCGCAAACGATCATTCCAGTGACGCTGGAGCTTGGCGGCAAATCGCCCAACATCTTCTTTGCGGACGTAATGGCGGAGGACGATGCGTACTTCGATAAAGCGCTTGAGGGCTTCACGCTCTTCGCCTTCAACCAGGGCGAGGTGTGTACATGTCCGTCCCGGGCGCTGATTCACGAATCGATCTACGATCGCTTCATGGAGCGGGCGCTGAAGCGAGTTAAGGCTATCCGCATGGGGAATCCGCTTGATACGGACACAATGATGGGGGCGCAGGCATCGCAGGAGCAGACGGAGAAGATCCTTTCGTATATCGACATCGGTCTGCAGGAGGGTGCGGAGTTGCTGACGGGCGGCCATCGCAAGCAGCTCGAAGGCGGCCTCGAGAACGGCTACTATATGGAGCCGACGATCTTCAGGGGTCACAACAAGATGCGTATCTTCCAGGAAGAGATCTTTGGACCGGTGCTCTCGGTGACGACCTTCAAGGATGATGAGGAGGCGCTCGCGATTGCGAATGACACGCTATATGGACTTGGCGCGGGCGTGTGGACACGTGACATGACGCGGGCCTATCGTTTCGGACGCGCGATTGAAGCTGGCCGCGTCTGGACAAACTGCTATCACCTTTATCCGGCACACGCGGCGTTTGGCGGCTACAAGCAGAGCGGGATCGGCCGCGAGAACCATAAGATGATGCTCGACCACTACCAGCAGACGAAGAACCAGTTGGTGAGCTACAGCCCGAATGCGCTGGGATTCTTCTAGTGGCCACTGGAATAGAAGCGCCGGAGCAGGTGCTTGCAACGGAAGCCGCGCTTGGTTTGCTGGCGAAGCTCGAGGCAAAGCATGGGCGATTGATGTTTCATCAGTCTGGCGGCTGCTGCGATGGCAGCTCGCCCATGTGCTACCCGCTTGGCGAGTTCATCGTCGGCAGCCAGGATGTGCTGGTAGGTACGCTCGCGGGCACACCGTTCTATATGCACCAGAGCCAATTTGAGTATTGGAAGCACACTCAGGTGATTCTCGACGTGGTGAAGGGACGTGGCGGTATGTTTTCGCTCGAAGGGCCTGAGGGTGTTCGATTTCTGACACGGTCTCGTGTTTTCAGCGACGAAGAGATCTCTGCTTTGCGAGCGACGGGAAAGATCTAGAAGCAACTTTGAGTTGACACCAGCAGCTACGCCCTACCTAACCTGGTTTCACAAGGCCCTGAAAACGAATTGCATCAGCTCGCTATAAGTGCCCTCTTTTGATCTACAGCTGCTGCCTTCTCCGCCCATACGAGAGAGTCGCGATAGAGGTCGCTCAGTTGGCCCTCTGAGCTGTTCAGTACCAGGCTTTGTTCCATGCAGAAGATCCAGTCAGCGTCCTTATAGCGTTCGAAAAGTTTGAGCGCCGCGCTTACCTGGTTTACCTCGCCGGCGAGGCCAGCCTTCATCTCGTCCCGCAGCGGAAGCGCATCGATGACGTCAGCCATGGTCATGTCGAGCATCACGTCCATCAGCGATAACAATCCAAAGAGATATTGCTCAATTGGGCTTTCACCGGTAAATGGTGCCATCAGTTCCAGAAAGCGAGCTCGATGCAGCACATGCACCAGCAACTCACTCGATCGATCACGGCACGTTTCGGTAGCGATTGCATTGATCAGCAGCCTGCGGAACTGCTGCTCGCCGACAAGCACCAGTGCGTCCTGGAGTGAGCGCACTTCTTTGGTCATGCCATACGCTGCAGAATTGACCAAGCGAAGCAGTTGGTAGCTAAGAGCAACCTCTGACTTGAGCAACAGCGACAGTTGAACGACGTTGAATTGACCCTGGCTGAGCGCAGAGAGCAGATAGAGGTAATTTACGCCGTTCGCAGGCGCGCGCCTCTTTGAAAATACCGTTGGCTTGCAAAAGAAGTATCCCTGGAAGAGTGTAAAGCCCTCAGCAAGAGCTACCTGGAACTCCTGTTCCGTCTCTACCTTCTCCGCAAGCATGGAGACTTCTTGATCTTTAAAGAGCTCCAAAATGTCGCGTCGTTCTGCGGCGTTTGATAGGCGGAAATCAACCTTGATGTAATCCGCGAGTTCCATGAGCCCTGCCATGCCGTCGTGAATCTGGAAGTCGTCAAGTGCGATCCTGTATCCGAGCTTCTTGTAACGCAGGCATGCTTCAACCACCTCGGCATCTGCCCTGACTGTCTCAAGTATTTCGAGCACCGTGGAGTTAGGAAGCAGCGTCACAAGGCCATTGACCAGCGATTCGCGGGTGCAGTTCACAAAGCTTGGGGCGCCTTGAGTCAGCTCATGGAAGCCATAGAGGGCACCATCAGCGATCATCTTTCGGGTTGCGTCTTCGTTGTCCCCGCGAAAGCAGTTCTCCCACCCGGAGCGGAACAGCAACTCGTAGCCATACACGTGACGTTGGCGGTCGAAGATGGTTTGACGCCCGACAAAACGTCGTGGTTCACTCACCCGCAAGTCAGCCTGCGGCTTTGCCACTGCGCGTCCTGAAGCGTTGATGGACACGATGTTCAAATCTACTTCGGCCTGCCTGCGCCAAATGGAATGGAAGATGTTGAGCTTCATAGCCGTCCAGAACTCCGATATGAAATGTGGGCAGCTGGTCGACGGCATCAAGGCACAGGTATACGCCTGGATGCGGGCGGCCTGGGATCAGTGCATCGAAGACAAAGTAGGTATCGGCAATATTCAGGAAGAGATCGTCTTTTCGCCACACTTTCACGCAGGAGCAGGTACCCACGTAACGGCAAAAGCGCCGAGCGGTTAGGCCAATGCGCTCGCAGTACGGGCATGCCGTCACTTATCCTCATTGCAACCGACTGCTTGCCGATGAGACTTAGAAGGATGCCACTTAAGTTTGATGGGGCGAGATGCGCGGGCGCTCTAAGCTGAAGCCTGAGGATTAAGATGCCGCGCAAACTACAGCCTTCCGGCGAACCAGGCTCAACCATCGTCACACCGGGATTGCGTCGCAGCCACACGGTTGCTGTGCTTGGGATTGCCTTGGCGTTGCGACTGCTGGTGATCGTGACCGTGCTGCAACACTATCCTCCGCGATGGCTATTCACCCGGGGCATCGAGATGGGGCTGCTCGCCAGGTCGCTCCTTGCGGGGCAGGGGCTAAGCTCGCCATTTGGCGGAAGTACCGGGCCAACTGCGTTCATCGCTCCCGTGTACCCCATTCTTGTGGCAACCATCTTCAGTATCTTTGGCGCTTTCACAACAGCGTCCGCGATTGTCGTAATGCTTACGCAGACCGCGCTTAACCTGCTTACGGTGTTTCTGGTCATGCGTATTGCTTTGCGGCTCTTCAACCAGGCTAGTGCCACCGTAGCTGGACTCGTATGGGCCTGCTCGCTTCCGTTGATCTGGATGCCGACAATCTTCTGGGAGACTTCACTCTCCTGTTGCCTGCTGATAGGGCTGTTGACTTCAGTGTTGCGGTATCGCGATCTTGATGTGCTCAAGCCCATTCAATGGATGAGGCTCGGGGCTTACTGTGGTCTTGCCGCGCTGGTTAATCCTGCGCTGCTGCCTTCTCTTGCGGCGGTGTCGTTCTGGCTTGTCTTCCACCGGCGCAGGACATTGGCCTGGTGGCCATTGCTGTCCGTGCTGACATTTGCGATTGTGTTTGCGCCATGGCCAGTTCGCAATGCGGCGATCTTTCACGCCTTCATCCCGCTGCGCACTACGGTCGGTTTTGAGCTGTGGATGGGCAACCATGCAGGGGCAGATGGATACCTCGACGAATCGCTGTTCCCTATGTACAACCAAGCCGAGCTAGCAGATTATCTAGCTCGCGGTGAGGTCGCGTACTCCGCGCATAAATCGATGCTGGCGAAGGACTTTATCGCTGCTCGTCCGGCTACGTTCGTGCGTATGACGGCTATTCGCGCAGTCCGCTTCTGGGCTGGGACGGGGTCACGTAACGGCTCGAAATTATTTGCGCTCCACGCAGGCTTTACGACGGTCTTCGGCATCGCAGGCCTCTGGCTGCTCGCACGATCCCGGCGATATGCGCTTACGATATTGTTCGCACTGCCGATGGTGATCTTTCCCATTCCGTACCTCATCACACACGCTGAGTTCCGGTATCGGCTGGTCCTAGATCCCCTGCTTACCATCTTCGCCGGTTACGCAATCACTGAGTTCTACAGATACTTGGCGGCATCCTCGCCTGACCAGGCTACATCGAACACCAGCTATGAGCCGGCGGTGGCGGCAAGTGGCCGGACGGTCTGACAGGGCAGACGTACAGGCAACGCGCGGGCTACGCCGGGATCGATATTGGGGTAAGCGGATTACAGGTATGGGGCGGGTTAACTTACTTCAAGCACATCGCCTACTTCGATACGCGAACTTCGGATCGTGCCGGCAGCGAGCTCGATGACGCTGCGCATCTTCAGGCTCACGGAGGTCACCCGGTATGGCACTAGCTCATGCCAAACTTTGACCACGCGCATGTGCTTGTCGAGCCCAACTACATCGATCGCAAAGCGCATTCCCATCGTATGAACACCGGAGGAGGGCATGATCCACAGCCCGCCTCCGGCTTCAACACCACGTCTTCCGAGAAGGCCCCACAACCTGGTGAGAGACGTGCTTGCGACTTCAACACTCTCTCCGACTGTCGTACCGCGCGTTCGATTTACAACTCTGACAAGACGCATTGACGACAGCCCTTGGACAAAACACTTGAGGGAAGACTACGCAGCCTTCTGCTTTCTACGGTAGATGATGACGGCTAGAACAACGGCCGCGCAAACGCTGGCTAGAACACGAACAAGGGTTCCTGTATCCATGATTTAGTCCTCCTTTCCATAAACTGTTACAAACCTGTTGCGGGTGGATTCACCGCGAAGCAAAATGTGTGATCTTTCTACTGGCCCATCGCCTTGAAGCCGCTTGCGATACTTAGGATCGCGGGTGCCAGCAGCACGATGAAGATGCAAGGAAAGATACAAAGCACCAGCGGAAAGATGATCTTGATCTTCGTCTTCGAAGCTGCTTCTTCTGCATGCTGTTTGCGTTTCTGTCGGATCTCTTCCGAGAACTGGTTCAGTGCTTTCAGGATTGGTGTACCGAACTTGTCTGTCTGTACCAGCATGCTGACGAACGCTTTGAACTCCTCAATATTTGACCGGTCCGCAAGACCCTGCCATGCTTCTATTCTCGGCTTCCCTGCTCGCTGCTCCAGGTTCACCTGTGTCAACTCCTCAGTGATTTCCGGATGGCTGATGTCCAATTCGGCTCCTACGCGAAGCAGCGCCTGATCCAGGCCTAATCCTGCGTCCACGCAGATAGTAAGTAGATCCAGTGCATCAGGGATACTGCGGCGAATCTTGTGTCGTCTTTTGCTTGTCTTTCTTGTAAGCCAAAAATCAGGCGACATGTATCCCACAACGGCTCCGGCGAATACCCAGAAGGCAGTATTGACCGGAATGAAGCTGCCGACGAACCCACCCAGAAGTGGCATTACAAGCTGGATGGCAAAGAAGCTATCCAGCGTTCGCTTGTCACGAAGACCGGCTTCAATCAGGCGCTTCTTCAGTTTCACGTTTTCTGCAAGGCCCAAACGAGCGCGAAGGTCGCGGCCTACCTTGAGGATGCCGTCCTGGAAGAGCTCTTTGCCGCCTACGGTGCGCTTGTCCGCACGCGCGCTTGTGACAACCTCGAGAAGACGTTCTGCTTCAGGAGAGGGCTTCAGCAGCATCGGCGCACACAGCAGCGCCATGGCGAGAAAGACGGTAAAGGCGATCCCGAGATAGAAGATGATTTCCATGATGTCTAAACCTCGATCCCGTTGACGATCTGGCGAATGATGAAGCCTCCTACAGAAAGCAGGGCCATGCCGACATACAGCAGCGTTCTTCCAAAGCCCGGCTTGAAGAGGACGTCGGAGTAGCCCGGATTGATCAGGTTGATGAGCACCAGCATGACGATCGGCAGTGCGCAGAGGATCCATCCCGTCATGCGGCCCTGAGCCGTATGGGTACGGATCTCGCCAGCGATGCGAAGCCGTTCGCGAATGACCTTTACAGTTCGGTCAAGGATCTCGGCGAGGTTACCGCCCGTGTCTTTCTGAACAAGAATGCCCGTGACCACGACACGCAGGTCCTGTGACGGCACGCGATTCAGGAGTTGGGTCAACGCTTCACGCAGTGGCAGGCCAAAATTCTGCTTGCGAAACACTTCGCTGAACTCCGAGCCGACCGGCTCAGCAGCATGCTCGGCAACGATGCTGATCGCCGCAACCATGGAGTGGCCGGCGCGCAGCGAGCGTGCCATCATGTCGATTGCATCAGGAAGGATGACGTTGAACGCGTCGACCCTCCGCTTCTTCTTGAATCCCAGGACCCCGTAGGGCACGAAGGCCATCAAGCAAGCTACACCGATTGCAATCGGCAGGAACTGCACAAACAAGAATGTAAAGAAGCAGCCCGCGATGGCGCATCCAAAGCTGGTTGCGAGTAAGGACCCGAAGGTGGTGGAGCTGTGAGCCTGCAGGATGAGCAGCTGCACCTTGTCGGTGATTGGGAACTGCTCCAGCATGTCTTCGAGCCAACCGAAATTGCCCGGTGCGGGCTCCTTCAGCAATAGATCTTGTTCTCCACCAAGTATGGCGCCGTCGCCTGGCTTCACCCTGACGGACGAGAGCCTGCTCGCGACGGCCCTTTGCTCGGGTGTCGAACGCATGGTAAATGCGAGGATTCCGAAGACCATCAACAGCATGAACAGGAAGGCTGAGACAAGAAGCATCGACTGATTCGCTTTCAGATATCCAGTGAGTGATCGAGAATGCCGGGCGGAAGTGGCATGCCTGCGGCTATGAGTTTTTCGGCGAACTTGGGGACAACCCCCGTGGCAAAGAACCGCCCCTTGACTTCACCCTTTGGCCCGAGACCTTTCTTCTCGAAGAGGAAGATGTCCTGCATGCTGACCACGTCACCGAAGGCACCGGTCAATTCCGTGATGTGGGTAATGCGGCGCGTGCCATCACTCTGCCGCGCTACCTGCACCACGATGTGAACGGCGGCAGCGATCTGTGCGCGAACGGCCTTTTCCGCCAGCCGGACTTCGCTCATCATCGCCATCGTTTCAAGACGGGCGAGCGCATCGCGTGGTGTATTCGAGTGGATGGTTGTAATCGAACCATCGTGGCCCGTGTTCATTGCCTGCAACATGTCCAATGTCTCTTCACCACGAACCTCGCCAAGCACGATGCGATCGGGACGCATACGCAGCGCGTTGATGACGAGTTCGCGCTGGCGAATTGCACCACGGCCTTCAACGTTCGGCGGACGCGTCTCGAGCCGTACCACGTGCTCCTGCTTCATCTGCAGTTCGGCTGAGTCTTCGATGGTGACGATGCGCTCATGTGGGGAAATAAATCCGGAGAGAACGTTCAGCAGCGTTGTTTTACCTGCACCCGTACCGCCCGAGACGACGATGTTCAATCTCGCACGCACAGCGCCTTTCAGCGCTTCCAGCATCTGCGGAGTAAGCATCAAATTCCGTACCAGATCTTCAGCCTGCAGGGGCGTGCTGCCAAAACGTCGGATCGACAGAATGGGCCCGTCAACTGCGAGCGGCGGGATGATGACGTTTACACGGGAGCCATCCTTCAACCGCGCATCCACCATTGGCGACGATTCATCGACGCGCCGACCTACGGCTGAGACCACCTTATCAATGATGTGCATCAGGTGCTTGTTGTCTTTGAAGACTACGTTCGTCTTCTCGAGCTTTCCACGCCGCTCAATGTAGACCGAGTTGAATGTGTTGACCAGGATGTCGCTGATGGTTGAATCGTTCAACAATGGCTCCAGCGGACCAAGCCCAAAGACTTCATCGAGCACCTCCTGTGCGAGCCGGTCACGCTCGGAAGCGCTGAGAGGAACGCCCTGCTCAACAAGGATGCCCTGGATGAGTACAAAGATCTGCTGCTGGCCGGCGCGGGTCTGCTGAATTTCATCAAGCTTCTCAAGATCGAGCCGCTGGATCAGTTCCGTGTGCACCGCGGACTTTAGTTGCTGCTGTACCCCTTCAGGCACACCGCGCGTACCGCGATTCGCCTGCGGTTGACTGCGCGGAAGGGACCCATTGATCATTGCAAGCTCAGCCATTATCGCGATACCTCGTGGTTACGAACTTGTCTGCTTGCTCAGAAATCCAAAGAAGGACTTTGCTTTCACTTCAGCAGGCAATGCAGGCGCGGGCGCAGTGCCTGCGAGCGATGCGGCCCATTTGATGAACTGCAGGGAGAACTCCGATTTGCGGCTTGGGGCAATAGGTTCACCCAGATTTACGGATCGCACCAGCTCGGTGTAACTATTGGGCAGCCGGATTGCGATCGGCAGACGAATTGCTTTCTCGATCTGCTCCACCTTCACCGCATAGCGCGAGGAGAAGCGATTGATGATCACCTGCATCTTCTCCGTGATGGCTTCGATACGTGTCAGATTGTCGACATAGCGCGACAAGTCGCGAATGGCGCCGATCTCCGGCGTGGCCACAAGGTACACGTGGTCTGAACAATCGAGCACTGCAAGATCGCTCTCATGAAGAGCGGTTGAGCAATCGACCACAATGTAGTCGTACTCACTGCGCAGGAATTCCATCAGCTTGGTCACCGATTCAGAATCCAGACTTCGTGTGGCGCCGCAGATGTCGGGCGAAGACAGAACTTCGAGCCCGCTCGTGTGCTTGGCCGTGAACCCGCGGAGCAGTTCGCTGTCGAGCCGAGTCACGTTGCGCACAAGCTCATGGAAGTGGAAGCGGGTACCGTCAAGCCCAAGATAGACGCAGATGTGGCCGAGTTCCGGGTGGTTATCGATCAGCAGCGTCCGCTTTTGATGACACTGCACAAGGTAGAGCGCAAGGTGCACCGCCAGCGTGGTTGAACCGACTCCGCCCTTCGCTCCAAAGAATGAAAGTACCGACCCGGTAGTAGCGTGGCGCGCCGGCAACGTGACACGCTGGTGAGCAAGGCGCTCAAACAGCTGAATGAGATCATCCTGGTCGAACGACTTAGCCAGAAACTCGCTGCATCCGTTCCGCATCGCGACCAGCATCACCTCAGGGTCCTTCGATTTCGACAATGCGACCACGCTTACTTTGCCTGCGAACAGCTGCTGCAGGTACAGCACCGATTCGACCGCCTGCTCAATGTTCTTATCAAAGTCGACGACGGCGATACAGATGTCGGATTGCTTGATCTGCGCGGAGATGTTCGGCCGCCTGGTTGGCGAGATGTACGACTCAAAATCGGCGGTCGACAGCGTCCAAGCGATGCTCTGTCCGGCATCGACGAGGCCCTGTATCTGCTCTTCGCCTACCGAGACGGTCACGATCGATGCTGATAGATTCGAGTTACTTTTCGCTGCGTTCAAGTTAACTCCCTTTGCTCACTGCTGCTGCGACGCGCAGACCATCTCTTCGCGAAACGTTGTCCAGCTCTACTTCCTGTCCGGCACACCACTGATCGTGACTCCGGCGGGGAGCGCTTTATCGAACTTGTCCGGCACGAGCACCGGAATGATGAACTTTGGCTCGGCGAAGGGTTCCGGGCTGCCAAGGGGATCAATGACCTCGGGCGTGACAATGACCACGAGCTCAGAGTTGGTGTGCGTGACGCCTTTCGACTTGAACAGCTGACCGAGGATTGGCACACTGGCGAAGCCCGGCGTGCTGGCATAAAGATCAGTTGTTCGTTTATCCAGCAGCCCGGATATTGCAAAGCTTTGACCGCTGTGCAGCGTCACCTGGGTATCCGCCTTACGCGTCGAGAGAGCAGGAATGGTATAGCCGCTGATGGTGACCGAATTCGTGTAGTCGAGCGCACTGACCTCGGGCGCAACCTTCAACTCAATCGTTCCATCTGCGTTTACGACCGGTGTGAATTCAACCTTCACACCATACGACCGGAACTGAATGGTGATGGATGTGAGACCGCCGCTGCCGCCTTGAACGACTGGAAAGGGAAACTCACCGCCCGCGAGGAAGTTCGCTTTCTCGCCACTCAGCGTGGTGATGTTCGGCTCTGCGAGGATCTGGAGCACTTGTTTGTTCTCGAGGTCTTTCAGGGAAGCGCCGACGTTCAACTTGGAGCTGAAGAGCAGAAAGTTGAGGGCATCGCTTACCGTCAGGGTGCCAGGCGCCGAAGTGGTGGGCGGTGTGATAGCAGCATTTGAACCGTACTGCTGGGTCGTGGTGCTCGAGATAAGGCTGCCGCCGCCGCTGAAGAAGTTGAACCCAAATTGTTCCATCCTCGAACGATCTACTTCAACAATGCGGACCTTCAGCTTTACCTGCTTGATCAATGCGCGGTTCACAGCAAGAGAGTTGGTGACATCTTTCGAGTACAGCAAAGCGAGCTTGCTTGCGGAATCGGACTTGGCATCGCTGCTTACGGTGCCTTCGAGCACGATGTGGTTTTCCCGGCTGTGGACCTGAACGTCTTCTGCTGGCATTGCATGCTTGATAGAGACAGCAAGATCTTCGACATCAAGATCTGAAGAGATCTGGTACGCCTGCATGCGGCCCAACTCGTCACTCAGAATGACGCTGCTGGTGCCCGCAATTTTGGAGGTCAGGACGATCTGATGCGGACTTGCGGTGTAGGAGTCAACGATTAAGGGATTCGCGATATAAACGCGCTTGACTCGCTCCGCAGTGTCGAGGAGCACGCTTCGCCCGACAATGACGTGCAGCATATGACTGGTCGGAGCGCTCTCCGTGAACGCCGCTGCGTTGACTACGCCGGGAGCAGCGGCGGCAACCATCGGCTGGATCTGAGCTGAAAGTGAAGCGCATCGGAGGAGCGCAAGCACCGCCGCCGCGAAGATGATGGAGACCCGCGGGTGGTTCGCCTGAAGTGATTTCATTTGAAGGACTCCAGGCTTTGCTTGGTACCGTTCACCGTCTCAACGGTGTAAAAGCTTGGCTTTGGCGCGCTGCGATCCGTGCGGTAGCCGGTTGAAGCCGCAATGGGTCGAGGCGCTGCACCGCCATCCAGCTGCGACAGCTGCACTGCTGCCTGCTTGGTACTTTCCTTGTCCGAACCATTACGCAGCACGAAGTGAACGATGCCCTGCGAGGTTGCGAGTACCACCCGCTCGGCATCATCCGGTTTCACAAGCAAGGTCACCACATCGACCGATGCAGCCTTGCCCTCAGGATCTGGCTGAAACTTCTGCCCTGCCGCGAGCACCTGGACGTTCTGAAGAATGGTTGCGGTAATCGGCTCCGATGTAGCCACTGTATGGTAGGTCACGAGCACGTCGACAAACGTCCCTGGCAGCAGGAAGCCGGCAACGCCCACCACATCGTCGGACTTCAGCGAGATGGCGCGCATGCCTTCCGGGATCTTGACCGTGAGGCCAGAGCCCGATCCCACTGCAGAGAGCTGTCGCTCCAGAATGGGCTGGCCGGCGGAGAGCGGGAACATTACGATTCTGCCAGCTACATCTTCGGGCTTTGCAAAGGCGCCCTGGAGCGGCGCTGTCTCTGGCCAGTCGATCAGGTTCAGGCTGTTCGGGTGCAGCATCTCACCCGCTTCAAGATTGACTGCAGCCGCGACATACTGGTGCTTTGCGGGTGTCGAAGCAACCGGCTTTGCAAACTTTTTGCTGAGCCACCAGGTAAAAAGCCCTGACACTCCAAGTGCGATGACGAGCGCGATGACAAGCCGGCGAGGGTTCATGGCTACCTTTGCACTCCCTGCAGATAAAGCGTGAGTGCACAGCCAGCGGTAATGGCAAGCGCATAAGGAAGACGAAGTGTATTGGCGTTGAGGACGTTGATCTCAGGGTGTGGCGTTAGCCCCTTGCTGCGATGATGCGAGAGCAGCGCAAGGACGTTGTGAAAGGTTTCCTTCAGCCGTCCACGCATTAGAGCCAGACCGACTGCCATGATGCCACCAGCTATACCAGTCAGCGCAAGAATGAACGCAATGAAGTGGAGGCCGCAGAGACATCCGACTGCGGTTATAAGCTTCACGTCACCGGCTCCCATTCCACCGGCTAGATAGAAGACAAGGAAGACCAGACCGCAGATAAGTCCGGCGGCGGCAGAGTTACCGAGATCGCGCCATCCGCCCACAGACAGATGGAGCAGCAGGCCGAATAGGATCGCAGGCCCAGTCAGCGAGTTGGGGACCCGGCGGCTTTTCACGTCAAAAACTGAACCAATCAAGGCGCAGATTGAGGCGGCCGCCGGGTACACGAATTCCTGTTCGATTTGCGTCATTGGCTTGCTTCTCGGTAGGTGCGCGTAGTGCCAAGGGTGATCAGGATTGTTTGCCTGAACGTTCTAAAGCGGAGCCCCAACCTGGAAAGACGTTAGGGCGCTGGAGCTGCGCATTCACTCGGGTAAGAGGAGATCTGAATGGCGCATATCTATCAACAGGGCCAATTGGCTTGAGTGAGGGGCACCCGCAAACAAGCCCACTGGTTTAGGTGTTGGTGGTCAACGTGGTGCCGATGTTGGTGAATGCACCGTTGATGGCGGTAGCAACGGTCTTCATGGAAGCGACTGCGCCAAGGCCAACCAGGGCTGCAACCAGGGCATACTCAATCAGGTCCTGACCAGACTCGTCGTTCACCAGGTTCTTCAGCAGATTCTTCAAGTTCTTCATGTTGTTGGTTCTCCTGTTAAATATCCAGTTGTCGTTGAGCGGCCACTGGGTTGATCTGAGAGTAGGCAGCTTCCTTCCGGTGGGCAATGACGCAATGGTGTTACCGGGCAACCTGTTCGTTCTTCAGGCGTTTATTCTTCAGGTGGCAAAAGCCTGCACGACCCAGCTATGTGCTCTATCGGCACAACTGCAGGGGAGTTCTGCATACTTTGTCAGGCATCAAGAAACGAGGCGGCGCGTGGTTCCGCAATGGTCGCGAGGCGCGACACCAAGTACCCGCGCAGCTAAAGGTCTTCGAGAACGGGTCGACTGCTCTGTAATCTAGCTGCAACCACGCAGAAACGTGAGCCAGATGAGTGACAACACCACTGACCCCGCGATGCCGAACGCAATCAAGTGCCTGCCGGTCCCGGAACTCGCGCCGCCCGAACGGCTGTTCTCCTCCGGGCTGAGTGGGTTGTAGCGAATGGCGATGGTCGCGCCCTGTGGAATCGCCACCGGCGATTGAAATTCACCGGAGTACAACTTGCCGTGCGCATAGTAGTCGAACGCGATCCGGAACTTCTCGCCCGTTTGAATACCCAACGTCAGCGTGTTCATACGCGCAAACTGGTAGCTACAGGTGATGACCCTCGCTTCGGTCCCGATCCATTGCGACTTGTCCGGCATCCTCACCTTTAAACACTTTGCATGGTTCCGTATGACTGAGGCGGGCGCCAGCCACCTCCATCAGGATATTGGTTTTGGATGCACTTACACGAATGCATCGCGCCGCATTCTTTTCTCATCTCGTTGAGCACAGCAAAAGCTAGCGCCATCAGTTCTTCACTGATAGACAGCGGTGCATCTGAACAGCCATGTTGCCCATTACGAAAGTTGGACGTGGCGAGCCGGTGCTCGTGTTGTTGCCGTTCCTGGGTGGGACGCAGCGCGAATGGACCGAACTCGTAGCAATCCTGTCGACCACATGCCAGTGCATCACGGTTGATCTGCCAGGCTTTGGCGATGCAAATGCAATTGGCGGGTATTCGGTTAGCGAGATGAGCGATTCGCTTATCGAGACACTTGCGTCTTTGAACCTGGAGCGGTATGTGCTTGTGGGACACAGCATGGCAGGCAAGGTCTCGGCTGTTGCGGCGCGCCGCATGGCAGAGGCAGCTCGTACGGCAGAGAGTCATTTGACGTTTACTCCTCCGATGGCACTGGTGCTCGTTGCTCCATCCCCGCCGGGCCCAGAGCCGATGACAGATGAGAAGCGTAGTGAAATGTTGAATGCTCTTGGAGATCTCAGACAACGTCAGCAAGGAAGTTACTCGGATCAGGATCGGGACGCTGGAGCAAAGTACATCAACGACAACCATGCCCAGGCCATCCCAAAATCTATTGATG
>CAHJWN010000044.1 GCA_903642265.1 Acidobacteriaceae bacterium | reverse complement strand
ATGACAATGTGCCCTTGAAGTCCTGCATCATAGGAATGCGTGACATCTTCTTGCGACGAGTATCCTGAGCGTAAAAATCATCGCTGGATTTGTGTGATCCTTGCGGCAGTTTGCTCTGTAGCAGCAATGGTCAAGGCAGGTGCCCAGACCATCGCAGGGTCAGCGGCCACCCCAACATCAGCTTTGCCGGAAGCGCCAGGCACGTGCCATATTCGTGGGGTCGTTCGAAATGCGAGCGGAACCGCCGTCAGCGGCTCACATTTGAGCTTGGCGAGTAGTAGCGGGAAAATAGTTTCAGAGACTGTCACCGACTCTGAAGGCGCCTATAACTGGGATGGGCTCGGCTCCGGAGAGTACATCCTGTCAGTGACGGCACAGGGATTTATTCCGGCGAAGTACCCGATCCGGCTTCCGGATGAGGGTGGCACCGCTGTCATGGACATCACTCTCAAGATCACAGCCGTGGCCGAATCCGTAACGATCATCGCTTCGGAGAAGGAGATCGCCGAAGCCGAGGTCCAACTGCAGGAGGAGCAACGACTCATCGGCGTATTCCCAAACTTTTTCGTGAGCTACCAGTGGAAGGCCGCGCCGCTAAGTTCCAGGCAGAAGTTCAAGCTTGCCCTAAGGAACGGCAGCGATCCAGGCAATCTGCTGCTGGTCGGCGCAACGGCGGGCGTACAGCAGGCAAACAATTCCTTCCCCGGTTATGGACTCGGTGCAGCGGGATACGGTCGCCGTTTCGGAGCAAACCTCGGCAACCTTGAACTCGGCACGTTCATCGGTGGCGCGGTCTTGCCTTCTTTGCTTCATCAGGATCCGCGCTATTTCTATCGAGGCACAGGCACGGTCAAGTCGCGTCTCTGGTACGCAGCATCCCGCGCCGTCGTGACTCGTGGCGACAACGGCCATAACGAACCGAACTGGTCCGGAGTGCTGGGCGATCTATCTGCGGGAGCAATCAGCAACCTCTACTACGCTCCGGAAGACAGGAATGGCGCGCGACTCACGATCATCAACGGTGTACTTGGAATTGGTGGCGATGCGCTAAACGGGATCTTTCAAGAGTTCCTGCTGCGCCGACTGACGACTCACACAAAGGGACGTGCCGGCGACGCATCAAGCGGCTTAGACTGAAATGCTTCTAGGTCTTTAGCTTCGCTGGCTTCAGAGACTCTGCCTTCAGGATAGTGCCGCCCTCCTGGATGATGTACGAGAGATTCACATCGAGGTTACGGATCACATCGACGTGCCCGCTAAGCCAGCGGATCTCGACCGTATCCACCTTCTTGGCCTGGTCGAGACCGAAGTGGAGACGCAGGTCATTCTGGGAAAAGTAGCTCCCGCCGCTGCGAAGTTCTTCAGCCTGCTGCAAAGGTTTAGTAGCAGCGGGGTTGGTCGTCGCCGTAACGACAACGCGGCTGCCGATGCCGGAACGGTTCGACTTCACGCCCACTAGTTTGATCTTGATCCAGCTTCTATTCAGCACCGAATCGCAGCGCAGCAGTTGCGGCACCGAGTTGATGCAGCTGACGACAACATCGATATCGCCATCATTATCGAAGTCGCCAAAAGCACAGCCGCGTGCGGGAACATTCGCCAGTATCCCGGTTCCGCCCTGGTTCGTGACATCTTCAAACCGGCCGTTCTGCAGATTGCGATACAGATATTTATGCTCGGCATACTTCAGGTCGGCCTTCGATTTGTCTACCTCTGGATAGACATGTCCATTCGACATCAGAATGTCGGGCCACCCATCGTTGTTCATGTCAAAAAAGCCAACGCCCCATCCAAGCAGCCGGGTATTTTCGCCAAGGCCGCCCGGATACGTGCGGTCCTCAAAGACGGCGTCTCCGGTGTTGGTATAGAGCGAATCGGTGTCCCCGGCGAAGTTTGTCTTCACCACGTCCATGTTGCCGTCGCGGTTGTAGTCCCCGATAGACACACCCATTCCAGCCTGCGGTTTGGCCTCGGCAGAAAGCGCGGCCCCAGCTTCGATCGCGATGTCACGGAACGTGCCATCGTGCTGGTTCTGGTAGAGCGTGGCGGGGGCAGAGTCATTCGCGACGTAAATATCAGGCCAGCCGTCATTGTCGAGATCGGATGCAGCCACACTCAATCCATAGGTACCGACCGCAGTCCACATTCCTGACTTCTCGCTCACGTCGGCAAACGTGCTATCGCCATTGTTGTGGTACAGGATATTGCGGCCACCAGCCAATCCCGGCGGACCGCAAGCGACCAGAATGCCTTTGTACGTGCAGGGCCCGTCTTCGGGAAGCGGCGCAGTCTTAAGGTCAAAGTCGACATAGTTTGCGACGAAAAGATCAAGGTGACCGTCACGGTCATAATCGACAAAGGTGCAGCCGGTGTTCCATCGAATCTTCGGCCCGGGTTGCGTCAGGCCCGCCTTCTCAGTGACATCGGTAAAGGTGCCATTGCCGTTGTTGCGGTAAAGAACATTCTGGCCGTAATAAGTAACGAACAGGTCGTCGTGGCCATCATTGTTGTAGTCACCGACGCAGCAGGCCTGCCCCCAGCCAGTCTTGTGTTCAAGGCCAGAACCCTTGGTAACGTCGGTAAAGGTGCCGTCGCGATTGTTCTTAAAGAGATGGCAGCGCGGTTCCTGCCCCGCTGGAAATCCTTCAAGCCGCCAGCCGTTCACGAAGAAGAGGTCCTGCCAGCCGTCACTATCGTAGTCGTAGAAGGCTAGGCCGCAGCCGGTAGTCTCGAGCAGGTACTTGTTGGTAAGTTTGCCGCCGTAGATCGTCTCCATCGAGAGTCCACACTGTGCGGCGACGTCGGTAAATGTGACACCCAGCGGCGTCCCTTCTAGGGGCGACTTAGGACCGGGCGGCGGCGCTACCGGCTTTGTCTCATAGCTGCGTTCCTGCGGGCCGAGCTTGCCCGGAGCCGGGGCTTGCTGCTGCGCAGGTGCCGCTAACGCGAGAATGTCTGCAAAGGGAAGCACCAGGGCGGTGCGGCTCAACGAGCGAATAAATCCGCGACGACTCAGTTCGTGGCTTGGAATGCTCTTCAAGGCTGTTCGTACTCCGCTGTCATCGTAAGCTTTACTAGCCGATGGCGACTATTTGACGGAATCGGCCTTCCGCCGTTCGAGTTCCGCTTCGACCTTCTTGCCTTGTAAAGTGTAGACCTTTGCCAATCCCAAATGCGCATCTACGTAGCTGGAGTCATACCCCAGGGCATCGTTGAACTGAACACCTGCCGCTGCGAGATCGCCACTTTTCAGCAGCGACTCACCAGAGTGTGTAGCGACTTCCGCGCGCTGCCGATTCATCTTCTGCTTCATCAGAATCGCCGCCTGTTTGCGCTGCTCGACAGCCTCGGCAGTTCTATTCTGCTTCATTAACACTCCCGCAAGCGTCAGCCGAGGGTCTGCTTGCTGCGGCGATTGCTTGATCGCCTCTTCCAGCGCCTCCGTCGCCTCAGGGAGCTGCCCAAGCTTGCTGTAGACACTGCCAAGAGTCGCCCAGCCGTCGCCGTTCTGCGCATTCAACGCCAGCGACGTCCGCAGCTCGCGCGCAGCGTCCTCATAGTGGGCAGTCTGCATGTACAGAACTCCCAGGAGGTATGGCGCTTCGGCCTGTTTGGGATCGAGGCGTTCGGCGGCTTCGAGCTCCGGGATCGCATGTGCAGCGTCATCCTGCATCTTGTAGGCGAAGCCAAGATCGTAGTGGAGTTGTGCAAGGTCAGGCGCGAGAGCCAGCGAAGCCTTCAACTCAACGACTGCATCGGTAAATTGATTCAATTGCACCAGCGCGGCCGCGAGGTCCTGATGCGCAACGACATCGCCCGGCGCGAGCACAACCGCCCGTTGCAGGAAAGGGAGGGCCTCCGCTGTTTGTTGCGTCTGGCTAAGCGCCATGCCCAGGTTGATCATCACAGGAGCATCGTCGGGGCGCGCTGCAAGAACAGTGCGGAGCAGCGGTATTGAATCACGCATTTTGCCGGAGCGCTGAAAGGCAAGAGCGAGCGCATACCTCGTGTTCACCGTGAGTGGGTCGGCCGGGTCTCTTTGCTCCGCCAGAATCGCCTCCAACACTCCAATTGCCTGCGCGTCCTGCCCTGCCGACGCAAGTGCCTTCCCATACTCAAAAGCAATCACGTCGTTCCGTGGCGCAAGCTTCGCCGCACGCGCAAATTCGGCAAGCGCGCCGGCGTCTCCCTGCGCCTGCAAGGCAAGGCCGAGATGGAGGTGAGCGGTCGCGAGTGCAGGAGACTGATGTATCGCCGCAGCAAAGTGCAGCCGCGCATCAGACCATTGCTGCTGCCGTGCGTAGATCGAACCGAGATCGTCTTCAAACGTGGCATTTCGCGGGTCCGCTGCGGTTGCTGCTTTCATCTCCGCAGCAGCTTCATCAAGCCGGCCAGTGGCAGCGAGAGCACGGGCGTAGTTGGCCAGGATGGAAGCGGGCAGCGCCTTATGCTGCGCCTTGGTCGTTGCATCCAGAGCAGCATACGCAGCAACTGCCTTTTCCGGTTCGCCGGCGCGTTGATAAGCGAGGGCTCGATCGGCGCGAGAGGCGATGTCTGAGCTCTGGTAAGCGAACACAACGTGCTCAGAAGACAGCGTCAACGCCGTGACGAGCATTGTTAGTGCGACCGGACGGGACCACCGCTGCATCATGCCTAGTTCTGGTCCACAGTGGAGTTTTGCATCGCTTCTGCCGTCTTGTATTCTCGCGTCGCATCCTCCTTGCGACCGGCGGCACGGTACGCCTGGCCGAGAAGCACATGGGTCAGGTGGTTGCCGGGATCCATCTTCTCGGCGCGAAGCAGATAATTCAACGCGGTGGCGGGGTCTTCGCGTTTCAGCAGTACTTGGCCAAGCAGGATGTACGGTCCGGTTGCATTGGGCTCAAGCAACACTGCGCAGTCGAGCGTTTGCTGCGCTTCTTCAAACCGCGAAGCGCGTAGGTAGGCGTCGCCAAGGCGCTCATACACCTCTCCATCCATTGGATTGATCTTACGTTCAGCCTCGAGCTGGATCACGGCGTTATCCTGCTCCGACTTTGAGAGCGCGATCTGCCCAAGCAGCAAATGCGCAAGCGGCAGCCGGGGATCAAGCAGAAGCGCTTTCTCAGCCATCTGCGCCGCTTCCATCGGATAGTTGCGCCGAAGAAGCATCCTGGCAAGAAACAAGTAGGCGCCGGCTGAACTCGGCGCCAGCTTGTATTGCTTGGCAAAGATGCGGCGTGCGTCCTCGTAGCGGTGCACATCCATGTAGCAGACCGCGAGCACGTAAGTACTATCGGAGTTCGCGGCGGCGATGGCAGAGTTTGAACGTTCAAGGAGCGGGATTGCCTCCGCGGCCTTGCCCATGCGATACAGCGTCACGCCACGTAACTGGACAGCATCGAGGTCGTTGTTGTCCTGGTCGATAGCTCGTCCGAGGGCCGCATCTGCAGCAGCGAAATTGTTGCGCTGATAGTGAATGGTGCCGAGCAGTCTCTCGGTTCCCGCAGGTTCAGGGTGCTGTGCCGAAAGCTCATTCAGCTTTACTTCTGCCTCTTTAAGCTGACCATGCGCGAGCAGTTGCTGGATCTCGGGCAACTGTTGCTTGTCGTGCGCAATAAGGTGCGCAACCGGTTGCTGACCTGGCGACGACTGCGTTGCAGCAAGAGCAAGAACGCAGAGCATCATGGAACAGACTGCACGAGCGCGAAGGCAACTCCACTGAGAGATCACTAGAACATTGAACCCGCAACCTGTTCGGCGATGTTTTCTGATTCGTCGCTGATCAGGTTTCTTGTTTTGGTTTGACTGGTGGGAGGCTGCTTGATCCATTCCGCCTTGATCGTAATGACAAAAGCACGTTCGCGCACACGTCCAACAATAAGCTGTTGCCCTTTGTCATTGCCGGCACTCGGGACGCACTGCACGGCCTGGTTGCCAATCCCTCGAAGCGCCACGCCTCCGGCACCGCATTGCAAAAGGTATCCCGCGTAGTCCTGTGCAACATGCGTCATCGTGTGAACGGCAATGCGCAGCAACGATTCCGCACGCGTGAACTGGCACGTCGCATCACCATCGACCGTGACGTTCGTGACCGCAGTCTCCACTTCGCCTCCAAGGAATCCTCCGGCGGTCGCCGAGTTCATCCAGGGGCACTGCGGCTCCGCTCTGCAAACGGCCGGAATCACCAGGAGGATGAGCAGCGACAGCAACTGACTTAGACGTATCACTGTGTCCCTCCTACAGGTCCGCCTGGAATCGGCTTTTCGACTCCGGCGTTCTCCGCATGGGGCGTGCTCGTATGTACGTGCCAGGGAACGCTTTCGATCGAAATCTCAGGATGCTTGCGAAGGAAATCAAGCGAGTAAGTCGGAGCGCCAGGATCGATCTTCTTGGTGACAAACATCGCGGATTGCTCTTTCGCTTTGTCCTTCATGCCCATACGCCGATAGAGCAGTGCGAGATTGTAGTGTGCTGTCAGATCGTCCGGATCGATCGCCTGCAGCGCTTCAAATTGCTCCATCGCCTCCTGCGGCCGCCGCTGCTGGTAGTAAGAGATGCCAAGCTCACGACGAGCATCACGCGACTGCGGATACTTCGCGATCACCTTTTGAAGATCTGCAACCTCGGCATCGGAGTGCCCGGCGCGGCGCTCAACGAGTGCGAGATAGTAGAGTGCGCGTGCGTTCTCAGGCGCAAGCTCGAGCGCCTTTTCAAAACCGCCGCGCGCCGATTCGTACTTCTCCCACTCGATATTGGTCAGGCCGATGTTGGTATAGCCGTCCGCGTAGTCGGGGCGAAGCTTTACGACATGAGAGAAAGCGTCGATAGCCTCGCTGTACTGCAACTGATCAAGATAGGCGATGCCAAGATTGTTCCACCGCATCCAGTCAGCATTGTCGCTGGCCTCAGGCTTGGTCACGGGATTGTCCCCGATGTTGAGGGTCCGCGTGCGGGAGGCAATTTCAACGATCGGGTAAGCAGGATGATCTTCACCAAAGACGTTGTTGAGGTAGCTCTGGCGCAGGTGCCGGTAGTTCACCTTCGCCGTGATCGAGATGGCGCCTTTCGCATTTGCAGGGATCTGGAACTCGTAGCGGATCAGCGTTGAACGTCCTGCTTGTATCGAGTTGTCATAGGCCACAGAGTGGATTGTCCACACCTTATGATTGTCGACAAAGTTCCCGGTGGTATCGACAGGCCGATTCGTAAAGCTGTGCGCCCGTTCATCGATCTTGCCATCAGCCTTGATGAAGCCGCTGTGGTAGATCTCCTTACCGGTCGAGTCAGTCGCCGAAAACTCGACCCAACCCTCATAGAGGTCTCGTACCTCGGGGATAAGCGAATGACCGATGTTTTTGTTCTGGATCACCGTCATCACCTGAACGGTCTCGCCAGCCTTAAGATCGAAGGCGGTTGAGCCCAGAGGCGCGATCATGTGCTCGTCGTCCGACTTCTTGATCGCGAACAGGTCCACGTTAAGGTAGTTGCCGCTCTTCAGGAACTCGATCGTCTTGTTCAACTGCTCGTCGAAGCCGTAATAAAACGGCACGGCCGTATTGCCGGCCGCCCATCGATGCGAGGCAAACTGCCCATTCTTAGCGCCCGGCTCCGGAAGCCCAGCGGAGGACCGTTTCATGTGGCATCCCTGGCAGCTTGTAAAGTCCGCCTGGTAGAAGGTGAGCGGGTTGCGCTGAGAGAATTTGGAATTTTGCCATTCGTCATATGCCGTAAAAGCGCGGATGAACTTGTACCCATTCAGCGGGTTTGGCAGGTTGGCCTTATGACATGCAGAACAGAACTCCGGAGACTTGTAGATGGGCTGCATCACAGCTTTCGAGTGTCGATCCAGGTGCGCTAGGATCTCGGCATCCGGAACCAGGCCGGGAATGCGAGTTCCCTTCTCGTCGACCATGACCGCAGGCACGCCCATCACGTAGCCACCATTGCCATTGGTCGACTGCAGCTTCTGCACGGAGTGGCAGGTCATGCAGGTCAGACCGTCCTGATCGAACCCGCGGTCAACCACCGAGGTCTGCGTCAAGCCGCCGCCAAGCACGGCGACAGGGTTGTGGCAGCTGTCGCAATGGCGTGCAAACTCGATGCCCTTGGTCCGCATCAGGATGTTAACGCTCGTGCGATAGAAGGGTGTGCGAAAAGAGTTGGAATGCAGCGACTGCCGCCACTGGTGATAAGCCTCCTTGTGGCACCGCCCGCAGTAGTCAGCGGTTGGAAATGTATCCGGTTGCAGGAAGGTGTTGCCTTCGACGGCCCCATTACCCGGCGTAGAGATGTTGCCAGGACCAAAGGCGAAGTTATAGCTCTTCGCAACGTGCTCCGCATAGAGCTTGCGTGCGGTCTCCTGATCAGATAGCTTCTGCTGCGTCTTGTTCGAGGCGGAGGCATCATCAGAGTGGGCCTGGATCTTCTGCTTAGGTACGAACGCCACCACGCTGGCAAGCGACAGGGCGACGACCAGCAGGCCGTAGCCCGCTCTGAAGACGACCGAGTTTCTCGCAACGCTTAGGATTCGTTTCATTGAGCCTGAATTTGCAGCGATTCCAGCGCTTCACTAAGCGCAAGCGGCTCGGAGGAGTTTGTCGCCGCGCAGACCGAATTCTACTCACTTTGACCGACGATTGTCTGCTACTTTCGGGCTTTCTCTACCGGCATTGACTCTGCCAACTTGTACGGCGAAACACCCTTGCCTTCTTCAATCAGGAAGAACCTGTCGACTCCGGGCAGAGAAAGCTTCTCAACAAGTCCGCTGGGCCAATGCACCTCGACGGAATCAACGGACGTGGCATCGCCAATTCCGAAGTGCGGGCGCTGGTCATTGGAGGATTCGTAGCTGCCACCGCTCAGCACATCCGCGCGTTGCCGCTGGCCCCCGGCACTCAGATATACGGTCGCGCCAACAGCATCCCGCGGGCTCTTCGGACCGCCAATCAGCTTCAGTCCAACCCAGTGATGGTGGTCCGGGCTCACGTCCTGCATCAGCGAAGGAACATGATCCATCGAATTGATGACCACGTCCGTCTTGCCATCGTTGAAGAGATCGCCAAAAGCCGCGCCACGACCCGGAATCACCGCAGCCAGCCCGGTGCCGATCACGGCAGGCATCAATTCGAACTTTTCGCCATGTTTGACGTTATGGAAGAGCAGTGGACGCTGCGCATAGGACGTACCCCAGTCGTGATCATCAACCTGGGGATACACGTGTCCGTTGACCAGGAAGATGTCTTTCCAGCCGTCGTTGTCGTAGTCGATAAACTCGGTCGCCCATGTCAGAAACGGATAGGTCGGAGCCGCAATTCCAAGCTCCGGGCTGATCTCGGTGAAGCCCTGCTCGCCGCCGTTCTTAAAAAGCGGCTTGTAGTCGTCCGAGAATGTACCCGTGTACAGATCGACCATGCCGTTATTCAGGTAGTCCCCTACCGCAAGCCCCATGCCTGCCTGGTCGCGCCCTTGTTGATTCAGCGCAAATCCTGAGTAGTAGCTCGTATCTTCAAAGGTGCCATCACCCTTGTTGATGTACAGATAGTTCGGCGATGAGTCGTCAGTCACAACGAGATCCACTTTGCCATCATTGTTTATGTCCACGAAGCTGGCGGTGAAGCCGTAATAAGCTGCTTTATCGGCAACGCCGGCCTTCTCGCTCACATCAGTGAAGGTGCCGTCACCGTTGTTGTGGAAGAGGTGGTCAGGCTCGCCAGTCAAACCCCGCGGCCCGCACATGATCTTGGCCCCCCGAAACTGGCAATACACAGAACTGGCGGCCGCTGAACCAGAGTCGGGCAGATGATCCAGGTCGAAATGGACGTATCCCGGGACAAAAAGGTCGAGACGGCCATCGCCATCGTAGTCGCCAAAGGTCGGCCCGGTTGACCAGTTGCCGAGCGTTACCCCTGCTTTCTCCGCAACATCGGTGAAGGTGCCATCATGGTTGTTGTGGTACAGCCGGTTCTTGCCGAAGTTGCTGACGTAAAGGTCGGGCCAGCCGTCATTATCGTAATCTGCGACCGCAACTCCAAAGCCCCAACGCCCATTGGTCACTCCCGCTATCGCAGCAACGTCGGTGAAGGTGCCATCGTGGTTGTTGTGAAACAGGGCAGCATGCGGAGCATCGGCCTGCGCCTTCAGCGCCTCATAGGTCGAACCGTTCACCATGTAGATGTCGAGCCAGCCGTCGTTGTCATAATCAATCAGCGCGACCCCTGAACCCGTCGCATCCAGAATGTATTTCTTCTCGGGCGTACCCATCTTGTGGTGCCAGGTGGTCAACCCGGCCTCTTTGGCAATGTCTTTAAAGAGAACAGGACCATCCTTGACGAAGCCACCGGCGGTAATGGGCCGCATCTCGGAGTCCTTCACCGGAGCGAATACGCCGGCTGTCGCCGAACCACCCTGCTGCGAGCCGCTCTGTTGCGGGTGTGCAGCAGGTCTGGCCTTTTCGGCTTGCTGTGCCAGGACTGCAGAACATGACGCAAACACTGCCGCCAAAAGTCCGGCCCTCACACCTTGATTACGAAACCCAGCATGCATATTTTCTATCCGAAATCCAGCATACGCGTAGGCGCGTTGCTTAGACCACCCCGATGCGCATCCTTAAGCATCTGTAAACCGTTGATCTTCAGTCGGCATCACACGAAGTACTTTCCGGCAATAAGCTGTTGGCGCATGCGCCATCGAATACTCGCGGATTGAAGTCCCTGCGGGCAGCCTGGATGACTTTGGACAACTGCTGAGGTGTCGCTGCAGGCAAACTTCTCAAAGCATTCAGTCCAGCGCACTATGCGGAGCAGAGAACGTGCGAAGCTGGACATCGTTACATTGCCATACCCAGGGGCCGCACATGAAAGACGAAGAAGAGTTCATAGAAGTTGAAGGCAACGAAGTACGCATTTCAAATCCCAACAAGCTGTATTTCTCGCACTCCGTGCAGCTGACTAAGCTGGAATTGGTCCGGTACTTCTTGGCAGTCGCGCCCGGCGCATTGATTGGCATTCAGGATCGACCAATTGTGCTGAAGCGATTCGTAAATGGCGCTGAAGAAGAGCCTTTCTACCAGAAAAGGGCCCCTTCAAGCCTGCCATCATTCCTGCGCACGGCGACCCTTTCGTTCCCTTCAGGCCGCACCGCGGAGGAAGTAGTCGTTGAAAATGCGGCGGGGCTGGCGTGGATTGTTAACCTCGGATGCATTGAGCTGCATCCGCATCCCGTTCGCACGGCCGACCTCGACCATCCGGATCAGCTTCGAGTGGATCTTGATCCCGGGCCAGGTATCGACTTCGAGTCGGTACGCCTGGTTGCGCTCGAGACAAAGGCCGTGCTCGACGAGATGGAGCTAACGGGCTTCCCCAAGACGAGTGGATCGCGCGGAATTCATGTGAACGTACCTATCCGCCCACAATGGAGCTTCACGGAAGTTCGCAGGGCGGCTCTAGCATTGGCACGTGCTGTGGAGCGCCGGCTGCCCCACCTTGCAAGCTCAAAGTGGTGGAAAGAAGAGCGGCACGGTGTCTTTCTGGATTACAACCAGAATGCAAAGGACCGCACGACAGCCTCTGCCTACTCGGTACGTCCTCTGCCTGATGCTCGCGTATCTGCTCCCCTGTTGTGGGATGAAGTTGCAGCCTGCAATCCAGCAGACTTCACCGTGTTCACGATGCCGACACGCTTCGCTGCCATCGGTGATCCACACGCCGCCTTTAGTGAAAATCCTGGTTCGCTTGAGAAGCTGCTGGAATTGGCGGCCCGCGATGAGGCGGAGGGCCTTGGTGACGCGCCATGGCCGCCGCACTTCAGAAAAGCAGAAGGGGAAGCGTCGCGCGTAGCACCTTCGCGGGCTCGCAAACCAGCAGCCACGGCTGCACCGAAGGCGTCCCGAACCAAGATGCCGCTTATAACCATCGCCAATTCGTCAGATAAGGATGCAGCCCTTGCCGGACTCGAGCGCTGGAAGGCTAGCAACCCCGAAGCGACGAGACTGCTTGCGATCGACGATGTGTTGATCGATCGTATGCGCGGCCGATCCTACATCTGGTATCGCATCCGGGTAAATCTCCGGAACATTCCTGAAGCTGTTCGGCCCACCCAACAAACTCCTGATCCGGACGACGATCCCACACGATCGAAAGTCGAGTAGTTGGTTTGCACGCCTTAACGATTACCGGCGAATACGACGCTTAGCTCGGTTGGCGGCACCACTTCCAACTGCTCGTAAGTACAGTCGGCAGGAGCTTTGTCAGAACGCCACCTTCTGAACTGTGCAATATGGCGGAAGCGATTGCCCTGCATGTGCTCATAGGCTACCTCCACCACCAGCTCCGGTCGAAGTGCAATCCAGGAAAGGTCTTTTCCACTATTCCAACGACTTGGACTTCCGGGAACCCGCTGATCCTCGATCTCCTCTCCCCCGACGATCCATGGATGATCCGTCAACGCATCCCTTCGATAAGGCTCAAGAAACGTTACGAGCTCCTTGCGCTTTGGCATGGAGAAGCTGGCGCATACTCCAACATTCTGCAGGATGCCGGCGGCATCGTAAAGCCCAAGCATCAGCGATCCAACCGCCGTCCCGTTCTCGTTCTTGTGCCAGCGAAAACCGGCGACGACACAGTCGCAGTCCCGTTCATGCTTTACCTTCAGCATGCTGCGTTTATTGGGTTCGTAAGTTCCGGTTCTCGGTTTCGCCATCACTCCATCGAGACCCGCACCTTCAAATCGCTTGAACCAGTCTTCCGCGATCTGCCGGTCGGTTGTGGACGGCGTTCGATGCAGCGGCGGCGTCACCTCAGCGATCACCTCGGCCAGGAGTTTCGCCCGCACCTCAAGTGGCTCCATCGTCAGGTCGCGATCGCCAAGACACAGTAGATCGAAGAAGACGATGGAGGCTGGCGTCTCGATCGATAGCTTCTGAATCCTCGAGGCTGCCGGGTGCACGCGAAGCTGAAGCGCATCGAAATCAAGCCGGCCACCGGCCGAAATTACGATCTCACCATCAAGCACACACCTGGCTGGGAGCTGCTGCAGGAGAGTGGCCACCAACTCCGGAAAGTAACGGTTGAGTGGTTTTCCGTCGCGGCTTTGGATGAAAACATCGTCGCCATCGCGAAACACAATGGCCCTGAAGCCGTCCCACTTAGGCTCAAATATCCAGTCGTCGCCAGCAGGAACGCCGGCGACACGTTTAGCAAGCATCGGCAGAACAGGAGGATTGATTGGAAGGTCCACGCCCAATACTATCCGCGACCGGCTTTCTTGCGCGGAACAGCATTCGCAGACTTCTTTGCAAGAGGTCGCTTCGTCGTCGCCGTATCGCCGAGAATGTCCTTTATCGAATCAACATCGAGCATGTAATCATGCGATGGCAATTTCTCCAGGATACGGCGCACCTCATCGTTCATCTTCGCGGAAGGCGTGTCCACGTTTTTTACTTCATGCGAAAGTTCGCACAGCGCATCTTCGTACTGCGCAATACACCGGATCGTATGGACCAGCGCATCCAGACGGTGATAAAGCGGCTGTGAAACTGCGGCTGTTACGGGCTTGGCTTTCTTGGAAGTGGTCTTCTTTGTTGTCATAACTGGCTACTTGGATGCCGACATGACATCATCGTTTAGCAAACGGACGCAACCTGCGGGTTTGGAAAGGTGTCCTTGTTCTCTGCGTCGCTCAGGTCGAGGCAGGCGAAATCCTTTTCGATGACCACCTCAAGCTTCCCGTTCCCGCCGAGGTCGACCACTGAGTAGATCCCGGTCTGGTCCGTCTCTGCCCAGGAACTCGCCTGATGACTTGGAACCACGACGGTCACTTCGGACGTCTTATGCCGTACCTGAACGATCGAGAGATCGGGTGCATGCTCTAGCGAGTAAATCAGAAAACCTTGGTCGCCTGGTGCAAAGTAAATCTTCTCCTCGATCCTTCCTGTCTCGACAAATCTTGCTACGTCCGACTGAAGCAGTCGTAGTCGGAGTGAATTGCCTTGAATACGCAGCTTCATAACTTCTCCCGTTCTTGCCGCCATCGAACATGAACGCGAGCATCGCGCCCTGCTCTGCTGACGTCTGATTGGATGCTTCCGGCAGCCATGCGGCTTGACCGCTGCCAACCCAATCGCTTTGGCGCATGACGTGGTAACGGTCCGACGTCCCGATTAAGTTCTAGTTCTTTGCTGCAGTTTTGTTGAAGCGCAGCAGATCTTCAACATCGCTCACCTTGTCTGTCAGCAGCGTGACCTGATGCGAGAGCGCCTGGATCTCAGATTCCGCGCGGCGATTAACATCGAAATCGAGTTCGCTGCGAACGCGGTCCTTCGTGTCCTGCCGGTTCTGACTCATCATAATCACGGGCGCCTGAAGGGAAGCAAGCATCGATAAGAACAAATTGAGAAGAATGAACGGATACGGGTCCCATGCGTGTCCCCTCAGTGCGATGTTCAAAGCCGAGTAGGCGACGAGGACGACCCCGAACCAGATAATAAAACGCCATGATCCTCCGAAGCGCGCCACGGCATCCGCAAGGCGCTCGCCAAATGTAGCCTCCTCTTCAATCACTTCGTTCGCACTGCGATGCGATCTCAGCTGCACCAGTCGCTGCGAGGCATGGATCTGGCGCCCAAGCATGGTCAGCATGTCGAGACCGGCCAGCGGCTTGCGCTGGAGCAGCACCGTGATGTCTTCGCGGTCCAGCTCAAGACAAACAGATTCCTGCATCGCCATGGCGCCGGACTGATGCGGAGTCTGGTCGATCATCGAAGCGAATCCAAACAGGCCGCCATGGACAGGCTCGTCGATAAGCACCTCCTGCTGATCATCATCCACGGTCGTCACGCGCACCTCGCCGGATATCAGGATGTAGGCGCAACCTGATACTTCACCAATCTTGAAGATCCGTTGCCGCGCGGCAAACTGCCTAAGTTCCACCTGGCTAGCCAGAACAGCGAGTTCTTCCTCGTCCAGCAGTTCAAAGAGCGGAACATGTCTAAGTTCTTCCAGGTCACATGGCATGATCAATCCTCCTGTCACCTCGCGCACTACGGCATCGTCTCGGCGTGTGCGGCTGGTGCCATCAGACTACGCGAACTCCGGGCAACTGCATGTGAACCAAGCACGCGGTCAGATGCGGACAAATATTCGCTTTAGGTAGAGCGGAAGGACCAGCAGCCAGCACAGAAATAAGAAGGCCAGCGAGTAGATCAATGATGACCATTCCGGCGAAGAGATTGATCCGGCAATTGCCCGAAATGATGCGTTCGCCAGGCTGCTCTTTGGTGACACCAGGATGGTGAAAAACAGGCTCGCACCTAGCTCCGAGATCAGGTACGCGGTAATGGCGTTTGTGCCAAGTACCAGCAATGGCTGGTAAATAAGTGGATGATTCGATGCCTCTGGACGGTCTGAGTCGCTGTTTGGACGGCCGAGCCGGAGAATGTCGACAAGGTAAATCGATGTGGAAAGCAGCAACAGGCTCCAGCCACCCGCGAAGAGCGAAAAGGAACTGCTCCATAGCTTCTTGTTGATTGGGAAAGCCGGATTCCACGCAAGGCCAACTGCCAGCAAGATGACCCCGGCAAGGGCAAGCATCGCGACTTTGCGGCGCGTCGTGTTTGCCGTTCTGAGCCAAAGCCCGGCCAGCAGCCCAAACAGGGTTGTGGCAATCGAAGGGATCGTGGACAGCAAACCTTCTGGGTCCCTGGTGCGTTCGTACAAGTGAGGCGCACTGAATATCTGCCGATCCAGCCAAGCCGTCAGATTACCGTCATGGTCGTTGATCGAAACATCATGAGTAGGCAAACCGTAACCAGGAACTGCCACGAACCGCATCAACGCCCAGTAGCCGATCAGGCAAAGCACCGCAATCGCTACCTTGTCTTTCCAGGTCGGGGAGATCAGGTAAAGCGAGGCTACAACAAAGTAGCAAATGCCAATTCTCGGCAGTACCCCGTAGTAGCGAGCGGTTGCCATGTGGAAGAACGGGAAGTTGTTTACGACGAACCCCAGAAAGATCAGCAGCACCGCCCGCCTCGCGGTGTGAATGAAGAGGTCTGCGCGAGTCGCCCCACGCGCAAGCCGGGCGGCCGTAGATAGAACGGTCGATATGCCGATCAGGAAAAGAAATGTTGGAAAGACCAGGTCGGTCGCCGTAAACCCGTTCCAGCTCGCATGACTTAGCTGAGCGAACGGTGCTGGGCCCATCTGGTCGTTGACGATAATCATGAAGGCGATGGTCAAACCGCGAAGGACGTCCAGCGAAAGCAGTCGCTCTGGCTTTGCCACAGCTCGGTCGCGAATGATATCGGAATCGACAGTTGCGGCGATCAAGGGGTCTGGCTGTGTCATCGAGACTCTTTCGTGGTTGAACTCGCAGGCTGCAGATCGAGGACATGTGCTACTGCCAGGCTTGCCGCATAGGTGTCGCCGACAGGAACGGGTGAAAAGTTCTCGGCCGACTGATTCCACTTGTCTCCGAAGTTATACCAGTCGATGGCCTGGGGCTGCGTTCCCGTCTCGAGAGCGACATCAAGCGATTGAAAATAGAGCTTCCAACGCTCCGCATAGTAGCTGCTTACGAGGCCCGCCCAGTCTTTGTTGCCATACTCATGCAGATCCAGACTCGCTGTTCGATCGCCCCACGTAGTCAGGATGGAGTGAGCGTCGTACTGGAGCGCTCTAAGCTCTGCGGGAGAGTCGGACCAGGCGGGCACGTAGCTCAACCAGCGGCCGAGAAGGAAATACTCATTCGTGGCAAGCAATGTGTTCTCAAGCTGCATGTCGAGCATCCATTGCTTACTCAGGGCATCAAATGCTGACCGGTCCTTTGCTGCATAGGCAGCCTTGATTTGCGGAAGCAGCTGGCGAGCTGAATTTGCTAATACCTGCCTGCTAATGTCTGTCAGGTCGTACCGATAGCTCGCCGTGTCGCGCAGTGCTGGTGCCACCTGGAGCAGTTCTGTAAGCGCCGGCTTTAGGACAGCGGGGTCGTATCGCAGAACATCCGGTGCCCAGTGACCTGTACGCGTCGCATCCAGCGAAGGCTGTGCGTTGAAGATCGATTCGTGCGCCGAGTCGCGCTCGCCGTGGTCTCTCACGCCATCAGCGCGATAGCTATAGATCGTGTTCAGGATAATTCCCCACGCCTTCGACGCGTGCAGGTCTTGCTCGCCGTAGCGCCTCAGCGCATAATCAGCCGTCCATTGGGTAAGATCGACCGGCTCGCTGCGCCAGGCCATCTCAGTGTAGAGATCGTACGCAAAAGGATTGGTGTCAAGGCCCTCGGTAAAAAGAGCTGTTCCAGAGAGATGGCTACCAGACTGCTTTGCCAGTTGGGGCATACGTGTGGCGTAATCGTAGAGTGGCGCGCCCATTGTGGTGCGGCCACCAAACTCCCATAAGCCTCCAAACAACCAGCGCGCACCTTTGAACTCAGCCTCGCGGGTATCGCGCGGTATACGGCCCTGTTCGATATCGGCGACCAGAATGTGGCTGCGATCGACAGCGTCGATCAGCTCTTTGCGCGGATTGTCCTGCCAGGCCATCATGAACCAGAGAGCATCAGGATGCGCAAGGTTCAGGGACTTCTGAATTGCAATCGCTGCCTCTCCGACAGGCACATCTCCCGATACACCGCCCTCCTGAAACGTCTCCATGTCGTAGAGCCCGCTCTCTCCAAACAGTTCCGCTTGATGTTTGTAAAATGCAGAGGCTAGCCGTGCAAACGCTGGGTCTCGCGGATCAAGCCAGCCCGGACGTTTGAAGCCGTTCCAGGCTTCGGTTTGCACCACAACGTGCGCACCGGGAACGTACTTCGCAAAGTCATCCGGAACCACGCCCCAGAAGCCAGGCAGGACCGGCATCATGCCGAGATCACGAAGCTGCTGCATGACCGCACGGGCCGAGACTGCTCGCTTCTTCATCAACGAAAGCGAAATCGGCTCGACGAAGCAGCACATGTTGCCCATCCATTGCCAGTTCTGGTGGGCTGGCTGCGTGATCCACCGGCGGATAGCTTCGTCGGAGTACCCCATGTCCTGGAACGCCTGGTATACGGCGAGATCGTTGCCGCGCTGGATCAACACCGCGTTGAAGCCCGAGAGCGCAAGTATGTCGATCTCATGTTGCCATCGTGCAAAGTCCCAGTAAGGCGTGGTGTAACCGTCGGTGTTCTCATTGAGTGCATACCGGAACGGATAGAGCGCTGGCCGGATAATAGGCGACGCCACCGCAGGGAGTCTTAGCCCTGCCCTGCCTAGCTGGCTGCCGTTGGTCGAGACATTCAGATGGGCGACGTACTTCAGATACCAGTTCACTCCGAACAGAAGCGTGGGCGCGGTCGCAGCCTGGACGTGGATGTTGCCCTCAGTCCCGGTAACGCGAAAACCATCCGGCTTGCCCCCGTAGTCACCGGCAGCAAGCGAGAGGTGAATCTGCGAGGAAAGATGTGGCATCTCGCGTCCGAGTACGGAACGAGCAGCGGCCAACGGTCCCTCCGCGTGCAGCAAAGGAGTTACTGCAGACAACGCAACTACGAGCCAGAGCTGCCAACGCTTCATGCGATCCAATGTATCTCGTTCTCTCAATCAATGGCACATGCCAGGCAATCACGGAACCAATCTCAGTGGTGTTATGCCGAATAAGAGTAGAAGACAGACTGGTGGAAGGATCGTTTATACTTCCATCAATCAAGCACCTCGCAAGCTCGTACTCTGAGTTTCCGGAACCTGTCTTTCTCTAAAATTTAGCCAGACTGCGAAGCACGATATGGAAGATGTTCCCGCAGGAAGCGAAGTAGGACGCGTGTCAGGAGAAGCAACACCCGGCAACGAGCAATCACCTTTGCCTGCGCATGCCTCGGAGCAGGCGGCTCCTCGTCATCAGGATCTGGATTCGATTCCATACAGCTCTGCCGCTACCGTGATAAACACTTCGCCGATCCGCTTCAATCCCACTCCTGCACCTCCAGCCGAGGCTACGACACAGATGCCGGACGCCACCGTGATCGGCGTCCGCGCTGTACCGGCTCCAAACCAGGCTGCAGCGACAATCGCAACAGCAGCACCCACGCTGCCTCAGGCAGCGCCTCTACCTCAAAGCGGTGCTGCTCCCGAACCGGGGCGAAATCGCGGCGGTGTTCCGACACTCCTCGAGGTTGGAACTCTCCTTGGCAGCCGCTACGAGATCCTCCAACTGCTCGGAGAAGGAGGCATGGGTGCAGTGTACAAAGCGGCCGATCGCGAGGTCGATCGCGTCGTCGCTCTGAAAGTCATCCGGCCAGAGATGGCCTCGAATCCCGAGATCCTCGCCCGCTTCAAGCAGGAACTTGTGCTCTCCTCCAAGGTGACCCACCGTAACGTGATCCGCATCTATGACCTCGGCGAGGCGCAGGGCGTCAAGTTCATCACGATGGAGTTCATGGAGGGCGAGACCCTCCACCAAATCCTCAAACAACGTAAGAAGCTGGAAATCGCCGAAGCTGTCGACATCATGGAACAGGTGACCAGCGGCCTCGCGGCTGCACACCGCGAAGGCATCATCCACCGCGATCTCAAACCGGCCAACATCATGCTCGATAAGAATGGCCGCATCGTGGTGATGGACTTTGGCCTGGCGCGCACCTTCTCCGGTGACGGCATGACCCAGACCGGCACCATGCTGGGGACCATCGAATATATGTCACCGGAGCAGGCGCAGGGCATGGACGTCAAAGCCAGCTCCGACATCTTCACAGTGGGCCTGATGCTGTACGAGTTGCTTGCCGGAATCACCCCTTTCTATGCCGAAAGCGCTATCGCCAGCCTGCTCATGCGCACCCAGCAGCGAGCGGCCCCGCTGATCCACGTCGATAAGAACATCCCTGGCACACTCAGCAACATAGTCGCCAAATGCCTCGAAAAAGACTCGGCAAAGCGCTACCAGAGTGCCGAGCACCTGGACGCCGATCTTCGCGCCTGGCAAAGCGGCAGCGGGATAAAGAGCTTCTCCGCTTCTTCGGCGCACCTCCACGTGAACCGCCTGCGCGAACTACCCTGGCTGCGTATCAGCCTGGGTAGCATCCTGGTTGCAGCCATCACAGCTGGAGGTGTCTGGTACTTGTACGGCAGGCGTCAGGCCGGGGCAACGCTGGCCCACGGACCTGTCTCGGTGCTCATCGGAGACTTTGCAAACCACACTGGCGACTCTGTGCTCGATAACACGCTCGAGCCGATGCTCGGCGTAGCCATGGAAGGCGCCAGTTTCATCAACGTCTACAGCCGGGGAGACGCCCGCAAGCTGGCAAAGAAGCTTCCTACTCCTACCGATATACTCGACGAGCAGTCTTCAAGGCTCATCGCCATGAACCAGGGCGTCGACACCGTTATTACCGGCGACATCAGCCTCCGAGGTGACCAGTACGACATCTCTGCGATCGCTCTGGATACGCACAGCGGCAACGTCATTGCGAAGGCTGATGTTACTGCTCCAAGCAAGCAGGAGATTCTGAGCGAGCTTCCAAAGCTGGCCGTTCCTCTTCGTAAAGCGATGGGCGACACCACACCAGCCTCGCTCCAGTTCTCAAAGGTAAGCGGAGGGTTTTCAGCCGCAAATCTGGAAGCGGTCCATCAAGATGCTCTTGGTGTAGACCAGCAGTTCGCCGGTAAGTTCCAGGAAGCGTTTGATTCATTTCAGAAGTCTGCAGTCCTCGATCCTCATTTCGCCCGCGCGTACAGTGGCATGGCGGCCATGTCCAGCAACCTTGGAAGATCTGCCGACGCCGTAAAGTACATGAAGCTGGCGATGGACAATAAGGACCGCATGACCGAGCGGGAACGCTACCGCAATCAGGGCCTGTACTTTCTCACTTCGGGTGATTGGCAGAACTGTGCCCAGCAATACAGCCAATTGGTTGAACTGTATCCCGCCGATCGAGTGGGTCAGAACAATCTTGCATCGTGCTACACACAATTACGCAACGCGCCCAAGGCGTTGGAAGCTGCGCAACACGCAGTTGAGATCACCCCGAGAGGCGTAAGTCAGCGGCTGAACCTGTCCTTCATCAGCGCCTACGCAAGTGATTTCCCGGCAAGCGAAAAAGCTGCGCATGAAGCTTTGGAAATCAGCCCCTCGACCACACAGGCCTACTTGATGCTCGCGGAAGCTCAGATTGGACAAGGGCAAATCAAGCAAGCGTCCGACAGCTACCATGAACTGGGAAATTCGGGAGGCCAATACGCATCGACCGCAACCGACGGCCTGGCGGATCTTGCGGCTTATCAGGGGAACTACTCCGAAGCGGCGCGCATCCTTTCGCAGGGCGTCGCAACCGACTTGGCAGCCAAGATGAGTGAAAGCGCGGCGGGCAAATACGCCGCCCTTGCTCATGTCGAAGAGCTACAGGGACATCAGCCTGCCGCACTGGCTGATCTCCAGAAAGCGCTTCTCGGAAATCCATCAACACAGCTTCGGTTGCTGGCAGCCACCATCTACATCGACGCCGGAGAACTATCGAAGGCGCAGAAGATATCGGCGAGCCTGGCCGCCCTGACTTCGAGTGAGCCACAGGCGTACGGCAAAATCGTCATGGGTCTGATCGCCTTGAAGCGAAAGGACACCAAGGAAGCGATCGCGCAGATTGCTGCCGCAAACAGTCTGCTCGATACCTGGATCGGACGCTTCGAACTCGGTCAGGCATACCTGGAAGCGGGTCAGTTTACAGATGCTGCCGCACAATTCGATCTTTGTCTGACGCGCAGGGGTGAGGCAATTGAACTCTTCATCTCGAACGTTCCCACCTACTCTTATCTTCCAGCTCTGTACTACTACCAGGGACGTTCGCAGGAAGGTATGAAGAACCCTGCGTTCGCGGATGCTTACAAGGGTTATCTCGCGATTCGCGGGCAGTCGACGGAAGATCCTTTGGTTGCCGACATTCATCGCCGCCTCGGCCAATAGCGATCGCGCGGCTAAGTTTGCAGCATAGATCATCAGGAAAGAAAGGCTTCGCTTTTCAGGCGGCGACCGCGCCTTCCTGTAACCTGGTCAACTTGTTGCCAAGCAATGTTTCTTAGAATGCCGTCACACTGCAGGTTGAAGATGTAGCCGGACTGTAGTTTGGTGAGCCCGCATAGGAGACTTTATAGATGTGCGGTCCCTTTGCGATGCTTGCCACCCTGTAGGAGATAGTGCCCTTCGCGCCAATTGGTCCTGTGCCGATCAGGTTATTGCCGTCGTAGAACGTTACGGTTCCCGTGGGAATACCCGAGCCGGGCGTGGTTACCGTCCCCGAGATCGTGATCGCCGAGCCCGAAGCTAGATAATAGCTCGAGGGCGAGGCTTGTACTTGCGTCTGCCCCCGTTGCGTTATAAACGGCCTCGAGATCGGCGCTGCCGCCGCAAAGTTTCCTTGTGCCGCATAATTCAACACCAGCGTATGGCTTCCTGCGTTCGGCACTCCAGCTACGGTGAATGGAGCGTTCCCATGGACAATCGCAACGCTCACTGGCGCACCACCGTCAAAGCTGTACGTGATTGTGCCACCCGGCTGCATCGAGGTACTTGCGCTTATGCTCACGCTACATTGATAGACCGTTCCGTAGGTCTGCGCGCCGTAGCAGCTCGCCTGAAAATTTGTCGGTGCCGGCAGCACAGTGATCGTCACAGGTGCTGACGTCCCAGCCGGAAAATAGCTGTTGCCGGTGTACGTCGCTGTAAGAACGTTAGGTCCCACATTGAAAGGACCTGCCGTGTAGTAGGCCTTACCATCGCCCCCTAAAGTGAGCGTAGTGATTGCCGCTCCGTTGTCATACAACGTTACCGAACCGGTAGGCACACGTGATCCGGTATAGATCGGCCCGATCACAAAATTCGTCCATTGCTGGTAAGTCTGCGTGGTGTTCGATATCCCGATTGAAACACTCGGCGCGTTGACCGTAAGCGAGACTGCCGCTGTCGCCGTGCTGTAGTCGGTGGTGTCGGTTGGCGTGAAGACCACCGCAAGTGTTTGCATGCCTGCGGAGGGCACCGTTCCCGACTTTGGCGTGTAGACGAAGGTGCCCGGGACCGAAGCGGTCGCATCGAGCTGTGCCGCGCTCAACGCCGTGCCGTATCCGATCGCCGCCGGAGCAGGCCAGGTGATCGCAGGCGTAGCAAGCGCCGCAGTCACAAGTTTGGTGATCTGCATCGCAGCCGAAAAGTTTGTGTCTCCAGCCTGGTTCGCGATCACCGAGCAACTTCCACTACCACTGGTGATCTTGTACGTTGCGCCCGCGTTGATGCACGATCCTGCACTGGTATAGGTCAACCCATTCGCGCTGGCTCCGCCCGTGGCCGCCACGGTAAAGCTGCTACCGTACGTAGCTTTTAGCGGGGGGTTGGTCATAAACGTAATCGCCTGTGAAGCCAGGGTCGCACTTACGCTCTTTGTCACTGTGTTCGCCACCGCATAGTTGGCGTTTCCTGCCTCGTTGACGATCACCGAGCACGTTCCAGCTCCGCTCGTCATCTTGTATGTTGCTCCCATATTGCTGCACGAACCGGCACTGGTGTAGGAAACCGCATTTGCGCTGGCACCGCCTATGGCTGCGACGGTAAAGCTGCTGTTGTATGCGGCGCTTATCGGAGGATTTGTGGCGAACGTGATCGTCTGCGATGCCAGCGTCGCAGCCGTGGATTGGCTCGACGAGGCGCCGCTGTAGTTGGTGTCCGACGCCCAGGTTGCGGTAAGCAGGCAGGTGCCAGTTCCACTGCTCATGGTCACTGCATTGAGCACGTTCTTGCAGGCGCCGCTGCTGGTGATCACCGCTGCGCTGCTGGCCGTCGTAGTTGTAGCAACCGTAAAGTTTGCCTGGTAGGCTGCGCTCACGGGCGCTCCCGTAAACGTGACTCTCGGCGCAACCAGGGCTGCACTCACCGTCTTTGTGATTGGTGCCGCTGCCAGGTAGTTAGAGGTAGCAGACTGGTTTGCGATTACCGAGCAGATCCCTGTCCCGCTGGTCATCGTATAAACAGCACCGATGTTGCTGCATGCTCCGGAGCTCGTGAAGGCCACCGCTCCGCCGCTGGTAGAAGTCGCCGCCACCGTAAAGCTGCCGTTATAGGGCGCAGTTGATGGGGGGTTAGTAGTGAACGCGATCGTTTGGACTGCAAGGCCCAGCGAGACCACCGCAGGCGTGCTGGTGATGGAGCTGTAGTTGGTGCTTCCCGCCATGGTTGCCGTAACTATGCAGCTACCGGTCCCGCTGCCAGCAGTTAATTTGGCTCCTGCGATGGTGCAGGTGCCGCTGATCAGGTTGTAGGTCACCGATCCTCCAGTGCTGCCACCCGCAACGCTCATTGTCTCGCTTTGATTAAATGTCAGGGGTGAGCTTGTTGTAAGCACCAGCGCCGTCTGGTTCGCCGCTTGTACCGTCAACGTGCCATCTACATAGAGGAAGGAATAGTTTGTTGTAGCGAGTGAACCAGTCGCCACAACGATCGGATAGCTGCCCGCGCTGCTTGCTGCAGTAGCAATCGTCGACAGCGCAGGTTTGCCACTTACTACCGATGCTGTATCGCCATTCACAAAGCCGCTATAGAGGTAAGTCAACGCCGGAACGGGCTGCCCGAAAGTCACATTGAGACTGTCAGCCGTCACCTTCAGTACCGCTGGATAGATGTTGAACGACTGGGTCAACGATGCACCACTATACGTGCTGGTCGCCGGAGCAGATGCCGTGATCTTGCATACTCCAATACCGCTGATACCGCCGCTCGCTGTGCATGGTCCAGATGCCATATAGCTGACTGCCGTGTTGGGCACAGACGATGTCGCTCCAAGCGTAAAGGATTGCCCGTATTGCGTGTTCGGCAGCAAAGGAAAGGTGATCGTCTGTGATTTCAATCCTGAGTTGAGCGGCAGGACCATAAAGGTTCCCGATACCGAGTTAGCTGCATTGAACGCGGTTGTGCCCGGTTGCGTTGCCGTGACAGTGCAGCTTCCCGTCGTGACGAGAGCCACCACCGCAGAAGAGATGTTGCCCATGATCGATTGACCGGCAATCAAGCAGGATCCCGCCGCGCTGAAGGCAACCTGTAACCCGTTGGGCGCACCGCCAGACATCGCAGTTGCTGTAATCGTTGGCGGATTTGCAAGCGTTACCGAGCTTGGCAGCGGCCCGAGAACAATGCTCTGGTCATTCTTGATCACCGCTGGAGGCGAAGGCACACTCTGGCGCGATGGCCCGGAAGTATCGGGAACAAGCAGAGTTGTGACCGTGTAGACCACCGTCGCGGAGATGGTGTCAGGATTGGAGTCTGTAAATTCCGTTGCTGGCGGGTTGCCATTCACCCCGCTGACGCTGCCAATGACGACCGGCGTTGCACCATTCGAGCTGCGATAGATGGTGTAAGTCTGGACGACACCAAACACCGGCGCCTTCCAGTTGATCCGGACGCTGGCCGGGCTGACGCCTGCCGCAGACGGAGTCTCGGTCGGAGCCGTGGGCGGACGAACGACTGAGTTGGCTGTCTCGTACGTCAACTCGTTGGCAGCCAGCGGGCCGCCGCTCGCGGGCGTGATGTTGTTTACACTGCCCAGGCTGATCGATGAACCTGTTCCCTGGATAAGACTGCCATTGGCGCCGAGCGTAATTACGCCGCCACTGCCAAGAGTGATGTTCCCACCGCTCCCAAGCGCTATGGTGCCGCCGCTGCCAAGCGCAATATTGCCGCCACTCCCCAACGCAATGTTCCCGCCGCTGCCAAGCGCGATATTGCCGCCGCTTCCAAGAGTGATGTTCCCACCGCTCCCAAGAGCAATGTTGCCGCCACTGCCAAGAGTGATGTTGCCACCCGCTGCCACGGTAATGGCCGATCCTCCGAACGGCGTCACAACGCCGCCGCTGCCAAGCGTGATATTCCCGCCACTGCCCAACGTGATGTTGCCGCCGCTATTAAGCGTCAGGCTGCCACCGCTTCCGAGGGTGATGTTGCCGCCGCTGCCAAGCGTGATGTTGCCGGCAGCGCCGTCGATTGCCACGCTGCCGCCACTGCCCAGCGTAATGGTTCCGCCAGCCCCGATAGAAGCCGCTCCGCCACTGCCGAGAGTGATGTTACCGGCATCGCCCGCCGCGAGATTCCCGCCGCTGCCGAGCGTTACCGTTCCGCCGCTGCCCAGGATGACATTCCCGCCGCTTCCTAACGTGATGTTGCCGCCACTGCCGAGAGTGATGGTGCCGCCACTTCCAAGCGTAATATTGCCGCCACTGCCCAGAATCACATTCCCGCCACTGCCAAGCGCAATATTGCCGCCGCTGCCTAACGTGATGTTGCCACCGCTGCCGAGGATAATATTGCCACCGCTCCCAAGTGCGATGTTGCCGCCGCTACCCAGAGTCACATTGCCACCACTCCCGAGCGTGATGTTGCCGCCGCTGCCCAGCGTGATTACGCCACCACTGCCGTCAATGCTGTAAGTACCGCCAGTCGATGGAACGGTTATGTTTCCCCCGCTGCCGAGAGCGATGTTGCCGCCACTGCCCAGCGTCACATTGCCCCCGCTGCCCAGTGTAATGTTGCCGCCGCTGCCCAGCGTGATCGTGCCACCACTGCCCAGTGTCACGTTGCCGCCGCTGCCAAGCGCGATCGTCCCACTGCCACCGGGTGTGATTACACTGCCGCTCGGAACAGTCGCGTTGCCGCCACTCCCAAGTGTGATATTTCCGCCGCTGCCAAGAGCGATCGTGCCGCCGCTGCCCAACGTGACATTCCCGCCGCTGCCAAGCGTAATGTTGCCGCCGCTGCCAAGAGCAATGGTGCCGCCGCTGCCCAGCGTCACGTTGCCGCCTGCGCTGATGTTCAGCGGCGCAACCGAGGAGCCGAACGAAAGCGCGGTCGCCAGCGACGCAAACTCCCCGCCGGTTGCACCCACCTGGCGCAGATCCATGTTGGTCAGATCGTTGAATCCGCGCTCCGCAGACTGCAGTGTGCCAACGAAGCTCAGGTCCTGCGGGCTTGACCACGCCGGAGTAATAGGTGCAATCGATGCATCCACGCGATACGAAGAATCGCCGGTAAGCGGAGTTCCATCGCAATGCCGCGTTGCAGGGCTGACTGGTGAGCCCAATGTGTACGGAACGTACCAGGACGAGGTTGGGAACGTCGCAGGGTTGCCCGAGCCGTCGGTAAGCTGGGTCATCGAACCAGCGGCGTTTTCATTAATGGTGTTGAGCGTCTGGTTCGAGAAAGCAAGAGTTTGATTCGGCCCAACCAGATCAAGTTGGAAGAGATAGTTCATTACACTTTGGTAGTTCGGCTTGCAGTTTGCGTCAAACGTCGGAACGTAGCTGTTCGGTGTGTCGAAGTACAAGCCGCCGTGGCTCAGGCCCAGCGTATGCCCAATCTCATGAAAGATCGTCCCAGCCAGCACGTTGGCCTTCTTGCTCATGTCCTGGTTGGGGGCCGTTAGCCAGAGACCCAGGGTGACTGCAGAATCTGCGCCGCCCAAATCGGAGTAGCCCGAGATGCTCGTGATTGTCCCCGAAGTAAGACCTATCACGGGTTCAGGCAGGATGCTGTTGGGATAGGTGTAGTTTGGAACGCCAGGTGTCAAAAGGGAGATCGTCTTCGTGTCTGCGCAACCGGTCGTGTTGTAGACCCCGTTCAATGCCGGGTTTCCAAGGACGCCGCCAAGCGTAATGCGGCTTGGGCAGGCGTTGATCCCCGTGCCGCGGTCCACCGTCGTGATCGTCGTTACCCCACTCACGACTTTGATAGACGTCAACGTCCCGTAGCGCGTGTTCCATGCCGGTATGGCCAGCGAGTGGCCCATCAAAACATAGTGATAACTGTCCTTCTGCCCGTAAGGAAAGCGGGTCGTGCAATCGCCGCCCGTAAGGCACGCATACAGATTGCGCGGATAGAGCTTCGAAAATTCAAGGCTGTTCTTCCAGCCAATCACGCCTGGCTGGCCCGGAAATTGACATAGCTGCGACGAACTGCCGTCGACGCAGGTATCTTCAGGCACCGCATTGCCAACCTGCAAATGCAGTTGAACTCCCGAGTTGGCAAATGCCTGCTGCACCATCGCAAGCGGATCGTTGCCGTCCGTGTCAGGCGAGGGGAACAGATTTTCCTTGCCCGGGTCGCAGGCACCGCTTGCAAGCAGCGCTCCGCACATATAGTCGAGTTGAACAAAGAGGTCTTTCTGGCCGTGTTTTGCGCCCGCCAGACCGACCCACGTTGATGTTTTGACGTCGTAATAGCCTGGCTGGCCAGCATGGAAGTCGCTTCCACCCGGGCCTGCCTTCCATGCGTCAAGGATGCCATCGTTGTCGCTGTTGTTTACCGGCGTGCTCAGGATCACCGCGGCGTATGCGTTCGCCGGATTCAGCACCGCATTGAACCGGTTCGAGCTTCCAAGTGCCACCGTGTTGACGCTGTTGTTCCAGCTACCATTGCTGGCAAAAACATTCGTATTCTTGCCGCTGCTGTTTGCTCCGCCAGTTGCGTCATAGAACCCCTGCACCACTTGTGTCCCTGCGACCGCTGGAATAGCGGCACCGTCGTAGATCACGACAGACTTCAGCGGAAAGTTCGGCGAAAGAACGCGATAGACCATCACCAGGCTCGCACCCTCAGTCACCGGCACTGCGGTCCTTGCATCAGGCAAGGACACTTTGTAGGTTCCTGACACGATTCGTGTTCCAGCCGCCCCGACCGGGAGGTAGGCATTAACTGCCGCACGATACGCGCGGAGCGTCCCCGTGAATACACCGTCGGTGTAGTTTTGAAGATCGTTGCCAATCTGCTGGCCGACGATCGGAAAGCCATTGAAGGTTCCAAGTGTGGACGAGGCGGTCGCCGTATTCTCAAGCGTCTCCCAGTACAGGAATGCATCAACCACATCGGCGCCGTCTGGAACTCCCTGAGTTGCACTCTGCGTGTAGCTCGGGATGGTGATGCTTCCGGTTGCCATGCCGCCAACACCGGTTGCCCGCAGCGTTACACCCGCCGAGACGTAATCGCCCGTAACAAAGTAATTGTTTTCGAGCACCAGCGGATTAGGTGATGGTGCTTGTGTAATGCCGCTTGATACGAGCAGGTTCACGACTGAACCAACCGCAACCTGCGTTCCGGCCACTGGGTTTTCACTGATGATGCTGCCGAGAGGCACGGTTGGACTTGAGGCCGTCGAAATGCTACCCATCGCCAGGCCCACGCTGGAGAGGGGTGCTGCCGCCGCTGCCTGTGTCTGTCCAAGTAGATTGGGAACGGCTACGGTCGCGGCTACGCCATTGACAGCACCAGTCCCCACGAGATTGACCGTCTGGGTGGCCAGTGGATAGAGGTTCAGGCTGTTGTCCGTGAACATCGCAGTGCCCGAGAAGAAACTCGAGCTCTGCGGCGTGAAGCTGAAGCTCTCGACACAAAGCCCGCCAGGCCCTAACGGCAAGGAGGCGGAGCAATCCTGGGTATTCGTCTCAGCAAAGCTGCCCCCCAGGTTCAGAACCAACGAGCCCGTCAGCACTTGATTGCCAATATTCTGGACCGTGAACGAGACCGGACTATCCGTGCTTGTGCTCCCGACATTCGTCGTGGCAAAGCTGATCGCCGGCGGTTGCGACCGGTTCAACTTGACCACCTGTCCGGCACCTTGATCCCCGATAAGGAGATTGCCGGCGCCATCGACTGTTACTCCGCTCGGGTAATTCAAGCCGCTGCCCACGGTGATCTGGGCACCTCCGCCCGCCGGAACTTCCACGACTCGCGCGTGGACTGGATCGGCAATGTACACGTCGCCTGCAGCGTCGACCGCGACACCATAGGGCTGAGCTACCCCGTTTGCGGCCACAATCGTCTGCACACCGGCCGGTGTCACTTCTAACACTCGCGAGTTGCCACCATCTGCGATAAAGACGTCCCCTTGGGCATCGACCGCAACGCCCCAGGGTTGATTCAGACCCGTGGCAGGCACGGTGGTCTGCACACCCGTTGGCGAGATCTCAACCACCCGGTTGTTGTTGCGATCGCCGATGAAAACATCACCCGCTCCATCAAGCGCAATCCCGATTGGGTTCGAAAGGCCACTCCCCAACGTGCTTTGGACTCCACCAGGAGTCACCTTCACTGCATATGGAAGGTTTTGATCCACGATGTAAACAGCGCCCGCCCCATCTACCGCCACGCCGATCGGAGCAGACAAACCAGTAGCTGGAACCGTAGTCTGGGCGCCTGTAGGCGAGTACTTCACGACCACGCCAGCTGTGTAATCCGCAACAAAGGTGTTCCCCGAGGCATCGACAGCAACGCCGACGTTGTAATGCAGTCCTGTTAGCGGTAGAGCGATTTGGACACCCGGGCCAAAGGCAATCTGCGGTTCTTGACCAACTCCGTAGGCCGGTGCGCTCGCGACAAGATTTGCCGCATTGTCATACAACTGCACCGCGCCAGTCCGCAGTCCGGGCGCAAGCGGCGTGAAATTGACGTCGACATCGCAGGTGCTCCCCTCCGTGATGGTTCCCTTGCAGGTGTTGGTGCCCAGCGAAAAATCAAGGCCAGGAGCTCCCTGCGTGAGGACCTGGGTGGCGCCAATGACCGTTGTCGAGACCGCTGCGTAGCTGTAGGTAACGGTGTTGTTGCAGGGCGAGGATCCGCCCTGGTTCGCTGGGCAGACACTGACATTGCCAAAGCTGCCAAACCCCAGCACACGGCTGTTCCCGTAGTCGGCGATATAAAGTTCGCCGTTTCCGCCAACAGCCACACCCCATGGCTGACTCAGGCTGTTTGCACTGATTCCGCCATTATTCAGTGTTGCGGAGTTGAAGCTACCGCCCTGCCCATAGACCCGCGATGCGCCGGCAGTACCAAACGGGTAGTACAGGACACGATTATTCGAGCGGTCTACGACGTAGAGACCATTGTTGCTGTCCAATGCGAGTGCGAGTGGATTGTTCAGAGTGCCGGCGTCGACTCCGCCGTTGTTCGCGATGCCGGAGGTAAAGCTGCCACCCTGCCCATAGACTTGCGTGGCAGTGGTGCTGTTGGCCGGGTAGAACAACACGCGGTTGTTATGACTGTCGGCCGCATAAAGATCGCCGCTATTATCCATCGCAACAGCCTGCGCCTGGTTCAAGCTGTTGGTGCTGATCCCGCCATTGTTTGGAGTGTTACTGGTGAAGCTGCCACCCTGCCCATAAACCCGCGTAGCAGTGGTGCTGCCGGATGGATAAAACAGGATGCGACTGTTCCCATAATCCGCCACATACAGATTGCCGCTCTGATCGAGAACAATCCCCATCGGGATGTAAAGACTGTCGGCGCTGACTCCGCCATTGTTCCCTGTAGCGCTTGTGAAGCTTCCGCCCTGTCCATACACCCGCGTCGCAATGGTGCTGCCGGCAGGGTAAAAGAGAACACGACTGTTAACCTCGTCAGACACATACACGTTTCCGCTGCCGTCCACCGCAATACCCTGCGGATTATGCAGGCTGCTCGCGCTTGTTCCGGCATTGTTACTGGTAAAACTACCGTTCTGTCCGTAAACCCGCGTCGGCGTTGTACTTCCTGCGGGATAAAACAACACACGATTATTAGCGCCGTCGGCCACGTAAAGATTGCCGCTGCTATCCACCAACATACCCTGCGAGTTACCTAAGCTGCCCGCAGTTACTCCGCCATTGTTTGCGAGATTGCTCGCAAAGCTGCCGCCCTGTCCGTATACGACACCGGCGGTGATGGGCATAAGCGTTCCTGACTGTGTGGCCGACGCTGCTACAAAGCTTGCGCTTACATTCTGCGCAGCATCCACGGTCACGATGCACGACGGTATGGTGTACGAGTTGGCGCACGCGCCGCCCCAGCCCACGAAGACTGAAGAGCCAGAGGCTGATTCAGTCAGGGTGACGAGAGTGCCGGGAGCATAGGCACCTGAGCAAAGCCCCATCGTCAAACCGTTGGACCTGTTGCAGGCAAGCTCTCCCAGATTGTCCGTCACTGTTCCCGTACCGGTACCAGATGCTGTCACCGTCAGGAGATTGGTCGGTAGGTTGACGAATATCGCAATGATTGTTGTGGCCTGGGTAAGCACCACGCTGCAGGTGGGGTTTGATCCCGCGTTCGCGCATGCACCGCCCCAGCCTTGGAACGTTGAGGTGGCCGAGGGTGCCGCATTGAAAGTCACCGTGCCATTCGATGGCAGGTTTACCGTGCATGTTCCCGACGACGTTCCACTTACGTCCGTGCAGTTGATTGCGCCAGATGTGTCCGTCACCTGTCCCGAACCAGGACCGGTATAAGTCACGGCCACCCGGTAGAAGCTCTGCACCGGCTGCGCCCCAGTCCCGACAAGAGTGACTGTTTGCGCGGCACTCGCAGCATTCAAGGCGTTATCGGCGAAGACGGCGGTACCGGTGTTTGGCTGCGTATAGCTCTGCGGCGAAAAAAGGATGCTGGCGTTGCAACTCGCGCCCGGCGCAAGCGTTGCAGTGGCGGAGCAGTCAACCGGGATTCCAGATCCGGCCTGAATGGCGTAGCTTGCTCCGCTAACATTAATCAGCAACGGAGTCTCTGCTTGGAGTGCCTGGTTGCCGATGTTCTGCAGCGTGACAGATGCGGTATTGGTGGCGCCCAGGGTAGTCGTGGGGAAGTTTAACGCCTGCGTCCCCGACCGATTCACCTCGACCACAGCCTGGCCTGTCGACAGAGGAACGACGACATCGCCCTTTCCATCCAGCGCCACGCCAAACGGAGCGCCGCCAGCGTACACCATAGTCTGGCAGCTATAGGTCGCGCATCCGGCCGGAACCTCGAACACCCCAAGATTAGCGTCCGAGACGAAGACATCGCCAGCAGCATCCACGGCTACACCCGTAGGCACTTGAAATCCTGAACCCACCTTGACCTGACAACTCGTGCTGGCGCAGCCGACCGGGATCTCTAAGACTTTGTCGAGTGCGCCATCCGCGATAAATACGTCACCTGCGCCATCTACCGCGACCCCGTCAGGCTGCGACGTACCTAAACCAGCGGGTGGCGTCCATACGACTTGCACGCAGCTGGTGCTGGTGCAGCCAGCTGGGATTTCTGAGACCTGTGCTGGAGTCAGGGAAGCAAAGAAAACATCTCCCTTTC
>CAHJWN010000043.1 GCA_903642265.1 Acidobacteriaceae bacterium | reverse complement strand
ACGGCGCAATGTCAGTTTCTCCTGCCTCAATGTCGCTCCTCTCCTGGCACAATGTTGCTCTCCTCCTGCCGCAATGTCGCCTGGCAGTCAGAAGCCATGCCTCTTCGTCTCTATCGCGAGATTCTTTCCAGATCGCTTACTGACCCATTCAATGCAGATTGTCGCAGTCCAGCCCCAAATGCTTCCGAAGTGGTACTCGGCTGCGTAGGCTGATAAGTGTAAGTCTGTCGCACGTCCGCAGGTGCAGACCTTGCGTGAACCAGACTGCCTACTCCTTCGCGAAACGGGGAGTCGGATAAGCTTAAAGCTGCATCCAGGCTATCTATATATAGGTACTTAAAGCATCAGAGCGTAGGTACTCAAAGCATCAGGATTTTGACCTCTTAGGAGACAGAGACAAACATGGCGAAACCAGCAAAATTGATGGAAAAGGCGCTCGTTCTCGGAGCCAAGGGCGGTTGGGCCGTATTTAACAGGCTCAATTCAATCAGCCCCAACGCAAGCTTCACCCCGAAGTGGAGCGACAAGCCCCTTCTGAAGAGCTACCAGAAGGAGAAGCCGCCGCTTGGCTGGCCGCGTACCACGGACTCGCTTTGTCCGAAGTGCATTCCTGAGATTCGCCAGCAGATCGTAGACGGCAAGCTTCCCCACGAGATCCTTCTTAATGAGAAGGTCGGCGAGATCAAGGCACAGATTATCGAGCGCGACGGTTCGATCCTGATGGTCAAGGACTGCCCAATTCACGGTCACTTCGAAGACGTGATGTCGATCGACACTGCCTTCTTCAAGCACCTTGAAGAAGTGTTTCCTGGTCGCGACATCAAGGCGCACAATGACGAGAAGCTGCATAATCATGGCACTTCAACGGTCACGCATGGCCGCGGCTCGGTGCTTACGATCGACCTGACAAACCGCTGCAACATGATGTGCGATCCCTGCTTCATGGACGCGAACCAGGTCGGCTTCGTCCACGAACTGACATGGGACGAGATCAAGACCATGCTCGACAACGCGGTCACGATCAAGCCCAAGCGCCAGATGTCGGTTCAGTTTTCGGGTGGCGAGCCCACGTTGAGCCCATACTTCCTCGACGCCGTAGCCTACGCCCGCAAGGTCGGTTACACCTCGGTACAGGCCGCAACGAATGGCATCGAGTTTGCAAAGTCCAAGGAATTCTCGAAGGCCGCTGCTGAAGCTGGTCTCCGCTATGCGTACCTGCAGTTTGATGGTATCGGCAACGCTGCTAACTCGCACCGCAAGGTTGGCAACTCCTTCGACGTGAAGCTCCAGGCGATCCACAACCTGCACGAGGCCGGTGTCGACATCGTTCCCGTGACCTGCATCATCAACGGCATTAACAATGAGCAGGTCGGCCGCATTATCAACTTCGCACTCGACAATCCGAAGAAGATCAACTTCCTCAGCTTCCAACCGGTCAGCTTTACGGGACGCGATGAAGATATTTCTGATGAACGCCGCATGGCCCAGCGCTACACGCTCTCGCACATGGCGCACGATGTGAAGAACCAGACCGGCCTCGGCGAACCCGTTCGCGACTGGTTCCCGATCTCCTTCATGTCGACCTTCTCCGACTGGGCAGACCTGGTTCACGGACCCAATCACGACTGGGGCCAACTCTCCTGCGGTTGCCACCCGAACTGCGGTATTGGCATGGCGCTGATGATCGATAAGGAGACCAAGGAAGCCGTTCCGGTCACCGCCTTCCTCAACGCCGATCGCCTGGCGAAAGACGTTGCCCGCATTAACGATGCAGCGCGCGGCAAGTGGCTCTCGATCATCGGTGTGTCGCTCGCCTTGCTCCGCAACTACCAGCCGAACGAGGCACCGACTCACTTCAAGATCAAGGACCTGTTGCAGAAGTTCGACAAGTGCTTCGGCGCGACCGGCAAGAACTACGGCAAGGTCACCGCAGACCGCACCATGGCAGACATCAACATGCGCCGCGCCGATCGCTGGAACTTCCTCTTCATCGCCGGCATGTGGTTCCAGGACCTCTTCAACTACGATTTCCGCCGCACCGAACAGTGCATCATCCCCTACGCGACCCAGGAAGGCGAGATCAGCTTTTGCGCCTACAACACTGGCGTCGGTTGGCGCAACATCATCGAGAAGATGCACATGACATCCACGCTCACCAAGTGGTACGAAGAGCATGGCCGTCACGAAATCTTTGCCGGTGGTAAGAAAGTCGGCCTCGAGAAGGAAGCAAAGTACGATCTCGTCATCAATGAAGCGCACGTCAATGCGGCGGCTAACGACACGTTCGATAAGAGCGGCATCGCGAAAAACGCCCGCGAAGAGAAGATTCGTGCACGCGACCTGAAGATCAAGCAGGATGCAGAGAACGCCCGCATGGCCAAGCTTTACCGGAAAGAGATTCTGCAGGAACCGGATGCTCCTGCTGGTTTCATCTCTATCGGCGAGATCAAGGCTGCCACTCCCGTGGCTACTTCAGCCCCTAAGGTCGAAGTAGTTCAAAACATCGAAGAGCCCGTTGCTGGCGACTAAGCATTGCATGCAGCAGACGCGCTTCGCGCCAAATCAGAAGACAACAACGAGAAGGCCGCCAGCAATGGCGGCCTTTCTTTGTGTGAGATGGCCAGGAACTCAAGTAAGCGCGAGTTCGAGGACATGCTCCATAAGGTATAAGGATCAGATTGGGCGGCACAAACCAGAACTGGTAGCAGCGAGGTGGGGAAGATGGTCCGTGTCATCGCAAGATAGATTAATATCCGGAGCGTAAGATCATCGCTTATGAGCCCCCCGCTAGAACTCAACCAACTCCACGCCGAGTTGGTCGAAGTGCTTCCGGTTCATCATCGCCACTGATAAACCATGCACCATGTCAGTAGCAGCCAGTAGAAATCGTTGGTCCTCGGTGTCTCCGATGCTTTTCGCCGCTGCGCGATGAGTCTTCCGCATACGTCGGCGATCTGCTCAGTAATCGGCAGAATACGTCCCACATAATTTCGTTTCACCTGATTCAGCAACCCGAATTCGAGATAGTTGCGCTTGCGACTGGCGGGAGACAGTTCAGTTCCGGTTCGGATTTCCTGAAGAGTGACCACGCTCAGAAAAGCCTCTTCCAAAGGAAAGCTGCCAAGCCAGCGAAATGACGTGCTGGTCAGGCCTCCCCTTAACTCGTTGAGAGAGTAGGAAGACGCACCATTGCCTGCTGCCCTTCCCTCTTAAAAACTCAATTGCCGTAATGGTGGATTACAGCGCGGCGGTTGCGAGCATGGTGGCGGAGGGTGGCAGTGCGGAGGCGCCCACGTGTACGGTGGCGCTCGCCGAAGGACCAGGTCCGGACCGGGCCCACGTCGACATGGACGAACTGCGACACGGGGTAGTAGCCGACGCCTCCAGCCTCAAACGATTCTGCCGTATCGCGGAGCCTCGCTGTCTGTACTCCGGGGACGCGAATATCGATTGCCTTGGCTTCGATGTGCTGGCTATGTTCGGCAACGCCGCTCGATGTCCTGCCCTGCCGAAGATATGCATTGCTCCAGGGCGTGCGGTAGCCGCAGACAATGTCGATCACGCCATTTGGCTTCCCAAGGCTCGCCATTATGGAATGCAGGAGATCAAACTCTTTAGGATCGTAGTGGCTGGCATCCTGGGTGCGATGGTCACGCAGGAAGTGATTGAGTTCGTCGAGCGCCTCAGGAATGTACTGGTCGCCGATGCGATAGACGACACTAAGACTCTCGCCAGTATGCAGATGATGAAGGTGCAGGCTGTAGATCTTGCCTGACAAACTCTGGGTCGAAGTCATCGGGAGTTCGGTTGATTGCACAGTGTCCTGAGACGACGGCGCTGCACTGCAGGAGATTGACGCGCAACAAAACGAAGCTACCGCAATCAGTATTGCCATCGCCCGACACAAACGAGTCCCAAACCGCATTCCCACGCTCCAAACTGATGTGACCGCGAATGGCATTCGCGAAACCGCATTCAATCTTGTTAGTTTATCCCACTCTAGTTGCAAGTAACCCATGCCAAGTAACACTTTTGCGTCACTTCGGAAGGATGTTGTTGGTTTGCCGACACAACTCTGCATCCAACTCTAGTGTGACTGGTTAGGCCGTCCTAGGTAATGGACCGCTGCCAGGATCACTAGGAGATTCGATGAAAAACATTTTGTGGGCAACCACATTCGCCTTGGTATCCGCCACCGCTCTGCCTGTTCACGCCGAGAGCGTATCGGAATTGAACGTACGCCTGGCATCCGCAACGAAGGTCATCAGCCAGATTGAGTCCACGCCGGATGGCGGTGTACCCGATTTTATTGTGAGCAAGGCAAAGTGCATTGCCGTGATTCCGAGCGTCAAGAAGGCGGCGTTCGTAGTCGGTGCGTCGTATGGGCAGGGTGTCGTGACATGCCGCACCTCAAATGGCTGGAGCGCACCGGTCTTCCTACGGCTCGCGGGCGGCAGCTTCGGCTTCCAGATCGGCGGGCAGTCGACTGACCTCGTCCTGGTCGCGGTGAACGATAAGGGTTTTGAAGACCTGCTGCACTCGAAGTTCAAGATTGGCGCAGATGCTGCTGCCGCTGCAGGCCCGGTAGGCCGCAATGCTGCCGCGTCGACAGACATCCTGCTCAGCGCAGAGCTGCTGACCTACTCCAGGTCGAAGGGCCTCTTTGCTGGCGTCGATCTAAATGGAGCCGTTGTGTCGCAGAATGTAGATGACACGAACCTCTATTACGGTGGGCAAGCGAAGCCGTACGAAGAGATCCTGCACGGCAGTGTGGCTGTACCCCACGGCGCAAGACACTTCGTTCGCACGGTTGCTCGCTACTTCCATTCAGTAAAGTAAGCCCAGTCGAACAACACTGTTGCAGAAAAGCCGCGTGGGTCAACAGACGAGATTTGTCTGTGGCTCGCGCGGTTTCGTTATGCGGCATAGGGATGCCGAAGCCGTCGAGCTTTGCCAGCCTGTGGCAACCTAGAGAGATGACGCTTGACGCAATTCAGCTTCGTGTACTTGGCTCCCTGATCGAGAAAGAGATTACTACCCCGGAGAATTATCCGCTCTCGCTAAACTCGCTCATTTCCGCAAGCAACCAGCGCTCGAGCCGTGATCCTGTGATGGACCTTACCGAAGATGAGGTCCGCCAGGCGGTGCACTCGCTTGAAGATCTCGACATCCTGTCGCCAGTGCGCGATTCGAGGGTGCCCAAGTACGAGCATCGCATTCGGACCGTGCTCAACCTGCGGCGCGACGAGACAGCCGTACTCTGCCTTCTGCTGCTTCGGGGACCGCAGACTCCTGGCGAACTGCGTAGCCGGGCTGACCGGATGTACAGCTTCGACGATATCGGGGCTGTCCAATCCACGCTGGAGCGCATGGCGAATCGGGGAACTACGGCCAATAGCGAAGTCAACGGATCTGACGCCGCTGGTACATCCGCTGATGCCGCCGGTTCATCGGTGCAATCGCTTGTGGTGATGCTGACGCGCCAGCCTGGCTCCCGCGAATCGCGATACGCTCACCTGCTGGGCGGGCCGATTGCTGCTACGGAGCGAACTCGCCCCACCCTGGAGGCACGGAACCACCAAGCACAATCGGGTTTTTCGCTTGGGAACGGATCGATGCAGATGGCAGACCGGATTGAGGCACTGGAGACCTCGTTGAAGCAGCTTCAGAATCGAATTGAGGAGCTTGAAGCAGGTAAGCGCGAGTCTTAAATGCAGGTGTGACTGAACAGACAAGCTTGCAGCTTTCTAGATCGGCTTCCTAACGATGCGCAAGATAAAACGGGCGACCTCCTCGCGGAGATCGCCCGTCTTTTCTGTTGGAATGCGGTTAGAAGTTCACCTTCAACTGGAACTCAGTTGTGCGCGGTGCACCCTGATCGAAAGTGCCCGAACCGCGCTGGATCCTGTGACTATTCTGAACAGCTAGATTATTGTCGCCGTTTAGATTTGTGTTCAGACCCGCACCGGTTGGACCACCTGCAGTTGCTACGCTTGCAAGCTGTCCGTTCGCAAATGATGTAAAGTTCGCCAGGTTGCCGATGTTATACATCGCGACACCCGGTTCAATGCTCAATCCCTCGCGGAAGCGAGCCAACCGTATGGGATAGGAGGCATTTGCATCAAACGCGCGGAACGCAGAGTTGTTCAGTGGCGTGGTGGGTGCAAGAGCAATTGGCTGCTGTACACCACCCAGAGCTACGAGCTGTGCACCTGTAAAGATTCCTGCGCTAATCAGAGCATTACCCGCAGGAGTTGGCGTGCCAGCATGCTGCGAGTTGTAGGAGTTGATCAGGTTGTTCAAACCATTGCCTTTGACGCTGTGCATGTAAGCACCGGGGACCGTTCCTGGGACAAGATCGCCTGTCGTCCCGTCGCCCGTTACGTCAGTTCTGAAGATCTCGCCAGCAGCTCCGGAGGAGTTGTCGAGGGTCAGCGAATTGGGCGAGGCCGAGAAGAAGTGCCCAATTACACCAACATTCACACCATGCTTGACCAGCATGCTGCCACCAAAGCTGAGTTCATTCGTGTGATCGAGAGTGGACCGTCCCATGTAAAGGTTCGGGTTGTCCTGATCGTATGGAGCGGAGTTGAAAAACTGGTCGGAGTTGTTATTGCCGGAGATAGGATTGACGGACCTCGACAAGGAGTAGGAGAGTTGGAAATTTCCGCTGACGATGCCAGGCGCTGGATGCGAAACCTGCTGGCGAAGGACTGCTTGCAGAGCGTCGTAGCCAGACCGTCCGACTGGCAAAATGAAGTCGCCAAGTCCAACATTAGGATTTGCTCCGGCGAAAGCGGGAGCAGGACCACCAGTATATGAAATCGGATAACCACCGTTTACCTGATTGGCTGAGTCGAGGCCATTCGAGGCAAAGTCAATTATTGTCGCAGAGCCTGGGCCGGCAGCGCCCGCACCAGGATGGAGGCCAGGGCAACCGCCAGGGCCTATTGCATTCGCAACAGAGGTTGCGCCGCAAGCTGCCAATGTTGCTGTAACTGCGGCCTGTGCTGCGGCGGTGTTAAGGTAACGTGCCGCGCCAACGTGATTTACGTCTATGAGCAACGGGATCTTAATCGTTGCGTTATGAACGAAGTCAACGCTGACGATTGTTCCCTTTGCAATTTCCTGCTGAATACCGCCGTTGATCTGAATCGAGTACGGTGTCTTGTAAGGAGCTCCATAGATGCCGGCTGAGTGCAGACCGCCACCCACACCGATATAACCCGGATTTGCTCCACCGGTCGAAGATGCTGCTTGATACTGCGCCTTCAACGCGTTGATCTGCGGAGCTGCCTGAGTGATTGGCTCGTTGCAAATTGTGGAAAGTGGCACGCCGTTGACGGCACTCACTGGGCCGGTACCCGGAATGACGACGGTATTGACACCGCCGCATACTTCTGTGTAGTTGAAATAGTTACCTTTCGCATTCACAACCGAGCTACGGGCGTTCGAGGTGTTATTAAAGATGTCGCTTTCATAGAAGATTCCGACGCCGCCGCGGACGGCGGTCTTGTGATTCCCCGGGCTGAATACGAATCCAGCCTGCGGACCGAAGTTCGCGTAGGGTTGATGGGTCTTTTTGCCGAGTCCGACTTGGAACTGATCGAACAAAGGAGTGTCGCCCGTGCAGCCAGCAAATTGAAGCAAAGGATCGACGCTGGAGCACAACGGGGTAGAGAGATCCTGGTTGGCGCGGTCGGTGTCAACGCTGTATCGCAGGCCTGCGGTAGCCGTAAAGTACGAACTCACCTTCCAGGTGTCCGCAACGTATGCGCCGCTGCGCCAGTCCTCAACGCCGCCTCCGCTCAGACCGAAGCCGGGCTTCTCGGTGAAAAAGCCATTGCCGTTGCCAAGGACGTAGACCTCTGCGGAGTAACCATTGACTGGGTCACCGATGCACGGAGCCGCGCCAGCTACGCCGCCGCAGTTAGCAAGCGCACTGGCCGGACCAAAGACGGTATAAAGCGAAGGGCCGTAGAAAGCTGCAAAGCCACCGCCAAGAAGACGGTTCATGCTGGCTCCAAACTTCACAGTGTGGGAACCATGTGTCCAGGTACCGTCATACCGAAGCTGTTTATCTGATTGATACGTACCCTGTGGCGCAAGGAAGTTCGGTCCGGCATCGATACCAGATCCAAGAAGAGTCACACTTGGAATTGGGTTGTAGATAGAGGTCAATCCGGCAGTTCCATCGCCAAGGAGGTTATGAAACTTCTCGTATCCCCCGCGGAAAGAATGGGTAAAGCGGCCAGTGGTGAAGTCGACTCCGCCAACAAGTGCCGGCACATTGTTTCTGGATTGATATAGAGAGTAGAGGTCGCCGTAGTTAGAGTTTGAAGAATTGACGTTGTACGCCGCACGCGCAAAGTAATGGCCGCCAAACGGGCCGTTATAGTCGAGACGGACAGTGCTGTATGTCTCCCGGTAGGGCGAGGGGATAGAAGGGTAGAGACTCTGGATGGGCGCGGTAAGCGCTGAATCGCCAGCAATGTTCGCAGGGTCGGCAAAGGTGGGGCTTAGGGTAGCCGAGCCGTCGGAATCCTGCTTTATACGCTCAATGTCCGTAAAGAAGAACAGCTTGTCTTTGATGAGGTATCCACCAAAGTTCCCGCCGAACTGATTTCGCTGGAAGGGTGCGTCAAAGCCATCAGTCGTTCTCGCAAAACCAACCCGATGATCCTGAAAGTTATAGAACAACTGCCCGTGATACTTGTTTGTGCCTGATTGTGTGGAAACAAGAACCTGGCCCGTCGAGGTGACTTCGCCGGAAACGTCCTGTGTGGAGCGATTGAGCTGGAACTCATCGATCGCGCCAGTCGTAACGTTCATGATGGTGGTTCCGACCGTTTCGTCGGTGATGTCCTGCCCGTCGAGAAGAATCCGGGTAGTACGGCCTGAAACGCCGCCTACAGAAATGGCAGAGTAGCCGGCTTTAGTGGGGTCAAAGGTTTCGCCGCTCTGGAGAATTACGCCAGGTTCGACTTGAGCCACATCGAGAAAGTTGCGACCGTTTATAGGTAAGGAATCGATCTGCTGGCGGGTGATCACGTCGGACACGCCAAGTTGCTCGGTATTGACCTGGAGAGCGCCCGCATTCACTTCAACGGTCTGGGATGCCTGGCCGAGTGTCAGCTTGTAATTGCCGCTGGTTGCAGTACCGGTCCTGATGACCGTCGTGACAGCGAGGGTAGAAAATCCCTGTGCTGAAACCGTGACTTTATAGCTGCCGGGGTTGAGAGGCCCCACGCTGTAGAACCCGGCGTTGTCTGTAGCAAGAGTCCTGGTAAATCCGTTGTCGGTACTGAGGATCACTACATTCGCCTGTGGGACGACCGCCCCGGCACTGTCCGTGATCGTTCCCTGAATCGAACCACCATTTACTGACACCGCCTGGGCCCGGGCTTGCACCATGAACGCCAGGAACATGACGAGAAACGTGGCTACTTTGCTAGCCGTCCGCAATCCAAATTGCTTATTGAACAATGCGTAACTCCCCTGGAAAAATAAATAGTCAATCAACGAAACTGCCTCCTACAGACAGACTCATCCCGCTACGTTCACTCAGGGTCCTGTGTTGAAGGCCGTTTGGTGTGGCTCCGATCACCTTGGAAAAGGTGAAAGTCACACAATTGCTTTGCAATCAAATTGCCAAAGTTAAAACTCGAAATAACGCCAGAATTGGCTCATTTCGGCGTGACGGAACTTATACACGGTCTTCTTCTGGAAGTTGCGCATGTGCCTCAGAAATCGTGATGACAATTACAGGGCAAAAAAAGATGTCGCCACAACAAAATTCCCCTAATCGGGTATTTACAGATTTTCATAGACGTGTGACGGGCCATTAACTGCAGACTGTATCTACATAGAACGCTATGCGCATGTGTACTTGAAGATGTTCGCCAGCAATGTTGGATGGCAAACGTTCCTACTCGCCGGGGATGTGCGAGGTCGCCTTCTTGGTGAGGGCGTTCAAGCGGCTCTGGGCGTCCACCGCGTCGGGTTTGGCTGCAAGAACGCGGCGATAGCATGCGGTTGCCTCGCTGTCGTTCTCCACCGCTTCGGCTGCGAGTCCGCGAAGCAGGTCATCCTGCCAGAGAGGATGCTGCTGCTCGTCGCCATAGGCCGTCCACATCTCGACCGGCGTCAGCGAAGGTACGATCTTCACCGTCATCGTCGCATAGGCGGAGTGAGCCGAGCCGCTCTCCGTTGCCCGAACGACAAGCCGGTACGTACCCTGCTGAAGGTTCATGGTGTCGAGCGAATGGCCGTTCACGAGATTCCCGGCGCGGTCGACATCGGTAACGGGAACGTCCTGGTCCTCTTCGACCCGGTCCGGATCGCCGCCAGAGAGAGCGACGGTGCCCAGAGTGTAGTGCATGTGTACCATCTCGGGCTTGCCTGAAGCGGCAGCGGCAGGAGTCACGATCTTTTCGTGCTGCGGCAGCCAGAGCTGGTAGACAAGCGGAAGGCTCTCTCCCGCATGCAGCTCGACCTGCTGCTCTCCTCGCGGAGCGAAACGCAGACCCGCAACCGTGAATGGGAGCTGCTCACGAGGAGTCTGCGATGGGCGGCCTCGATACGCCATCAGTCCAGAGATGGCGATCGTGTCTGACGTGGCAGACGGAACGCTGACCCGGGTAGAGGTGCGACTGGAAGCATGGGTGAGGTTGTTGGTCAGGACCGCCTCGACAACATAGTTGCCGGGCACCAGGGGAAGTCGACCTTCCGCCGCGAATCTGCGCTCTCTGCCCGTGTTTGCGGCGTCCGGGGAGACAACCCCGACAAGCTGCTCCTTACGCTCGTAGATCGCCTTACCACTGTCTGTCGTCACGTGCGTCAGAAGGGTCAGATCATAACCCGTACGCTTGTCGGGCAAGGTACCAATCAGGCCCGCATCGGGTTTCTGGTTGAGGACCAGGTAATGCACCGAACTCAACCCGCGATCATCGTGCAGCACCACCGTCTGCAGCTCGGTTTGGTTAAAGCCGGTAAAAATGCTGGAGGTGACGACCTCAGCGCTGCGAGCACGCTGACGTTCGATACGCTGCTTCTCCAACTTCTGCTCGGGCAAGTTGCGGACTGCATCGAGCAACAGATCGGAGTCCATTGTTGGCTCTGGATGGTCTATGCTGATCGGCTCTCCGGGAAGGAGACTCACCATGGCGTGGGTCGCCTCTGCGCCCATGGATTGATCGATGGTATGCAGTGCCTGCGCCGGATCGTGTGCGTCGTTCGTGACGATGTTGGTAGGGCCGTCGGTTCGCGGAGAGTACAAGGTGTATGGGTCGGCCTCGCTGCGCTTGTAGAACACAAGATTGAAGTAGGCGGGAAGAGCAGGAGATGGAGACTGGTAAAACCAGATCTCGACCGGACGCGTCGCCATTCCCTGATGATATTTGGCAGTTTGCTGCGGAGCACCGAGAGTGATGTAGACGCGGCCCATGTCCGTGCGCCAGCCGTCGTTGTAACGGTCGTCGCCAAAGTTGGCGCGAACATACGCGAGGCGGCGGTAGTGCTCTTCCTTGAAGGTGTTAATGGAGCTGTGCGGGGTGGGGTTGCGACTCTCCCAGAAGAGCTGGATGTAGCGCTCGCGCTCATCATCTGTCTGCAGCTTCAGAAACTCGCGGCGTTCCGCCTGGGTGATGATGTACGGAACGTCTTCATCGATCCACTGGCGGAAGTATGGTGGCAGCTTCTTGGAGCTCTGCGCATGAAGGTGGCAGGATGCAAGAAGCGAGGGAACCAGCAGGAGACCGAGGAGGAGGAAGCGAAGACGCGACAAAGGTACCTCACAAAAAAAGGACAGAAGAGAGGCTTCTCCCTTCTGTCCATTCTACTAATTAGTTAGCCAAATCAGGCAGTAATGCTGACTAGAAGCTTAGGACGACGTTGAATCGAGCGTGGAATGCAGTCAGGAAGCTTGTTGGCTTGTTGTAATCTGCATTGATTGCACCGGGAGACGTATCGAGATTCTGATTCTTGGTGACGATGGGCTGGCTGTTGAAGAGGTTGAACCCGTCAAAGCCCAACTTCAGGTTGTATTTTTCGAACAAACTGAAGGTGTCTGAGAGACTTACGTCATCGTAGAAGTTGACCGGAGTTCTGCCCAGCGTGCCACGGCCTCCAACTGGAACCTCACCGGCGTTTAGGTAGACCGGATGGCTTTCATAAGCGCTCAGCGGGGTACCCGAAAGCGCGTGGATCCAGGTTCCGACTGTGACGCCGCTGAACCTTGACAAGTACGGTGTGTCCTTGCCGAGAGTGTAGGTAAAGAGCGCATTTGCCACATTGCTGCGATCCTGGTTTAGGTAACCGCGGCGGAACTGATCCCCCAGCAAGCCAAGCGAGCCTTGAGTGAAGTCGAACAACGAACTGATTCCAGGGTCGGACTGACCATTGTCGTTCCGGTAGAACCCTTCGTAGTTGCCATAGAGCTTTGCATATCGGTAGTTAACCATTGCTTGCCAGTGGTGGCTGAAAGCCTTATCGAACTCGAGTTCCAGGCCTTGATAGTGGCGGCGTGGATCAGCAAAGCCGTCGGGCGTTCCGTCTGCTCCCAGCGTGGCACCATTAGTGCTGGCGTTGGTGATGCATGCTCCGTTATAGGGTGTTCCATCAAAATGTGTAAAGAACGAACCGTAAGCAACGGATGTGTCGTTCGCCATGGTGCAGCCTGGGGCAGGTGCAACATAGTTCGCGGCGGTCGCTTGCCCAGGTGTACGCCCTCCATTCGCGGCTGTATATTGAGCCGGAGTGTAAGTGACCTCGGCTTCGTTTACGAAGTAGTCGGAAGAAGCTGTCACATTCGCGATACCGCCAGCATAATTCGAATCGACGTAAGCACCCTCGGGCGAGGTAGAACCGATGTCCTCAACTATCCTGGCGAATTGACGATCGATGTAGCGTGCCTTGACGATCATTCCTGGCTTAAGTTCGTGTTCCACGCTAAGCATGTATTCGTCAGCAAATTCCATCTTGGTTCCTGGCAAGATGCCTTCACCAGTCGACGAACCAAAGTTCGGTGCTCCGAAGTTGCCCGCCACGCTTGACTTGGGAGTACCGTTCAGGACGGTGGTGGTGTTTGGGGTAACCGCTCCGGTTGCGTCAAGTACCGCGTTCCCCATCCCATCGGTCACGGGAGCATAGTAGAACTTAGTGTCGTCCTGCTCGTTGCCGAGTTGGCGGATTGCTGCATCAAGGGGAAGCGGATTTTGGTAACGGGAGTAGGCAAAAGCAATCTTGTTCTTGCGCGTGCCGAAGGGATCGATCGCCATGCCGACGCGGGGAGACCAGTTGTCCCGCCAATTGTATGTAACAAGCGAACCACCGTAGGTCTGCTGCTCCCAGCGAACACCGGCGTTTATCGTCACATATTTATTCGGCGAGTAAACTTCATTGCCGTAAGCCGACTTGTAGCGTGAGAGCGCTGACACAGTGGACCCGTTGTAGGTACCGCGGATTTGTTGAAGATAAACGTCGTTTCCCTTGTAGTGTGCGCAATATGCGCAACCCGACGTACCAGCTGCAAAGGGAGTCACGCCATCTGCTTCGAGTACTGGAAGGAGGTACAAAGTCGAGTTGGTGAATTTGCCTATTGATGCAGCGGGAACGTTTGCGTAAAGCGTTGTAAGCGACCCGCCAGCCGCGTTTGCTGCAGGAATGGCGAAGCTTGGGCCGCTGCGAAGTGTCGAGTTCGCGAAGTCAACGTGATTGTAGTAATAGCCAACCATTGCCGTGTGCTTCCCGAAGAAGTTGCCGTTCGCCTGGAGTTCGCCCGTCAGCGTGTAGTTCGCATCCTTGGTTTTGTAGTAGGTGCCAAAACCGTAGGGAGTGTAGGGCTGTGCAGTACGGTCGCTAATCGAGTAGGTGTCGCTCAGCGGAAAATCACTAAAGTGTTCGGTGCTGTACGCATAGGCTCCGAATCCGGTCAACCCTTTGAATAGAACAGAGTTGACACGCGCAATGGAGTTGCGAGTGCCGTAGTTGTAGGAGTCGCTGATCGTGGTCAAGCTGGTTCCAGAGAGGCTGGTGTCGACACCCAGCGAACCTGTGTTGGGCGAGATGTTGTGCCGCGAGGGGTCGCCGTACGACGAGAGTTCGACCACTGTGTTGGAAAACGGTGTGTAGGTAAGTTTGCCGGACCAGCTAAGGCTTGTCGTGCTGCGCGCGAGCGGACCTGCCGAGTAGAGAGGAGCAGATGGATCAGCCAGGATGATCTGCTGGTTCAATGTTGGGTCGAACGCGCCGAAGAAGAACAGCTTGTCCCGTAAAACATAGCCACCAAAGGTGGCAGACGCCTCGTACTGCGGATTCGATAATGTCTGCGCAGGCGTGTTTACCACATAGTTGTATTGGTAAAGCTGTTTGCGGTTTCCGTATGCCCAACCGGGGGACAGGTAAGATTCGAGTGAGCCGTGGAACCTATTGCTACCGGACTTGGTCACGATTTCTACGATGCCGCCATCGCCGAGACCGTACTTAGGTTCGAAAGCTGCTGTCTTTACATCGACTTCTTTGACAAAGGTCTGGTTGATGCCGGTGCCGAGCGAACCGTACTGCGGCGTATAAACGCCGAGACCGCCGTATGCCTGGTCCGTGATCGTGACGCCGTCGGCGGAGTAGTTGTTCTCAAGTCCGCTCGATCCGCCGATGGATGGGTTTGCCGTTCCAGTTCCACCGCCGCTGACCACGCCCGGAGCGGCATAGAAGGCTCCAGAAACATTACGTGGAAGAGGAAGATCGCTGATGAAGTTATCTGACAGCTGGGTATTCACAGAACTGTTCTCGACATCGATCGAAGTCGCGCCACCATCAACTTCAACCGTTACACCTTCGTTGCCGACGGCAAGGGAAACGTTAAGACTGGCCGTATGGTCGATTGTCACCTCATTGTCCCTGGAGACATAGGTGGAAAACCCAGGCGCTTTCACAGTCAAGGTGTACATGCCCGGAGTGAGCCCTCTTACCTCGTAGCCGCCCTTCGCATCAGAGACCAGGTTTGAGGTTCCCTGAGGTCCAACGATGCTAATTTGCGCGCCAGGTACAGCAGCGCCCGATGGATCAGTAACAAGGCCGGCCAGACCACCGCTGACGGCGTTGTTCTGCTGTGCGAACGCGAGTGGTGCGGATGCTGCGGCAAAACTCATCAGGCTCGTCGCGAAGACAGCCTTTCGAATAAGGGAAAATGCAATCGACATTATGAACTTTCTCCTTCGGATAAAGAAAAGTGTTGCTTTGCTTGGCCGAGGCGAACGAATCGCACCTCACGCTTCAAGCGCAGGACAGAAGATTGAAAAGGGTAGTGCCTCTCTCTATGCAATTGGGCGGCCAAATGGAACACCCGTGCGCCGGCACCGTTTGGCCATTCAAAGTAGGCCAGCGTCACCGCTTCTAACCTTCAGGCCTGAAACATTCTCCTGATTTTCATAGATGACTAGGCTGACACTCCGTAAATACGTCTTATGTTGTAGAGCCAACACTATTCGGAGCATAGCTGGGGCGGAGCGAGCCGCCTGAACGCATCCGTACCGCAGTTGCGGGAGGCTACCTTCAAGTGAGGTTCCAGCGCCAGCGAACCTCTATAATGGAGAGATAAATCATGGCTGACGATCAGAATCCAGAACTACCGCTTGACCCGCCCTCACCTCAAGACGCTGCTTCGAACGCTCCCCCGCCGGCAGGAACTCCTCCAGATGATGGATCGACCGTAAAGGGCCGCGGTGCCGCCTTCATGCTCTCGATCAATATCGAGGACGAGATGCGCCGCAGCTATCTCGACTACTCGATGTCGGTCATCATTGGCCGCGCGCTGCCTGATGTTCGCGACGGCCTCAAGCCCGTGCATCGCCGTATCTTGTACGGAATGCAGGAGATGGGCCTCCAGTTCAATAAGAAGTACACCAAGTCTGCCAAGGTGGTTGGCCACGTCATGGGCAACTACCACCCCCACGGCGACTCGGCAATTTACGACACGATGGTCCGCATGGCGCAGCCCTTCTCGCTCCGCTACCCAATCGTGGACGGCCAGGGAAACTTCGGCTCCGTTGACGGCGATCCGCCAGCCGCGATGCGTTACACCGAATCGCGTTTGACCCGCATCGCCGGTGAGATGCTCGCAGACATCGATTCCGACACGGTCGATTTCGTGCCGAACTATGACGAATCGACGCTTGAACCATCCGTCCTGCCGGCGCGGATTCCGAACCTCATCATTAATGGTTCGTCCGGCATTGCCGTCGGCATGGCGACGAACATCCCGCCGCACAATTTGAAAGAAGTCGTGAACGCAGCCATTGCGCTGCTGTCAAAGTCGCCGCAGGACCACCGCGCCGACCTCGAACTCGTCCTCGAGCACGTCCTCGGGCCTGACTTCCCCACCGGTGGATTCCTCTTCGGGCGTACCAACATTCCGAATGCTTACCGCACGGGCCGCGGCCGCTTCATGATGCGCGCCAAGTGCGCAATCGAGAACATCTCCGGCGGTCGCCAGGCGATCATCGTCACCGAAATTCCCTACCAGGTAAACAAGTCGAAGCTCATCGAACGCATTGCCGAGCTCGTGAACGAGGGCGTCATCACCGATATCGCCCGCGACGAGTTCCGCGATGAATCCGATCGTGACGGGATGCGCATCGTCATCGGCCTCAAGCGCGGTGCCGAGCACCAGATCGTGCTGAATCAGCTGCATAAGCACACGCAGATGCAGGAGTCCTTCTCGATGATCTTCCTGGCCGTCCACAATGGCCAGCCGAAGGAGCTCCCACTCGACCAGGCAATTCGTGCCTTTCTCGACCATCGCGTTGAGGTCGTCCGCCGCCGGACGGCTTTCCTGCTCAACAAGGCCCGCGACCGCGAACACATCCTGCTCGGATACCAGATCGCGCTCGACCATCTCGACCAGGTCATCCGCATCATTCGCCAGTCGGGCAGCCGAATCGAAGCTCGCGAGCGGCTCTTTAGCTACTTCTCCGGCGTGACCATCAACCTGCGCGGCACAGAGCTCGCCGGCATCACACTCGACCCGGCAAAGTACAACATCGACATGACGTTCTCGACTACTGGCACGCTGATCCTCAGCTACCGCCAGGTCGACGCCATCCTCGAACTGCAGCTCTATCGCCTCACCCAGCTCTCGATCGACGAACTGCTCAAGGAGCTCTCGGAAGTCCGCGCCAACATTGCCGAGTTTGAATCGATCCTTGCCTCGCAGGCCAAGCTTCGCGCCGTCATCGTCAAGGAGCTTGAAGAGATCCGCGACAAGTATGGCGACCCACGCCGCACCACCATCATCGACGAGACCGCCGAGCTGCAGCTCGAAGACCTCATCGCCGACGAGCAGGTCGCCGTCACCGTCTCGAACACAGGCTACCTGAAGCGCACGCCCATCTCTATATATAGACAGCAGCGCCGCGGCGGCACCGGGCGGCTCGGCATGAAGACGCGCGAGGAGGATTTCGTCGCGCAGCTCATCATCGATTCCACCCACGCCTTTTTGCTCTGCTTCACCAACACCGGCCGCGTCTACTGGCTCAAGGTGTATGAGGTTCCCGACATCTCCGCCGCCGGCAAGGGCAAGGCCATGGCCTCGCTCATCGACCTCCAGCCCGGCGAAAAGGTGGTCACCATCCTGCCCGTCCGTAACCTGGCCGAAGAGGGCAAGAACATCCTCTTCACCACGCGCAACGGCACGGTGAAGAAAACTCCGCTCAAGGATTTCTCGAACGTGATGGCGCGCGGCATCATTGCCATCGGCATCGACAAGGATGATGAACTCATCATCGCCCGCATTACCGACGGCAAGCAGGTCATCTTCCTCGCCACGCACGACGGCATGGCCATCCGCTTTGACGAGCAGGACCTTCGACCCATGGGCCGTCCCGCCTACGGCAACAAGGGCATCACGCTTCGCAAGGGCGACTATGTCATCGGCGCAGCCGTAACGCCGTCGAACGAGGCCCGTGAAGCGCAGCGTCGCGAACGCGCCGAGAAGCTTGGCCTGACCACGGAGCTTGAGGCCGTGCTCGACCGCGCCCGGGCCGCCGACTCGCTTGTCCTCGAAGGTGACCCGTCAGACGTGGCCCAGGCACCGTCGTCCGAAGAGCAACTCGCCAAGCTGGACAAGCTAGACAAGCAGCTCGGCCTGACCCCATGCCTCATCCTCTCGGTCAGCGAGAACGGCTTTGGCAAGCGCACCGATGTTGACCGCTACCGTCTCCAGTCGCGCGGCGGCACCGGCGTCATCAACATGAAGACCACGCCGAAGATTGGCAAAGTCACCAACATCAACCTGGTCGACGACACGACAGAGATGATGGTGATCAGCCAGTTCGGCAAGATCATCCGCATCGACACCAAGTCGATCCGCGCCGCCGGCCGTAGCACCATGGGCGTCAAGCTCCTCGACCTGGAACCCCAGGACAAGGTAGCGGCGGCCGTGGTGATCCCGCCGGAAGAGGCGAAGGTGCAGCCAGAAGAAGGAGCGCTGTTGCAGTAACTTCGGGAACCATTGCGTTTACAAGTTCTTCGACTGACGATGTCCACCAGGCTTTTACACTGCTCTCACTTTGATTCAGCGAGAAGCTGACTCAAAGATCGTCGACAACTTGGTGTATGTGGCAGCCCAAAGGCTTAGAGATGAACTTCCTTACTCCTGAACGTGCACTGATCTTTCGGATCACCCACGTTTCAAACCTCGCATGGATTCTCACAAACGGGCTCCACTGCCGAAATTCGACTTCTTTCGATCCAGCTTTCGTGGATATCGGTCGACCAGAGATCATCGAACGGCGCAATAATCGCATCGTTGATATTTCGCCTGGCGGAGCCCTAAGCGATTATGTGCCGTTCTACTTCAACTCACGCACGCCTATGTTGTACAACATCAAAACGGGTTGGGATGGGTTGACCAAGCGCCCAATGGATGAGATTGCTATTATGGTTTCGTCGTTGCATGATCTCCGAGCGGCAGGGACAACGTTTGCATTTTCGGATCGGAATGCGACTTTAGCGACAGCCACTTTTTACGCCGACCTGTCGAATCTTCTCTATTTGCCTTGGGATTTATGGAAGAGCGATAACTTTAGGCGTGATAATGACCAACCGAGCAATTTCGAACGATACAGTGCCGAAGCCCTAATCCACCGATCTATGCCTGCCTCTAACCTAAAGGCAATCATTTGTCACAGTGAAGCCGTACGAACGCAAGTGGCCCAAGTGGTAGCAGATGCTGGCTTGACCGTTGCCGTCGAATGCCGCCCAGGATGGTATTGCTGATGATCACTTTTACTCAGGGAAATCTGCTGAAGGCAAAGTCGGAAGCGTTGATTAACACAGTCAATGAAGTTGGAGTGATGGGTAAGGGAATTGCCCTGATGTTCCGCGAAGCCTTTCCTAGCAATACGCGGGCGTACGAATTGGCCTGCAAAGTCGGTGATGTACACGTTGGGAAGATGTTCGTTAGCGCTACAAACTCTGACCGGGGACCGAAGTGGATCATTAACTTCCCGACGAAGAAGCACTGGCGGAATCCATCTAAGCTCGAATGGATTCAGAGCGGCCTACTCGACTTAGCGAATGTCATCCAAGAGCTTGGCATCAAATCGATCGCCATTCCTCCTCTGGGGTGCGGAAATGGTGGGTTGGACTGGGATCAAGTTAGGCAGCTCATTGTTGACTTACTTGGATCTTTGGATTCAGTAGAAATACTGGTTTTTCAGCCCACCTTGACGTATCAAAATGCCCCCAAACAGACTGGCGTTGCTAAGCTCACACCAGCTCGCGCTCTTATCATCGAGATGATCCGCAGATATGCAATTTTGGGTTTCGAATGTTCGATTCTCGAAGTCCAAAAGCTCGCTTGGTTTCTTGAAAAGGGTTTCAAGCATATGCATGCCAGTGACCCCTTGAGACTGAGCTTCACGGCAGGGCAATATGGACCATACGCAGATTCACTTAGACACGTTTTGAACAGCCTAGATGGTTCGTACCTGCACAGCCAAAAACGAATCGCTGATGCTAGCCCTTACACGGTGGTCGGTTTCAACTGGGAAAAAGCGGAGATATTGGACGAATACCTCAATGAAGCGCCCATGAAAAAATATAGCGATGTGATCGATTGGACTCAAAAGGTTATCGAAGGGTTTGAGTCTCCGTTTGGAATGGAGCTGCTTGCCACAGTTGATTGGCTGATGAGTGAGCAAAAAGTAGAGCCTAGTCTGGAGAGCATCAGATCTGGGCTGAGATCCTGGCCACATGGAAAGGATGCCGCCGCTAGGAAGGACAACATCTTCGACGATCGCGTTCTGGGTATCGCTTTGCGACGGATTGTTGCCGCAGAATCGTTTGGCGGCACGCAAAGGGTTTTCGGATTCCACTAGCACGGCAAACGTCTCAGCCACTTCCAATGTAGCGATTGCGCGCACCTGCTCAATGCAGCTTAGCCAATTCCAACGCGGCTCTTGAGCCTTGTCAGGCTGTCAACGGAGTGCGCAGGCTTTCCACATGCACTACTTTGCCGCCATCTCGGCATTCAAGTGAACCGACCCACTCCCCACCGTCATGCTGCGTGTCCAATCGGCGTAGCCGGTCTTCTTCACGACGATGTCATGCTTGCCGGCGGCAAGGTTCAGCGTTGAAGGCGTGTTGCCCATGAAGCTGCCGTCTACTTCGATGTCGCAGTTGGGCACGCTGGCATCAATGGTGATTGCGGCATTTGCTGCGATCGCAACTGACGTTGCGTCTGTAGTGGCAGGCGTGAACTTTGACATGTCCAGCTTCATGTCGCCTTCGACAAACGCAGTCACCTCGGTCCCCTTCGGGATCGTGATGTCCTTGCCGTGAATGAACAGGAACAGTGGAGCGGCAGGGAAGAAGACGATTGCGGTTGCCACCATCGCTCCGGTCATCGCGCCCGTATGGCCTCCACCCTTGTTCTCCTGCACCGCGCGGAGTTGCACCTTTTCGCCGTCTGCTAGACGCGCAGAATCGACATTCACGTCCAGCTTACCGCCGCGACCCATGCTCTTCTTCTTGCTGGCGTCGGTGACGGATGCAATCGCCTGCGCACCTTTCGGGAGCACAGTGATTCCCTGCACAACCACATCCTCTACAACCTCAAACGGAATCTGCTGGCCCGTCCTCGTGCTGGACGACGAGATCGTCTCGGAGAGACGCAACTTTACCGCTGTGCCGTCGAGCAGCGTGTTAGGAGACGGTGGAACTCCAGTGGCGGGGGTTTGCGAGGCCGCGGCAGCGGGCGGAACCGCGGCCTGGGTGGGGGCAGGGGTTTGGATCGAGGAGACTTGTGCAGCGGCAAGATCGCCCATTGCCAATGCCAGGACGAGCGAGCAGACAACCAGAAACTTCACCAAGTAGAACTCCGGATAGAGCGAAGTGTAGTCAGGTAAACGGAAGCCTCAACACTATCCGACAAGATGTTCCCGCACAAGCTTCAACTTACGCCCGCCTTAACTCCGCAAGCATCCGCTCCCGGAGTACCTGGTTGGCGCGCGTCTGGTACCCCTACAGTCTTTCCTGAGCCACGCAGGCACTTGTGCATCAAGGAGCGCGGTGAGCCTCTGCTTGGGGGACGAGACTTGCTGCAATTAGAATTCTTATTTGAAATTCATCAAGGTCACCATCGGTGAGCGCTTTCACATCCTGAGTATCGGCCTGACTACTTGGCCACATCGTCCGGCATAATCGCCCCGGCCTTCACCCACTGCTCGACCGTGGCAATGTCGGCGTCGGAGATCTTGGGCTTGTTCGGGGGCATGTCCATCGGGTCATCCTTGTTCGGGCCTTCGTGGCGGATCAGCTTCACCAGCAGGCTCTGCTCTGGATGCCCGGCAACGATGACTGAGCCGTCGTGGCCGCCTTTCGCCATGCCCGCCTTAGTGTCCATCACAAAGCCGCCGCGGTGGTTCATGCCGCCATGGCAGCGATAGCAGTTTGCCTGGAAGATGGGGACGACCTTGTCGGTGTACATCTTCAAGTCGGCGGAATCCTGACCAGCACCTGCCGCCGCAGCGGCCTGCACATGCGTCGTTGGCAACGCCGTGGACAACGCCAGTACGAAACCCGCGACTCCAATCCCGACACCGACACCCACCAGAACTCGACGCATCACTTCCTCCGACTACCTGTTTTGACCTCAGTATACGAAAACAGTTGCGAGCGGCGGCGAACCTCCGATGACACTTATTGCGGCAAGTTGATGTGGCTATAGTAAGAGGTGCTCTGGCGTCTCCGCGCCTCCAAAAACTTGTCGATGCGCGTTCACGCCTCCTTGCTTCACCTTCTGGCGCCCTCTGCCTTGCTGCTCGCTTGCGCTCTGCTTCCTGTAAGCCTGCTGGCAAAGCAGCCAAAGAACCGCGTCCCCAAGCAACCGAAGGCCGCGCATCATGCGAAAGCAGTGCATCCGCGCTCGCAGGTGCGCAAAGCCGGCAAGCATGATCGCCGCGTGGCGTTGCCGATGCCTTCGCGCCGCCATCGGTCTCCCCACGGGCACGCTGAGCAAGCGGTGCGGGTAACCCATTCCGACACGAATACCTCAAAGCGCGTCCATGCCTGGGTCAAGAATCAAGATCCATTGCCCGCGCCGCTTGCAGCTGTTTCTGCAACGGCGACTTCGAACGTGGCCCAGTCAGATGCGGCCCAATCAGATGCGGCGACACCCACTTCCGTCATCAGCACCATTCGCAATGCTGACACCACGGGCGCGAACAAGCCGCAGCTTGCACCCATTGAGGACCTCGTCGCCGAACCGATGATTCTGCCGACGCTCTATAACAAGCGCGGCCGGTTGATCGTTCCGCCAGCACTGAAGGGGTCCCACGAGATCCTGATCCACCAGAACCTGATGGCTGACAGCGACGGCCTGGAGCGCGTACGCGACGACGACGATCTCGACCGCATGCGCCGTAACGGCATGCTCGTCCCGATACCAACAAGCAGCACGCTGCGCACTGATGAGCGGCTGCCGGCGAACCGCCGTTACTGCCGCCCATGGACGGCGCTGTTTCTCGATACCCTCGCGCGGCAGCACTACGCACACTTTCAATCGGCGATCCAGGTGAACTCGGCCGTCCGTACTGTCGAGTTTCAGCAGCGGCTGATTCACACCAACGGCAACGCCGCTCCGGCAGAGGGCGACACCGCATCGCCGCACCTGACCGGGCAGGCAATCGATATCGCCAAGCGCGGGCTCTCGATGGCAGAGATTGCCTGGCTGCGCGGGTACCTGCTGCCGCTGGTGCAGCAGGGCAAGGTGGATGTAGAGGAAGAGTTTCAGCAGTCGTGCTTCCACATCAGCGTCTACAAGAAGTACATGCCCGCTACAAGTGAGAGGCGAGTGATTGCGACGACGCACCGCGAAGGCATGGGTGCGCTCGGGATGAGCCTTCGCTAAGCTGATTCCTATTTTGCAGTAGCAGCGACCGGCGCGGCGGCGATGCCGAGGTACTTGTCATACCAGGCCATCCATCGCACATACCTGTCCTTGATGAAGCTGGGCCGGGTAAAGCCGTGGAACTGTCCTGGGTACACGATTAATTCTGCCGGTGTGCCGACACTCTTGAGCGCCTGGTACATCTGTTCGCCGCCTTCAACCGGCACGTTGAAGTCCTGATCGCCGCCCATGAAGAGCGTCGGCGTCTTGATCCGGTCCGCATGAAAGAACGGGTAAGAGAGCTTCAGGTAGGCCTCAGGGTTCTTCCACGGTGGCCCAATCTCATTCTCGTATTGCAGGATGTATTCGTCGATCCCGTACAAGACGATGAGATTGCCCATGCCAGCGCCGCTCGACGCAGCCTTGAAGCGTGTCGTCGACGCGATGGTGTAGTCCGTAAGTATGCCGCCGTAGCTCCATCCGCCAATCACGAGCTTGTCAGCATCGATCTTCCCGGTTGCAACTGCTGCGTCGACCGAGGCGAGCAGGTCGGTGACCTCCCGGTTGCCCCAGTCCGCCTTGATCGCCTCGCTGTAGGCATGACCGCGGCCTGTGCTGCCGCGATAGTTCACGTTCAGCACGGCGTAGCCATGGGCTGCAAACATCTGACGCGAGAGATCGAAGCTGTGCGTGTCCTGGCCGGTTGGGCCGCCATGGATAAAGAGCAGCATCGGCACCTTCGTCCCCGCCTTGTAGCCCACCGGCAGAGTCAACAGGCTATGCACATCGTTGTCATCTTTCGTCTTCGCGGCGAGATCTTCAGTGGTTGCAAGGTTAAGCATCGCAAGCGCAGCGTCATTGTGCGAGGTCAGCTTACGCAGCATCCCGCCGCCCGGCGCTCCCTCGTTCCATGCATAGATCTCGGGCGCTGCAGCGTCCGTCGACCAAAGCATGGCGATGTGGCCGGCCCGCTGAGTGAGGCCGTTTGCTACACCAATCTGCCTGCCCAGGCGTGTCACCGTTCCATCGAGTGACACCTTTGCAGGATAGTCCAGGCGGTCGTCCGAGATCGTAGTCAACAGCGACTTGCCGTCAGCAGCAAAGACAGCTGCTCCCGGCCAATTGTCGAGCGACTTTGCAATCCGTGTCGACCTCCCACTTGCCACGTCGACCGTAGCAAGCTGCGGCATATTGTAGATCGAATATGTCTCGCTCGATCCTTGCCGGTAGGCGATCGTCCTGCTATCAGGGGACCAGGCCAGCGGTCCTTCATCCGTGCCCAGAAACGTGGTGACTTTACGCGGCGTCGATGCCGGCATGGCGTCGACAACGAAGACATCGCTATTGACCGTGCGGTCAGGATCGGGGATGCTCTGGTTGCTCACAAACGCGATCATTTTGCCGTCGGGCGACCACTCGGCCTGGGCCTCTTCGTATCTTTCGTCGATCTTGTCTGCGCCGCTCGCCTTGTCCTTTTCGGGAGCGGGCCCTACCAGCTTCGACAACTTCTTACCCTCAATCTCAAAGAGATAAAGGTGGCTCTTCTTCTCAGTTAGATAGCCCTCAACATCTTCCTTGAAATGAAACCGATCGATGACAATCGGTTTCGGGTTTGCCGGCTTCGCACCCTTCTCTGGTTCAGGCTCATCCTTGACGCGCAGGGTCAGCAGCAGCCCCTTCGAGTCCGGCGACCAGCGGTACCCATTCAGGTCCAGCTTTACATCGGTCAACTGCCGCGCCTCACCACCGCGCCGATCTAGCACCCATACCTGCGATCCTTTGGCCTTGCCCTCACGCGAGGAAGTGAAAGAAAGATAGCGGCCATCCGGGCTCCACTGCGGATCGCCGGCGGCCTCCGGCCCATACGTCAGCTGCACATCATCGTTGCCATCCCAACCAATCATCCAGAGCTCGGTGATGCTTTTGTCTGCTTCTACATCGACATGCGAGACGGTGTAGGCGATCAGCTTGCCATCCGGCGAAAGCACCGGCGCGCCCACGCGCACAAGCTTTGCCAGGTCATCGGGTGTCATGGTGTGCTTCGCAGTCTGGGCTGCAAGTGGAAGTACCAGGGTAAGCAGCAAAGCCGCGAAGCCATGGCGCAGGGTATCGAGTGAGCGCAGATGGGCACAGAGGTTTGGCATGAGGCAGAGTTTAGCAGAGCGATTCTCAAGAGCATCGCAACACGCTTCAAGACGTCATGCGTGGTGCCACCTCGTTGTCAGGATTACGTTAGTGTCACCGTAGCCGCTTTGCTCAGGGCATGTTTCGCATCCAACGATTACAGGCAACACCGTGCAAATTCGAGGTGCGCCGTGGTTCGGAGTCACCAAATGTCCCATGCAGTTCGCCGCAAGATCCTGGCTCCCTTTTCACTGATGCTTTGCCTCTTTCTTCCCATGTCAGCGGTGCCTGCTCTCGGCCAGGCTGGTGATTCCCAAGTCGATCGTCTGCTGACCAACGGCCATTACCTGCGTGCTGAGCGCCCGGTCCGCGAGGCGCTCCAGCACAGTCCCAACAACGCCCACGCGCTGAACAATCTTTCGGTCATCGATTGGGCGTTCAACCGGCTGGACGCCTCGATCGCCGACGCGGAGAAAGCAGTTGCCGCCTCGCCCAATAACGCGGAGGCGCACTCGAAACTTGCCGATGCGTTAGGCGCCAAGCTGCTTTCGAGCAATGCGGGAACGATGGAAAAGATCTCTCTCGCGCATCGTTTCCGCAAGGAGATCGATAAGACGCTTGAGCTTGATTCGCAAGACATCGATGCGCTGCAGGACCTTGCTCTCTTCTATTGGAATGCTCCAGGCATGGTAGGCGGAGACAAGCAAAAGGCGCGGCAGACCGCAGATAGGCTGTTCCAGGTCTCGCCTGCTCGCGCGGCCGCAACACGCGCAGACTTTGCAGCCGACGACTCCGACGTGGCCCGCCGCAACGCTGCCATCCAAGGCATCTGGAGGGATGCGGTTGCGGCTGAGCCAGGCGACTACGATGCTCGCGCCGGACTTGCTGCTGCGTATCTCGAGGAAAATGCGGACGCCAACCACTTAGCCAGCGCCGAAGCAGAGGCGAAGCGAGCCATTGCCATTGATCCCAGCCGGGTCAATGCCTATGCTGTGCTCGCGAGCGTCTATGCACGGAGCGGGCGGTGGCCCGAAGCAGAAGCTGTGCTCAAGCAGGCCCGTGACCACGTTCCAGACGATCGCACACCACAGTACCAGGCTGCCGTTGCAATTCTCAGCACCAACCAGAACCAGCAACTGCAGCGCGCCGAGCAGATGCTTCGCGATTACCTGACCCAGACGCCCGAAGGCCAGGCGCCCAGCCTTGCCGGTGCACATTGGCGGCTTGGGCAGGTGCTGGAGCGGCAGGGGCGCAAGGCCGATGCCGTCCGTGAACTGCAGATTGCGGTGCAGCAGGATGGATCTCTGAGTGCCGCAAAGAAAGACTTGAAGCGACTCTCCTAGGCAGCCACCTGTCGGCCGTCGCTTGCACGCGGCGGCAGCCTGGTGGATTCAATGAGTGGGATACTAGGTTCCGAGAGCGAGTAGAAGTTCTTTTGCAGAACTGCCGGTAACCGGATCGATCATTTCGGGTGCGATCTCGGCCAGGGGCTCAAGAACAAATCGCCGCTCGCGCATTGCCGGATGCGGCAGCGTTAGAATATTCGTTTGCAGGATGAGACTGCCATACAGAATTAGATCCAGGTCAATGACGCGGGGCCCCTTTTCAACCGTGTTCGCGCGATTGCGGCCCATGGCTTGCTCAATCGCCAGCAGGCGTTCAAGCAGCGCAAGCGGCTCAAGATCGGTCTCAAGAAGCGCTGCGCCGTTCAGGAAACGTGGCTGATCGAGGTACCCGACGGGCGCGGTGTCGTAGAGTCTGGAGACTGCGAGAACTTCCCCAAGGGTGCGCAGCTGCTCGACCGCATGAATCAAATTCGCCGCGCGGTCGCCTGCTGCCGAATCAAGATTCGAGCCAAAGGCGATTGCAGCAACCTGCTTTGGCCTCACGTGCCAGTCCTATACCGTGACCGAAACAAAGCCCTGCGCCCCATGCGCCTTCTCCGGCGCAGCTTCGACATACCCGTACGCAAGCTCCCACGCTGATCGGTCCTGCATCAGCTTTTTCACCAGCGCAGTATGCATAGCGTGTCCGGCCCGTTCCGCGACCACGCGGCCCTGGATGCGTTTGCCCGCAAGCGCAAGGTCGCCGATCAGATCGAGCACCTTGTGGCGCACAAACTCATCGACAAACCGAAGCGGCCCGTTCTCGATGCCTTTACGCGTGAGGATGATTGCGCATTCTTCAGAAGCTCCGCGAATCAGCCCCATATTGCGCAGCATCGGTTCGTCTTCTTTCCAGCCAAAGGTGCGCGCCGGCGCAATCAGGTCAGCGTAGACGCCGCTTTCGAGATCGCCTGAGAAGGTGCCGAAGCCTATGGGCTCAGGGAAGTCAATCCGGTAATCGATGCTGTACCCCGTGCCGGGATAAACGCCGATGAATTTGCTGCCGTCCTGCACCTCGACGTCCTTGAGAATCCGGATGTACTCGCGCTTGCGGCGCTGCTGCTTGAGGCCGGCCTGCTGGAAAGCTTGTATATAGGGAAGCGCACTGCCGTCGAGGATGGGTACTTCAAGGTTGTCGATCTGCACGATTACGTTGTCGACGCCGAAGCCGATCAGCGCGGAGAGCAGGTGCTCCGTCGTGGAGATAAGCACGCTCTGCCGCATCAGGCTGGTGGCATAGCTTACCTTGGCGACATTGCGGCCCGTAGCCGGGATCTCGAAGTTGTCCAGGTCTGTACGCCGGAACACGATGCCCGAACCGGCAGGAGCAGGAATCAGCTTCATCGAGACCGGCGCTCCGCTATGCAGCCCGATCCCGTGGAACTCTACCTCTGACCGCATTGTGTGCTCGAAATGAGCTTCTGTACCCACGCGCGAGAGATCCTCTGGGCTTACTCATAAATCTTATGCTCGATCACTCACTGGAAAGTGTGGCTAAATTTCCACACCCCTGTAGAAGGTTCCTCGTTGATAACGAGCATCTTCCCCGCTTGCCATGCTGGTCTGAAGGTCTTCCTTTTGTATGACAAGGTTTACACTCGATCGACATATGGAACCACGCGCGATCAACACAGCCACTCACGCCAACCTGCCTGCAATGATTACGCAACTGCGAGCGTTGGTGGAAATCGAATCGCCCAGTGACGATCCAGCAGCGGTGAATCGTGCAAACGACTTCGTAGCGTCTCTCGCAATGGGATTTGGCGGCCGCGTAAAGCGCCATCGGCAAGCGGAGTTCGGCGACGTACTGGAGCTACGATTCGGGCCATTGCGTTCCAAACGAAAGCCGCTGCTTTTGCTCGGGCATCTCGACACCGTCTGGCCTGTGGGCACGCTTAACACGATGCCGTGGAGAGAGCAGGATGGCCGGCTCTGCGGGCCGGGCGTACTCGATATGAAGGCCGGTGTAGTGATGGCTCTGACGGCGCTGAGACTGCTTCGCGCAAGCGGATTGCACCTCCCAGTCACGCTGCTGCTGAACAGTGACGAGGAGGTGGGCAGCCCGGTCTCGCGGCCCATCACGGAGCGTCTGGCACTGCAATCATCCGCAGTTTTCGTTCTGGAGCCGGCGCAGGGTCTCGCGTATAAGACTGCACGCAAGGGAGTCGGCCAGTACGATCTGCGGGTGACCGGGGTTGCGGCGCACAGCGGCGTGGACTTCGAGCGCGGGCACTCGGCCATTCGCGAGATGGCGCGACTGATCGAGGTCATCTCGGACTTGACGGATCTCGGGCGCGGTCGCACCGTGAACTGCGGCGTCGTTCGCGGTGGCACACGTTCAAACGTGATCGCCGCCGAAGCGTTCGCCGAGGTCGACGTCCGCATCGCCAAAGCAAACGATGCCGCGCGGGTCGAAAAGCTGTTTCGAAGCTTGAAGGTCACTGATCCGGGATGCAGGCTGCAGATTAGTGGCGGCATGAACAGGCCACCCATGGAGCGCACCCCCGGAACAGTTGCGCTCTTCCGCAAGGCACGAAAGCTCGCTGCCGAAATTGGATTCATCCTGGACGAGGCGTCGACCGGCGGCGGATCGGACGGAAACTTCACCTCGGCGCTTGGTGTCCCGACACTCGATGGGATGGGCGCCGTTGGCGATGGAGCACATGCTGCCCACGAGTCCATTCTGATCGACCACCTTGTTCCACGAACCGCGCTGCTCGCCGCCATGATCGCCGAAGCTACACGTAGCTCTAGCTGAAGGCTGCTCCGACGCACTGCAGCAGGATCACGACGATCCACCAGCCAAAGACAATCGCCGCTGCCGCTCCCCGCTTGATGCCAGAAACTATCGAGATGCCAATCGTCAGGAGGATTGCCGTCCAGATCGCAAAGATGTCAATCGCATTGAGGAATGGCATCAGCGTCTTCGGCAGGTCCAGGCCTGTCATGTAGAAGCCAACGTTGGTACCAATGGCGTTCTTTATGTTGAAGGTGTCGCCTACGACACCGGTATAGATCGCGACGATGACCAGCAGGTAGAAGACCGTCAGCGGCAGAGTGCCGTAGAACCAGACGCCCATCATCTGCTTGAAAGTGGCCCTGCCGCCCGCGCCGAAATTAGCAGTCGCGAGCAGAATTCCTGCGGCTGCCATGCCGATCAAGATACTGAAGACAGGTCCGGCGTAGAGGATCTTGAACTGACTCGCAATCTGACCACGGATCCTGGCGGCAACTTCAGGAGTCGCCGATGAGATGCTTGATTCCAGACGGCTCGACTGGCGGATGGTGTCATCGACCAGGGCCGGTACGCCAATCTTGTGCAACACGACAAAGGCATAGAGCACCCCTATGACGGCCGCGATGAGGTACGGTACCCACCAGCCGGAATCCTGTCGAACGGCCTCAAACGTCTTTGAAGGCGCAACAAAGGTGTTGATGACGCGCGGCACAGGGCCGAGAGTTGGAGTTTCGACTGCGACGTCGGAGACCTGGGGAACCATAACGACCTCTGCATTTCGAAAGTGCGTTCTGAGGATTAGTGGATTGTAGCGCGCAGGTTGTTGTTGATCAACGAAAACCCGTTGGTCTCACGTGTCAGTGACAAGTCACTCGACGACGATGAGCACATCGCCCGCCGCTACCGTCTCGCCGACATCCGCAGCAATACGGCTCACGCGGCCTTGTCGCGGAGACCTCAGTTCATTCTGCATCTTCATGGCTTCGATGACGACTAGCCCCTGTTGCTCCTGAACCTCATCGCCGGTCGAGACGAGAACGCGAATGACCCGGCCCGACATGGACGCCTTGACCGAACGCGGCCCATCGACCCCGGCGACTGCGCCACTTTGTTGCGCAAGCGAGCGCGGATCGGCAACTGAGAAAGTGGTTCGCTGGCCAGCAACAACAACCGCATCTCCATCCACATTGCGGTCGAGGACGCAGCGAAACTGCTTGCCTCCGATGAGCAGCGAAAGCACTCCGGGACCGATCATCCGCGCATCGACATCCAGCGTCTCACCATCGACGCTGCACTGCGATATGCCAGCCTGCTCAAGGACCGCATCCGGGAGCGTGACACGCCTTTGCTTCTCGCCAAGGCTGAGCCATAGGGTCATGACCGCAGCGCCTCCCTGCGCGCATGCATCGCCCACTTCCCTATCAGGGCTGCGGAAGCTGCCTGAGTTGACCTGGAACTCGCCTTCCGGTCGGCGACGAAAAGAGCCGCGGCAATCGCCATGACCTCAGCTACAACTTCTGGCGAGTCGTCCGGCAAAGCATCCGGCGCGAGGCTGCCTCCCTCGAGAAGTCTTTCCAGGTAGCCGGTGTCGATCCGCGCGGAGCGAAAACCTGCGTCGTTCAGCACCCTCTTGAAGAGGCCCAGGTTTGTCTTGATCCCGCCGATCACATACTCATCAAGCGCCCGGATCATTCGGTCGATGGCCGCTTCGCGCGTCTCCGCATAGGCGACCAGCTTCGACAGCATTGGATCGTAGTCGAGCGGCACCGTCCATCCTTCATACACGCCACAGTCCTCGCGGATGCCTGGCCCGGACGGCTGCAGCAACCGCGTGATCTTACCCGGCGAGGGCAGGAAGTGGTTGTCAGGATCTTCAGCGTAGATGCGGCATTCGATCGCGTGGCCGCGAAGCTTCACCTGGTCCTGCGTCATCGCCAGTGGTTTACCCATTGCGACTTCGATCTGCATCCTGACGAGATCGAGGCCGATGACCAGTTCAGTCACGGGATGTTCGACTTGAAGACGTGTGTTCATTTCGAGGAAGTAGAAGTTCTGGTCCGAATCAACCAGGAACTCGACTGTACCCGCGTTGGTGTATCCCGCCGAGAGCGCCAGCCGTGCGGCCGCCTCTCCCATGCGACGTCGCAGGTCTTCGCCGACAACCGCGGACGGGGCCTCTTCGATAACCTTCTGATGACGCCGCTGCACGGAGCACTCGCGCTCTCCAAGATAAAGACAGCTCCCGTGAGTATCCGCGATGAGTTGAATCTCGATGTGGCGCGGGCGCTCTATCAGCTTCTCCAGGTAAACCTCACCGGAGCCAAAGCTGCGCTCTGCTTCGCTCGATGCTGCGGCGAAAGCTGATGCAATCTCATCGGCGGAGAACACTGCGCGCATTCCCTTGCCGCCGCCGCCGGCTGCCGCCTTCAGCATCACCGGGTAGCCAATCGAATCTGCCACATGCAATGCCTCCTGCATGTCCTTCAGACCTTTCACCGAACCAGGAACACGCGGCATCCCGGCCGCGTCCGCAGCCTGGCGGGCGCGCGTCTTCGAGCCAAGTGTCGCCATGGCATTCGCGGTTGGACCGATGAAGATCAATCCTGCCTTCGCGCAAGCCGCAGCAAACTCCGCCTTTTCAGAGAGAAAGCCGTATCCCGGATGAACGGCATCCGCTCCACAGTGAGTTGCGATCTGCAGGATCAGGTCGCCACGCAGGTAGCTTTCAGACGCCGGCGCAGGCCCGAGCAGATATGCTTCATCCGCATAGCCAACATGCAGCGCTGCGCGGTCAACGTCCGAGTAGACAGCGACCGTAGCGACGCCCATCTCGCGGCAGGTCCGCATGATGCGGAGCGCAATCTCGCCCCGGTTGGCAATGAGGATCTTCTTAATGGATTTCGCTTGAATGGAGTTAGCCTGTGCGGATCGGAGTGACTGTCTTGAGCGGACAGTCTACCGTACGACATGCCGCTTCTTCACGTGAACACAATGAAAAGGCCTCCCGGGTGGGAGGCCTCTTCGATCAAGCGCTAAGCCACCTTACTGCATGGTGACTCCGCCGCCGGCCTTCTGCTCTTTCTTGAGTTCGTTGGCCTTACGAGCGCCCATGCTCTTCTGCGTCCACTGGTCTGCCTGCGCAAGATCGGCCTTGCGGGCAGCATCGTTGCCGCATTCGAGGTCAGCCTTACGGCGATACATGAGATTGAGGTAGGTCATTGCCTCTTCATAGTTCGGATTGATCGAAACCGCCTTCTCAAGTACGTCGAGACCTTCAGTAACAGGCGTAGTGTTTGCGGCTACCAGCTTTTGGCAGGCGCCTTTGCTCTTCTTCGGATTACCGAATCCATCGTCAGTTGAGCCGTCGGCGGCAAGGATCGAAACAGCAGATTTGTACGCCTGCATCCAATCGACTACACCAATGGTGTAGTAAGCCTCTGCGTCATTCGGATCGACTGCAATTACCTTGCGTTCGTATGATTTCGCATCATCCATTCGCTTGATGCTGCGGCTGATTGAGGCCACCTGCTTCAACGCCGTCAGGTCGTTGGGGTCCTTCGCGAGAACTTCCTGGAAAGCATCGAGGGCCTTGGTAGCGATGGCGACGTTGTCCGGCTTATCGCTCTCAACCACCTGCGAGGCATAAGCGGTAGCCAGGTAGAGTTTGGCGACCTCGGACTTTTCGTCCAGCCGGATGGCCTCTTGAAAGTCGCCAACTGCGACCTCAAAATCCTTGTTCTTGAACGCCTGCACGCCCTTATTCAGTTCGCTTCGCGACTTGAGTTGGTTGCAACCCGTGGCACCACAGAGCAAAGTCGCCACAAAAGCGGACATAACTGGAATTCGTGCATTCAATTTCATGGGGCGAGTGTTCTCCTTGAAGGGCGCGTCTCAATTAGGGTGACGCTGTTGCAATTAGACCTGTTTGATGCGTTGTTTGATTGTAAAGGCCATGCTATCAAATGAACAGTGAATCCATGGGTTTACGCGGTCGATTCAGCCGGAGTCTGGTGAGTCAGTCGTACTTCAAAGCGCTGTTCCGTGCATGAAGCGTACGTTCGAGGCGACTCGCATACGTTACAACCTTGATCGCATCTCGTGCAAGGCTGAGATAACAATTGGCGTTCACTCAGCTTGT
>CAHJWN010000042.1 GCA_903642265.1 Acidobacteriaceae bacterium | reverse complement strand
TGCTGCGCCGCGAGGCTTGCTGTAACCAGAAGTGTCAAGGAAGAAATTGCGCGCTTCATCATGCAGGAGAGCCTCGTCGCAGTGTGAGCAGTTGAACATCGTGAGCTTCGCGATGTTTGGCCCGGCTTCCATAATGCAACAAGTGTGCGTGATGGTACTAATCGCGCATCACGCCGACGCAACCAACTCACAGGATCTGAAGCGAAGGTGCTCGCCCTGGAGCCACCGCGCTGACTTGGATTGAAGATAGGCAGCAGAAACGTACGCCGGACGGAGGCAGGGTCGCTGATGGCGGCCTGGGCTAATCAGTCGGAGATCCGGGCACAGGATCAGAACGGTCGCGATTGCGCCGCCGCACAACGGCCCGCAGCTGTGAGCATCGTGCAGCGAAGGCCGGCGTATTGGTCAGCTCATGATCGGCGCCATGTCTCGTACTCTGCCACTCGCTCCTTGCCCTCCGGGTCCTCAGGCGAGCGGGTCGACAGAACCCCGGTCCCATGCTGTAAATTGGCCTAACACCATGAAAATTCTGTCGCTCGCTGTCGTGCTGCTCCTTGCCCCCATCTCCTCGTTGGCCCAGAGGATCGAGGTTACTGTTCCGTCGTCTGCACCGCTGCATGGACACCTGATCGTTGTGTTCAGCAAGAATGACAACGAAGAACCGCGCATGCAGATGAATGAGCAATACAAGTCAGCTCAGGGGTTTGGAGTCGATGTCGGACTGGATGGTGCCGCTTCAATCTCCAGGATTACCGTCGATACAAAGACGCTGGGATATCCGCTGCATTCGCTCGCCGATGTGGCCGAGGGTGACTACTTCGTGCAAGGTGTCTTCAACGTCTACGAGGAGTTTCATCCTGCATCGGGGAAGGCGATATGGCTTGCACCGGACGAGGGTGAGGGGCAGAAGTGGGACACCAAGCCAGGAAATCCTTATTCGAAGCCGGCGAAGGTCCACTTCGATCCGAAGGGTAAGCAGTCGTTGAAGCTGACGCTCGATCAGATCCTGCCGGAGATCAAAGGCACGCCGCAGGACCCTGAAGTGATTGCGCAGCGCACGCCGGAATTGAAGTGGCTGAAGTATATGCGCTTTCGCAGTGAGAAGCTGAGCAAGTTTTGGGGCCGTGACACCTACCTGGGTGCATGGGTGCTGCTGCCTGATGGTTTCGACGTGCATACGGACGCGCACTATCCGCTGGTCGTATGGCAGGACCACTATAGTGCGGGGCTTCGGCCGAACTTTATTGCGACGCCGCCCTCAGCAGACAGCCCGGCACGTGCATTCGGCGGCTATCGCTTCTTTCAGGATTGGACACAAGGCCGGGTACCGCGCGTCATTATTCTCTTTGTGCAGAATGCAAACCCGTATTACGACGACAGCTACGTGGTTGATTCGGCCAATGTGGGGCCTTACGGCAGCGCGATCAACGACGAATTGATCCCTGCTATCGAAGCTAAATATCGCGGTCTGGGAGCGGGGTGGGCACGCGCCACGATGGGCGGCTCGACGGGTGGATGGGAGTCACTTGCCACGCAGATCTTCTACCCGGACAGCTACAACGGCACATGGAGCGCCTGCCCGGACTCTGTCGATTTTCATAGCTACCAAGACATCAATCTTTATGACGACGCCAACGGCTTCTTTCGAAAAGGCGACTTCGGGACGGTGCCGATCGCGGCGGATCGCCTGCCCGACGGCTCAATCGTCGCGAACACTGGCGACGAGTTTGCATTTGAGCAGGTGCTGGGAACGCGCGGCCGGTCTACCGAGCAGTGGATGATCTGGCAGGCAGTTTATTCGCCGCAGGGAGCAGATGGCTATCCCGTGCCGGTACTCGATCCGCTTACCGGCGTAATCGACAAGAATGTGGTGAAGTACTGGCATGATCACTACGATCTCGCCGCGATCCTGAAGCGGGACTGGCCGACGCTCGGGCCGAAGCTTGAGGGGAAGATCCACATTGAGGTAGGTGACGGCGACACCTACTTTCTGAACAACGCAGTTCATCTGCTCGACAAGCAGCTGCAGGATACGGTCAGTCCGCACAGCGATGCACAGTTTCAATATGGTCCCGGCATGCCCCATTGCTACACCGGCGGGCCGTCTGAGTACAGCATGCAGCAGAACAACATGAACTGGGCGCAGCGAGTGATTCCGCTTATGACCGATCACATGATCAAGACAGCACCGGCGGGAGCGGACGTGAAGAGTTGGGTGTACTAAGCGGCGCGCATAAACCTAAGTCTCACCGTCTGCGTCTTACTGCTAGCGTAAGTTTGCGTCGATATAGAGGAGTTCCATGAACCAGCAAGAACAGCAGATGATCCAGACCCTGGCTGACCGCATTAACAACACGCCGCTGAGCGAGAAAGATCCCGATGCCGAACAGTTTCTGCAGCAGAACCTTGGCGGAAATCCGGATGCCCTCTACATCCTGGCGCAGACCACGCTGGTGCAGCAGTACGCGTTGGAACAGGCCCAGAAGCAGCTAGCTGACGCTCGCGCGCAGATTGAACAGCAGCGCCAACAGCCGAAACACGCTACCAGCTTCCTTGGAAGCCTTCTCGGCAGCCATGAAGAGGCCACACCTCCGCCTCCTCCGTACACACCGGTTCCCAGTTACAGTCAGCAAAGCAGGACCTATTCTTCGGGCGGATCCAGCTTCAGCGGTTCGGCCTACGCGCCTCCACCGCCGCCGCAGTATCAACAGCCACAGTATGGACAGCCGCAGTATGGGCAGCCGCAATATGCTTCGCCGCAATCGGGGGGGTTTCTCCGCTCGGCCATGCAGACGGCTACCGGTGTTGCCGCCGGAGCGCTGGCATTTGAAGGGATTGAAAGCCTGATGCACGGCTTCGGCGGAGGTGGCAGCAGCAACTTCGGCTCCGGTTTGGGCGGAGGACGACCCGAGGAGATCATCAACAATAATTATTACGGCGACGGTGGATCATCGGAGCATAAATACCTGTCTTCTGACATCGAAGACCGTCGCAATGATGGATCATCTTTCGACAACGCCGTAGCTCGCGATGATCACAACTATGGCAAGGACGATATTCTCGATCCCGATGGATCGGGCTCCGATTCCTCGGATTCTCAAGGTGACGACTCCAGATCCCAGGACGACCTGTCGTCGGACGACTTTTCATCGAGCGACGATAGGTCGGATACTGACAGCTTCACCGATGGAGATAATAGCTAGGCGTGGGGAAATAACTGAAACGGTATTACGAGGAGTCGCGCGGCAGAAAGATCATGAACGTCGTTCCGCTGGCATTTGGCGTGTTGAGGGAACGCACGGCTAGTTCCCCGGCATGTTTGTCGATGATGCCTTTTGAAATCCACAGGCCCAAACCAGTGCCGTTAATCCCTTTGGTTGTGTAGAACGCTTCGAAGACCTTCTTTGCCGTTGCTGGTGGCATGCCATGTCCGTTGTCGGCGATGCTGATGCGAACTCCGGGCACTCCAGTTCTCCTTGAGAATGAGTCCCTTGTTCTGACGCGCAGCTTACCGCCCTGTTTCATCGCGTCGATGGCATTCCCTATCAAGTTGTTCAACACCTGCCGGATCTCGCCCTCGAAACATGTGACGGCTGTGGTGCTGCGATCATCAAGTTCCAGACTTATGTCAGAGTTATGCAGCCTGCCTGCGTAAAGGCCGAGAGTCGGCTCCAATAGTTCGCCGGTTGTAATCGCGCGCGGGTTGGTCGACTGGCGATGGAAACGAAGGGTGTGGCTTACGATTTGAGCTACCCTTGCAAGCTCCTGGTCGGCCAGGTTGAGAACTCTGCTCGTTTCTGCCGAAAGAGAATCATCCATGCGCGCCAGGTAGACGAGGTTGATCACAGCTTCTAGGGGATTGTTGATTTCGTGTGAGATCGAAGCCGCCAGACGCCCTACCGCTGCCAGCTTTTCGTTCTGGATGAGAGCCGCCTCGGACCTTTTTTGCTGATCGATGTCGGTGATGGAGACCACGCCGCCCGTGACTTCACCGTGAGCGTTCACGATGGGCGCGGCAGCCAGGCTCACCCATGCGTTGGTCCCATCGCCGCGCTGGTACAGGTACTCCTCGGCGGGAAGTGCATGGCCCGCGCTTATGGCTCTCGGGAGTGGAAACTCCGGGCCTTGGACGCGGCGACCATCTCCGTGAAACGCGATCCACTCGCCGTGACTCTCAAAGTCCTTGGTTTGACGCAAAGGGTGCCGCAGTATCTGGTCAAGACGGCGATTGCCCCGAACGATCTCTCCTGATGCGGTTGCCAGGACAACGCCGACCGGGAGGTTATCGAGCATGGCCTGCAACGTCTCGCGTTCATGCCGCAACTCTGCCACAACATCTCTCACTTCATATTGCTTAATACGGGCACGCAGCGCGGCCTGGACGCTGCTGATCAGCGAAGCGGAACGTATTGGCCGCTCGAGCAACACGGGCGATCCCAGGGGCTGCCTTTCATCCTGCGAGCGATGACTCTGCATCGTCTCCCGTCCGCTGCCTGTAAGGATTAGGATTGGAAGATCGGACCACGATGGCTGGCTGTGCAGGAAGCGGCCAAGCTTTTCTATTATTTTAGGAGTGAGCGCTTCCTCCGCAATCAGCAGCGGGCCCACCGGCTCTTCAGATCCATCGTTTAGGGGAAGGCTGGTGAAAGTGGCAATTTGCGCGGGCACGTTGTTGCGATTCAGCAGACCGGTAATTAACTCGGCGTCTCGCCCTGTCGGTGCAATCACTCGAACGACGAGGCTCACCCTACGCTCCAGTCTTTGAGGTAAAAGGTGGATCGACCGAATCAGGTATGCCTGTCAGGACCCCTCGAAACTCTTTCAGCGGGCGGCCGACTGCCAGACCCGACGCGCCGAACGAGAACTCCCGCAACGTACGCTCGTGTCGCCCAACCCTTTGCTTCAGCACAGATATTACCTGCCGAATTTCTCCTTCTGATTCGAAGTACCGGAGAAGAATGACGGTGTCGGCAAGGTAGCTCACATCCAGCTCGCTGTGCATATTGCCGACCAGGCCATGCTGCGTCAGGATCATCAACGTCACCACGCCCTTCTGATTGAGGTAGGCAAGCAATTCGTGCAACTGCAACAGCAGGTCTCGTTCGCCATTCATCGCGTTCAGCAAACCGTTGAGACTATCGATTACAAGGACGCGTGTGTCCCGTTGCTCAACGTCATTGCGGATCTGCCAGATGAACTCACCCGGCGAGAGCTCTGCAGGATCAACCTGATACATGGAGAGTGTTCCCTTATCCAGTTCCTCCCTGACCGGCATACCCAGACTCTCGGCACGCTCTTTCGCGGTGCGAAGCACTTCGTCGAAGGCGTATACGATCGCGCGATCACCGCGCTTCGCAGCAGTGTAGGCAAAAAGCATCGCGAGCGTAGATTTCCCGACACCGGTGGGACCGATGATCAAGGTCGACGATCCTCGATTTATACCGCCTCCGAACATGCTGTCCAGCGACTCCAACCCCGTCTTCATCCGCCCGTTTTCGAACGTGCTGTCGTGCTCGTTCGCCACAAGACGAGGGTAGATGCGTACCCCGCCTGTCTCAATTGTGTAATCGTGGAATCCCTCGCGAAAGGAACTGCCCCGCAATTTCAGGATTTCGATGTGCCGTCGAGTGACGCCGTAGGATTGCTGCACTTTATCCAGTCGCAACACGCCATGCGCGATGCTCTGGAGCTGCATGTCGCTTCCCTCTGCGGAGCGATCGTCCAGCAGCAGGACCGTGGTGTCTCTTCCGGCAAAGAACTGTTTCAGTGCCAATAATTGCCGCCGATACCGCATTGTATCTGCAGCAAGGAGGCGCAGCTCCGAAAGAGAATCAATGACCAGGCGGCTAGGCTTTCTTGCCTCGATTAGGTCGGTGAGCTTTTGAATCGTGGAGGCAAGCTCCACCTCGCTCGGATGAAACACCGTGTACTGCTGTTCCGGGCTGAGGCTAGCCTCTTCAGGGATAAACTCCGCGATGGAAAGCTCATCGACTGCCCAACCATGCGATCGCGCCGAAGACTCCAGTTCCCGCTTTGATTCTGACAGCGTGACATAAAGCGCGGCCTCACCGGCAAGGATCGCCGTGCGGATGAACTGCAGCGCAATCGTCGTTTTCCCCGTTCCCGGGATTCCTTCAAGAAGATACATCTGTCCCGCGGGCAGTCCGCCAGACAGGATGTCGTTCAAACCTTCGACGCCAGTGTCTATTCTGGTTGAAACATGAGAAAGCGCTATGGCCATATTGGATTCGACTTCCCGTTGTGTACGCAGCACAACATCTATGTGATGCGCCCAAGGTAGGAATCGTTCAGCACAATTCGCCGATCGGCTGCATACCAACCCGCGATTTCAAGTACTACGGCCTCGTCGTCGTTTGCAGAAGCAGTGGCGATTTCAAGACATTCCTATGACTTCGCCCGTCGCATCTACATCGATGTTCATGGCGCGGGAGATCTTCGGTAAGCCAGGCATCAGCATCATGGCTCCCGAAGTAATTACCAGGAAGCCTGCGCCGGCAGAGAGCGAGATATCGGTGACATGCAAGGTCCAGCCGATTGGCGCGCCCATTCGCCTGGGATCATCAGAGAGCGAATACTGTGTCTTCGCGATGCAAATTGGCAGATGGCCAAAGCCCCACCGCTCGAACCGGGCAAGGTTTTCTGTGGCGCCATCACTCAGCTGAACATCTGCCGCGCCGTAAATACGCCGAGCTACCTTGGTGATCTTCTCGACAACTGAGTCTGCCGAGATGTAGGAGGTGCCCAGGTGCGGATCAGGATTGGCGTCAATTACCTCAACGACCTTTCTCGCCAGGGCCTCAGCGCCTTCGCCACCTTTTGCAAATGCCTCAGAGAGAGCGAAGGAGGCGCCGTGCGACTCGCAGAATGCGCGCAACGACTCAAGATCGGCATCGGAATCTTTTGGGAATCGATTGATGGCAACCACCACAGGCAGGCCAAAGCCGCGCACAATTCCGATATGTTTTTCGAGGTTAGGAAGCCCACGCTCCAGGTCGCCCTCGCCCTGACTACGCATACTTTGCACCGTGGTGACAAGCACCGCTGCTGCTGGGCTGATGCCGGAAGACGGCATGACCAGGTCCATATACTTCTCGAAACCAAGGTCTGCGGCGAAGCCCGTCTCGTTCACAACGTAATCGGCTAGGTTCATCCCGATGCGCTGCGAGATGACTGAACTGGTGCCGTGGGCAATGTTTGCGAACGGCCCGCAGTGCACCATGGCCGGAGTTCCATCCGTGGTCTGCGCGAGATTTGGCTCGATGGCCTCGGCGAGCAGCGCCATCATGGGGCCGACTGCACCAAGATCGGACGCCCGCACTGGTTCTCCTACGCGATTCGCTCCGACCACAATGCGCGAGAGCCGCTGCCGCAGGTCGTCGCGATTGTGCGCGAGCGCAAGGATAGCCATGATCTCTGAAGCCGCCGTGATCACAAAACCCGAAGCGCGGTCGCTGCCTTCACGCAACGGCTTACCCTGCGCCGTTGCGCTGACGACGACTCTGCGCAGCGCGCGATCGTTCATGTCCATCGCGCGCGGCCAGGTTACGGCGTCCGGATCGATGTTCAGGGCGTTTCCGTGAAAGAGATGCGAGTCGATCAAGGCAGACAGCAAGTTATGGGCTGACGTGATCGCGTGAAAGTCGCCATGGAAGTGCAGGTTGATCTTGTCCGCGGGTTCGATCTGCGACTGGCCACCTCCTGCGGCGCCACCCTTCATGCCGAAGACCGGCCCGAGCGACGGCTCCCGCGACGTGATGATCGCGCGTTTGCCTATACGTTCAAGCCCCTGGACCAGGCCGATCGAGGTGACTGTCTTACCCTCACCCGACACGGTGGGCGTCGTCGCAGTCACAAGAATCATCTTGCCGGGCTTTGCGTCTCTCCCAGGCAGTCCGCTCAACAGATCCAGACTGAGCTTTGCGGTCACAGGGCTTCGACGTTCATACACGGATTCGGGAAGGTTAAGCTTAGCCGCGATTTCTTCAATTCGTAGTAGTTGTTTCAAGGCATACCTCTAGAGTCCCGGTGGCGATGCATTCTTAGCCACACTCTTTCAGCATGCCAGAGGGAGATTGCGAGCGCCAGCGCACCTTGTTGCTTCGTGTTAGTCCAAATGAAAGGGCCCCAAACAAGGTTCGTTTGGGACCCTTCCAGATCAGCCGACGAGGAATTTACTCCGGCAGAGTGACTGTTCCCGTGATCTCGACTGCACCCTTGACCCCGGGAGCAATGGTGTCCGGCTGTCCTCCGCCCACTGACACGAGGTACTTGCCCGCAGCTACGATTGGCTCGCCTGCATCTGAGACCATGCTCAAGTCACGATCCTTCAGGTCGAAGTGCAGCGTCTGTGACTGGCCTGCATCCAGGTGCACCCGTTGGAAACCACGGAGGGCACGGAGCGGAGCGCCGGCCACCTCTGGGAAGGTGAGATAAAGCTGCGCCACCTCGTCTCCCGCGATCTTGCCCTTGTTCGTCACAGCGACATCGATCGACAACGGATCTCCAGCCCTGGTTGCAGACGCAGGGAGTTTTAGATCGCTGTAAGAGAAGCTCGTATAGCTGAGCCCATAGCCAAATGGATACAACGGCGCCCCCTTGAAGTAGCGATACGTGCGGCCCTGCATCGCGTAGCTATCAAATGGCGGCAGCTGATCCACCCCGGTGTAGAACGTGACCGGCAGCCTTCCCGCAGGATTGTTTTTTCCGGAGAGGGTCTCGGCAATGGCGGTCCCACCTTCTTCGCCGGGATACCACGCATCGAGGATCGCATTCGCGTGGTCCTTGGCCCAATTCACCGCGAGAGCGCTTCCGTTGGTGAGCACGAGGACCACCGGTTTTCCGGACGCAACCAAAGCTTCAAGCAACTCCTCTTCAGGCTTTGGCAGATCGATGCTGGTCCGGTCGCCGCCCTTGAAGCCTGGCTCGCTGACCTCCATCTCTTCACCTTCCAGCTCGCTCGAAATACCAAGCAGGGTGACTATGACGTCTGCATTGCGGGCAGCACTGATTGCTTCCGGTCGGGGAGTCATATCGACCCTGGCCCACACCAGCTGTGCCACAGGAGTCCCCTTCTCTGGCGGTGCGTATTCAACATGCAGCGTGGCTGGCTTGCCCGCCTCCAGATGAACGCGTCCGAGCTTGGCTTCGTTTGCATCGCCGCCGTAAGAAGAGGTCACATTCTTACCATCGACCTTGATGCGAAAGAAACCATTCGCCTTGAGACCGAGGTTGTAATCCCCGGTGTCTTTTGCCGTCAACATGCCATCCCATTGAACCGATAGAGGCCGAAGTTCCGCAACTGATGAAGGGAGCGGGTGTGCAGTGACGTCGATCACAGGGTCCGTCCGTTCGGCGATCGACTTGGTACCCGTTACATTGTTCACATTCGACATGTCCAGCTTCGAATAGCCGACATGAACTCCCGGCTTACCATTCGAAGTCAGGGCAGATGCGGGAACAGCCTCTGCCTCATGACTCAAGAATTGAGTGCCCGCTTCGTACTTAATCTGGCCATCGCCGAAGACCTTGCGCATTCCTTCGAGCACGGACACGGTATGTGTCGGCGTGCCGTTGTAATTCCCGAGCAGCACCTTTGTCTGCTCCGCAAGGGGCCCGACTACGAGGATCTTTTTGTTGCTTTGAATCGGGAGAGTTCCATCATTCTTGAGCAGCACCATCGACTCATTCGCGATCACATGGGCCATCTCGCGATGCGCCGCACTGTTGAGTTCAGAATCAGGAATCTTCTTGTAAGGCACCATCTCCGGCGGGTCGAACATGCCCAGCTTCATACGTGCCGTGAACAACCGCTCTACGGCGGTGTCGATTTCAGACTCCTTGAGGTGGCCTTCTTTTACGGCATCCACGTAAGGCTTGTAGTCGTGGTCATCCTTGACCTTGAAGGTGAAGTCGACGCACTCGTTGTCCATGCCACGCTGCAGGCTGATCGCTGACGCCTGTGGCTGTGACGGTTCGAAATGGTGATTGCGGTAGACATCGACGATCGCGCCGCAATCGGAGACGACATAACCCTTGAAGCCCCATTTGCCACGAAGCTGGTCCTTCAGCAGAAACTCATTCGCACACGCAGGCTGGCCGTTGATGTCGTTATAAGCGCACATCACCGAGTCTGCCTTGCCCTCAATTACCGCCGCTCTAAACGCGGGAAGGTAGGTGTCCAGTTCATCGTGCTTGCTTACCGTCACGTCGGCTGTGTGCCGCGTTGACTCGGGTCCACTATGGACCGCATAGTGCTTGGGCGTTGAGATTACACGGTAGTACTTCGGGTCGTCCCCCTGCATTCCGGTCACAAAAGCAACGCCCATACGCGCCGTCAGGAACGGATCTTCCCCGTATGTCTCCTGGCCCCTGCCCCAGCGTGGATCGCGAAAGATGTTGATATTTGGTGCCCAGAAGTCCAAGCCTTCAAAGATGGCACTTTCCTGGCCACCGTTCGCCTTCACGGCCATCTCGTGTTTAACGCGCCCTTCTGTGCCAACGACGACTGCCATCCGGTGGATGGCAGCAGGATCGAACGTCGCCGCCAATCCAACCGGCTCAGGAAACTCCGTCACGCCTTCACGCGCTACGCCGTGCAGCGACTCACTCCACCAGTCGTACGCAGGCACACCAAGCCGCGGGATCGCGCGTGCCTGGTTCACCAACTGGCTCGCCTTCTCCTCTAACGTCATCTGGTGTACAAGGTCTGCGGCCCGTTGCTCCGCAGAGAGGTTTGTGTCGAGATAGCTGGCCTTTTGCTGACCTATCAGGCTTGAGGAATGCAACGAGAGCACAACGATTGCTGCGACGGATATTTCTCTGAACTTCATGGCACCTTGTTCCTGCGGGGGAGTTGGATGTAGTCGAGAGCAGCTTACGTCACCGGAGCGTGCGTTGTCACGGCGTAATCGATTTAGCTCAGAGTTCTGCGGCACAAGAGCTCAAATACCAGTCGGCTAAACGGCAATCACCCGCTGCTTCGGCGCAAATTTACGTTTGTAGTAGATCGTCGTCAGCACGATTGACGGTACGCCCACTGCTGTTGGCCAGAGCCACAACAGAAAGCTCGGCCCGAAATAGATCGGCAGCGTCACGACGGAGAATGCAGTCCATGCCGCGATGTAGCTCCCAATCATGTTGCCGAGGTGTGAGTACCACCAGAACATCTTCTCTTTTGGCTTCCGCACAAAGCTGAGCATCTGGACGAAGGCGAGCCGCATTCCTAGCAGCCCGAAGATGACAGCCACAACGCCCATGTGTTGAACTGCCGCAGATTTGAATGCCCCCAACCCGGCCAACGCCGCGCTCGAGCAAAAGGTGACCCCGCCAGCGATCCAGTCGATCGGCTGCGCGCTGCCGCCTTTCGACAGAGCTTTCAGTTTGGTCACTCGGTACCCTGAATACGCCGCGTAGAAGCTGAATACCGCCACCAGGGCAAGAAACAACACTGGTCGATACAGGGCCATCGGCAACGCTGTCGCAGCAACCACACCCATCGACCAGAGATAGACCGTCCCCCACAACTTGTGCGACTTGCCACCCTTTGCAGTCGCCAAAGCTACTGGTGCAAGCAGAAACGACGAGGACCCTGCCGTGATGTGCACTCCCAGGAACGCTCTCATCCACAACGGATCAAGCACCATGCGACTCACCTCATTACTTTGCAGATGACCATCTATACGCACTTCAAACGCCGCGGTTCCGCATAGCAAGATCTTTTGCGGCGGCTAGACTTCAGCCCTGACACCATGTTCAACCGCAGATCCTTGCTGTCGTAGTTCGTTCGTCGGTATCTAGCTCTTATTCCCACCGCAGGAGTGTCGACCCAATCGTATATCCCCCGCCGAACGCCGCCAGCAACACCGTCATCCCTTTCTTCAAGCGGCCTTCCTGCAGCGCCGTGTGCATCGCCAGCGGGATCGTACCTGCCGTTGTATTTCCATATTCGCCGATATTGATGACAATCTTCTCCTCCGGCATACCGAGCCGTTCTGCCGTTGCCAGGATGATGCGCTTATTCGCCTGGTGCGGAATAAAGAGATCGACATCGGCAGCTGTAAGGCCGTTGCGCTGCAGCAAGGCCTCGCTGAGCTCTGCCATTTTCCTCACGGCCACCTTGAAGACTGCTCCACCCTCCTGGTGAACGAAGTGCATCTTGGTAGCAACGGTCTCGGCCGTCGCGGGATGCAGGCTGCCACCCGCCGGCATATACAGCGACGTCGCACCAGTGCCGTCGATCTCGTGAATGAAGTCCACCATGCCAACTTCGTCCGCAACGGCAGGCTCCAGCAGCACCGCGCCCGCACCATCTCCAAAAAGGATGCATGTTGATCGGTCTGTGTAGTCGAGGATCGAACTCATTACGTCTGCACCGATCACCATCACCTTGCTGTGCACGCCCGATTCGATCAGTTTGGCTCCAACCTGCAAGGCGTACAGGAAACCCGAACACGCAGCCGAGAGGTCAAATCCCCACGCTCCGACTGCACCAATCTTTTCCTGTACAAGGCAAGCAGTGGCCGGAAACATCATGTCCGGGGTGACCGTCGCGACCAGGATCGCATCCAGTTCGCTCGCCTGAATGCCCCGTTGTGCCAGGCAGTCCCTTGCTGCCGCTGCCGCGAGATCACTCGTCGCAACTCCCGCATCAACCAGGTGGCGTTGGCGAATACCTGTCCGCTCAACGATCCACTGATCGTTCGTCGTCACCATTTTTTCGAGGTCTGCATTGGTGAGCAACCGCGGCGGGGCGTATGCCCCAACACAGGTAATCTTTGCAGCAACCCGCGCGTGTATGCGCGGCGTCAACGTCACACTCAAACCTTCACCTCAAATAGTTGTCTGAGACCAGAATACAAAACTATTACAAGGCAAGGGTACCGACGATCGTTACATGCACCAGATGCCGCGCTTCGTGTGCGTCATCCAGGCAGCGTTTACCAGAGGATATCTCTTGAAACGATGGCCAAACCGACGTCGTAGAAACAGCCGCACCGACTTACAGAAACAGTCGCACCGACGCTATATGCGCCTGATCTCAGAAATAGATTGTCACTGAGTTTTTAGCACCGGGTGACCTACTGCGCCCATAATTACCCGTTACCGTTGCTTCCTTCCGGACCTGGCGGGGTTGGCGGGATTACGTCGCGTAGGACCCGGCACTGCTCAACTTTACCATCGCAGACGCTCTACCACCAAGCATCGCACTCATCTGCTTCAGGGTTCCACCCGGTACGCTGCTATCTGCGCGAGAATCCTCATGAGTTCACGTTTTATTGTGCAGACCTGTGCAGATGAACAACGGCCGGGGTCGACTACCAGGCACACTGCGCCTCGTATAAGGCACGGCTAATTCGTGGGGCATCATAGACAAAGTGGCTACCACCGGAAATCCGCTCTCTATTACGACCTCGCAAGCTCCTGCTGGCCACCCATACTTCGCCGACCTTTACACATTCAACTGGAAAAAGCTTTGCTTTGGGGTCCCGGCAATCTGTTCCATCTCGGTCGCACTCTGCCTGATTATCGGCGTGGAAGTCGGCCACCCGTCGGCTGGCCTGATTGCCGGTGGCGGAGCGATGACCATCGGTTTCGGGGTCAACCAGCGCATCGCCGACTCGCGAGTCGCCCCGATGCTCTTTGGTACCGTGGCCATCGGCCTTTCGACCCTTGTCGGGATGACGGTCGGTCACAATGGCTACTCGCTCCTGATCGCATCGGCCATCTGGAGCTTTCTCTATGGCTTGTTGACCGCCCGCGCCGCCGGAGTCGCCTGGGTTGGACAACAGGCGGCGATCACCCTTTTTGTGACCTCGGCCTTCCCTGCTGGCCCTCGCGCTGCAATGGATCGCGCCCTGCTTATGCTCGCCGGTGGAACCCTCCAGGTCATTCTCACCAGCGTCTTTCTCCGCATCCTTCCGGAGCTCAAGTCCAGCCTCGTTGAACTGCATCACCTCACCGTTGACCGTACCGCTGATCTCCTCTTCCACTCCGACTCCGACACCCGCCGCGAGACCCTGGAAAGCATACGCGAGATCCCGCTTTCGCTGCCACGGCTCTCGCACACTGCTGGCTTTACCTACGCGATCCGCCTTACGATCACCGTCGTCCTAGCCGCAGAGGCGTACCGCCGCCTCGGCATTCAGTCCGGCTATTGGATCCCGATGACCGCTCTCCTTGTTCAGAAGCCGGCTTTCTTCGAGACCTTTACGCGTGCTCTTCTACGGATTGCCGGGACCCTGGCCGGAGCGGTCATCGGGACGTTTGCCTTGACGCACCTGCATCCTGACCCAATCGTGCTCGCAATTCTTGCGACCGGAGCTGCGTTCCTCAGCTACGTGACGCTCTCCGTGAACTATGGCCTTTACTCGGTTTTCCTTACCTCGTACATCGTCTTCCTGCTCTCGCTGAATGCCTTGCCTGGGCCGGTGATTGCGCATCGGCGCGCCCTTTGCACCATCGCGGGTGGACTGATTGCGCTGGTCATTCATCTCGACGCTCTTCGCCGCCACCGCGATCAGCCCACCAAGACGTAGTCGCGACAGATATAGACGCCCCTTGCTCGGGCCATCGTAATCAAGCGAACGCACGGGAAACTGCTAAACTAAAGAGCTGTGACTGCTCCCGCCACTCTCGACCTCGAACCCACCCTGACCGTCTCAATGGCGCCCGCGGTCACTCGCCCCAAGATTGGATTCGTCTCTCTTGGCTGCCCCAAAAACCTTGTCGACTCAGAAGTCATGATGGGCATGCTTCACCACGGCGGGGCTGAGATGACCCCGAACGCCGAGGATGCGGAAATCATTGTCGTCAACACGTGCAGCTTCATCGATTCCGCAAAGCAGGAGTCGGTGAACACAATTCTTGAGATGGCCAAGCACAAGCTTGCCAGCGGAGGCAAAGCCCGCCGCCTCATCGTTGCCGGCTGCTTAGTCGAGCGCTACCGCGATGAGATCCAGAAGAACATTCCAGAAGTCGATGCCGTTGTCGGCACGGGTGAGCTCGAAGCCATTCTGGCCGCCGCGGGACTAACGCCCACCGGCCATGCCGCGAACAGACACTTCAACATTCTTCCGCAAAGTAGCGAATTGGTAAGCCGTGCTCCCAGTGCTGTTCACCAGCACTCCCACCCGACCGAACTGGGGGCGCAGCTCACAATTGAGGGATCCGAGGACAAAGCCCGGGATTACGTCTCAGGCGAACACGACTCGGTTGCCGCCGCGATCGGAGAGCCGGCATCTGCCGCTGTTCATGCGCAGGGGCCCATTCCCGCGCGAAGTGAAGGTCTCGCCCGCGAGCAATCCGGCCGTTTTTCCCGCGACTCCTGGGACGGTGCTGTCGCAGCGCTCCCCGAGTACCTCTACTCCGACGAGACGCCTCGCATCCTCACCACGCCGCGGGCCTCCGCTTATATCAAGATTGCCGAAGGCTGCGACCACCCCTGTACTTTCTGCATTATTCCGCAGCTTCGCGGAAAGTTCCGTTCGCGCCGCATGGGGTCAATTGTCGCCGAGGCCCAGAACCTGATTGCTCAAGGCGTGCGTGAGATTACGCTCATCGGGCAGGACACCACCTGCTACGGCGAAGACCTTGGCCTGGTCACGGAGAGCGGCGAACCAATCGGCCTGGCCCAGTTGCTGGATGCCCTGGCAGTGCTGCCCGGCCTGCGTTGGCTCCGCTTTCTCTATACCTATCCAAATAAGGTGACGACGCGCCTACTCGAGACCATGGCGCGCCACGACACGATTGCCAAGTACCTCGATGTGCCGCTGCAACACGCCAGTCCCGCAGTCCTCAAGACGATGAAGCGTGGTGGGAATGCCCAGATCTTTCTTGATCTCATCTCCAAGGCCCGCCGCATCGTTCCCGGCATCGTGATCCGAACCAGCTTCATTGTCGGATTCCCTGGCGAGACCGAACGCGATTTCTACCACCTTTGCGAGTTTGTGACCGCGGCTGAGATCGACTGGCTCGGCGTGTTCACCTACTCCGACGAAGAGGGTGCTGCCGCCTTCAACCTGCCAGACGAACTCAAGGTCCCGAAGCGGACCATTGAAGCGCGACGACGCAAACTGATGAAGCTTCAGCAGAAGATCAGCACGCGCTCGAAGGCCGCCTGGGTAGGCCGCGAGATTGATCTCCTGGTCGAAGGTCCCTCAGAAGAGACCGACCTGCTCTGGCAGGGTCGCACCCCGCTGCATGCGCCCGAGATAGACGGCAAGGTCCTCATCAACGACTTTGGGCCTCACGAAGAACTGGTCCCCGGAACGTTCTACCGGGCGGAGATCACCGAGTCGCACGACTACGATGTCGTGGCTCGTATTCTGGAATAGCGACGGAGGACCAAGTCGCATGGACCCGCGGGCAGGCACGAGCAAGCGCGTCCGCTTTTATCTTCTAAGATAGTAGTGCCATGTCCAGTACACCCAAAGCCCTCTTTTGCCCTACCTGCCGCAAAGTCGTTCTAGCTACCGGCGAAGACTTCCCCTTCTGCTCCGATCGCTGCCGCATCCTCGATCTCGGCAAGTGGGCCTCTGGAGACTACAAGATCAGTTCTCCCATTCAGGACCCCGACCTGCTCGAGGAGCTCGCGCGATCGAACGCTGGTCGGCATCCACACAGCTCCGACGAAGACAACGGCTAGTGGCAAACTCCAAAGTGCAGCTCCACCCACCTGAAGAGAAAAAGACACTCTGGGCCTGGGCCATCGGCACCTTCTTCGGAGCCGGCCTTCTGAAGCCAGGCCCCGGAACCTACGGCTCGATTGCCGGACTGCTCCTCTGGTTTGCAGCCGCCCACGCCCTGCATCCAAGGCCTTTTGCACTCGCCGTTGGAACGGCCGCGGCGGCCATCATTGCGACCCTCATCGGCATCCCCGCCGCTACCATCGTCGCCCGTGAATGCGGCCGCGAAGATCCCGGTCTTGTTGTCATCGATGAGGTCGCCGGCCAGTTCTTCGCGCTGATGTTCCTTCCCGCAGACTGGACCCATGCCGTACTGGCGCTGCTGCTCTTCCGCGCCTTCGACATCTTCAAGCCGCCACCAATCCGGCAACTCGAACGTCTCCCGGGGGGAACCGGCATCGTGCTCGACGATGTCGCGGCCGGACTCATCGCGTGCGCGGTGGCACAAGTACTTCTGCTCTTGATTCGTTCCCCGTTTTCCGTTCTACATTAGGACCGCTGTCGACAACGGAATAAGTGAGAACTGACAATGCGCTCCTGCACTAAACTAGAGCAGTGACCCCGCTCCTCGACTTTCTGAAATCCGACCACCCCGGCACTCCACATCTCCACCACCTCATCCCGCCTGCAGCAATGCCTGGCGGAGAGATCGAAGTGCACGGCTCTCACCTTGGTACGCACAACGCCGACCTGCCGACCGTTTCGATCGGCGACACTCCGGCCGCAGTCTCGCTTGCTCGCTCCAGTCGAGCCACCGTTCGCATCCCCGACGGCTCCATCTCTGGCGACCTTGTACTCCACCGCAATGGGTCATCGAGCAATCCGCTGCACGCCCGCATTGCCGTGCCGTTGGCGGAGAACCTGCATCCGGTCGCCAACCCTGCCGTCGATGCGGATGGCCGTCTCTTCGCCACGTTCTCCGGCACCCGGGGGCAGCAAGTTCCCGTCTCCATCTTCGCCATCGATCGCGACTTCCAGATCCGCCCCTTCGTGCGCGACCTGATCAATCCCACGGGGCTTGCCTTCGACCGCGAAGGCTTTCTCTACACTAGTTCCCGCAATGACGGCACCATCTACCGCATCACGCCGAGCGGCGACGCTACACTCTTTGCCGAAGGCCTCGGCATTGCTACCGGCATAGCGTTCGACGAGCATGGCAATCTCTACGTCGGCGATCGCTCCGGTACTATCTTCAAGATCGCTGCTACCGCCGGCCTTCCTGATCCAAGCAACCTGTTCGTCTTTGCCACTTTGGAGCCGAGCATGGCTGCCTACCATCTTGCCTTCAACAGTAAAGGAACACTCTTCGTCACCGGGCCAACTACCAGTTCGAATCAGGTGATCCGAGCGATCGCCCCCGATGGCACCACAAGTGTTTTCTACCAGGGACTCGGACGCGCGCAGGGCATGGCGTTTGATATCGACGATAACCTTTACGTTGCCGCTTCGCTTCATGGGCAGCGCGGAGTAGTGCGCATCACGCGACAAGGCGAAGCCTCACTTGCTCTCTCAGGCTCGAATCTTGTTGGCCTGGCCTTCCTGGAAGACGGCTGCGCGGCCCTCGCCACCCGGGATGCCCTGTATCACGTCGCGCTGGACATCGAAGGCCGCAAGCTGGCTTAGAAGTCCTCTCCGAATCCTACTTCGCCTTCGACTGCCGTCTGGTAGGCGGACACTCGTCGCTCAAAGAAGTTCGTCAGCTCTTGCACATCCTGCAAATCCATAAATGAGAACGGGTTCTTCGCATGGAATGCCGGAGCAATGCCGAGCCGCTGCAGACGCGAGTCCGCCACAAAGCCAAGGTATTGCCGCATGTCCCGCAGCGATAGCCCGGCAACGCCGCCGGCCAGAAGGTCCTCAGCAAATTGAACTTCACAATCGACGGCTTCCCGAAGCATGGTCACGATCTGCGCCTCGAGCTCTGCGTCCCAGAGGTCCGGCTCCTGGGCCCGAACGACGTTCACAACCTCGAACGCAAACTCAAGGTGACAACTTTCATCGCGAAAGACCCAGTTGGTCCCGCCCGCAAGGCCATGCAGCAATCCCTTTGACCGAAAGAAATAAACGTAGGCAAAGGCCGCGAAGAAGAACAGCCCTTCGATACACGCTGCAAAGCAAATCAGATTGAGCAGGAACTGTCGCCGATGGTCGCGCGTGGTCAGCGCATCCAGTTCCTGGATGGAGTCCATCCACTTCATGCAGAAATCAGCCTTTTTCGAGATAGAAGGAATGTTTTCGACCGCCGCAAACGCCGCCGCTCGCTCTTCATGGTCGGGCACGTAGTTGTCAAGCAGCGTCAGGTAAAACTGCACATGCACAGCCTCTTCGAATAGCTGGCGTGACAGGTAGAGCCGAGCCTCGGGCGAATTGATGTGTTTATAGAGATTCAGTACGAGATTATTCGAGACAATGCTGTCGCCTGTTGCAAAGAATGCGACCAGCCGCTGAATTACGTGCACCTCAGCAGGCGTAATCCTTTGCTTCAGGTCGACCAAATCGGTTTGGAAATCAACTTCTTCAACGGTCCACGTGTTCTTAATGCCGTCACGGAACATCTCGTAAAAGACCGGGAAGCGCATCGGTCTCAACGTGAGGCAGAGGCCAGGATCAAGGATATGCGTGGGCGCAGCGACTGAGGATGCAGCAGAGTGTGGTGCAAGAATTGCAGACATAGATGACTCGCTTTCTTCTAATTCGTTATTGAGTTTTACTGGCAGGCTTCGCACGAGTCAGGATTTTCAAGCGAGCAGGCAATCACCTCTTCGGCTTTAGCCTGCAGCGATGGAAGCGCGTTCGAAGCAGCAGCTCCAACCCGGCTGCTTGTATTCGCAACCGTCGTCTTGGCAATTTTTGTAGCCGGCCTTGAGCGCAGATAGTAAGTGGTTTTGAGGCCTTGCTTCCATGCGTACATATACATCGAAGAGAGCTTGCCAATATTCGGCGACTCCGCAAACAAATTGAGCGACTGTGACTGATCGATGTAGGCATTCCGCGCGGCAGCCATATCAATCAGCGATCGCATCGGCACCTCCCAAACGGTTCTGTAAAGGAGCTTTAGGTCGTCAGGCAGCCCGTCGATATTCTGCACCGATCCTTCCGACAGCTTCAGCCGCATGCGTATCTCTTCCGTCCACATACCGCGCGCCTGCAGCTCTTCGATCAGGTAGCGATTGACCTGCAGAAACTCGCCGGAGAGGGTCTCACGCTTGAACAGGTTCGAGATCTGCGGCTCGATGCACTCATAGCAGCCCACGATAGAAGCGATCGTCGCTGTTGGAGCGATCGCGATTACAAGCGAATTGCGCACGCCACTGTTCACGATTCGCTGTCTCAGATCGTTCCAACGCGCGGGCTCACTCGGCTTCACGTTCCATAAATCAAACTGGAAGTTCCCATCCGCAAGTCGCGTCTCGGCGAATGTGTCGTGCGGCCCGCTCTTCTCTGCAAGTTCGCAGGAGGCCACCATTGCATAGTAGTAAATATCTTCCTGGATCTTCGTCGAAAGCGATTGCGCTTCAACCGAATCGAATGGCAGGTGCAGTTGGAAGAAGACATCCTGCAGCCCCATCAGTCCAAGCCCAATCGGCCGCCAGCGGGAGTTTGAACTCGCAGCTTGAGCGATCGGATAGTAGTTGATGTCGATTACGCGATCAAGCATTGGCACGGCAACCCGTACTGTCTCCCCCAGCTTTTCGAAGTCAAAGCAGGGCGCACCGTTCCCATCGACGGTCACGTGGCGGGCGAGATTGATCGACCCCAAATTGCAAACCGCCGTCTGGTCCTTCGAGGTCACCTCTGTGATCTCCGTGCAGAGATTTGAAAGATGCACAACGTTGCCAGCCTTGCCGGTCTGGTTGCACTTCAGGTTAGTCGCATCCTTGAAGGTCATCCAACCGTTGCCGGTCTCCGCAAGCGACCGCATCATTCGCAGGTAGAGTTCCCGTGCCTTGATCTGACGGTGGTAGATCTTGTCTGCCTCGGCCTTCTCGTAGGCCTCGGCAAATGCGTCGCCGAACAGATCCGGCAGCTCCGGCACGTCCTTCGGATCAAAGAGTGACCATAGTCCGTCGGCCTCAACACGCTTCATAAAGAGGTCTGGAATCCAGTTGGCAAGGTTCAGGTTATAGGTCCGCCGAGCCGTATCGCCTGTGTTCTCCCGCAACTCCAGGAACGCTTCGATATCTGCGTGCCACGGCTCCAAGTAGACGCAGCACGCACCCTTGCGCTTGCCTCCCTGGTTGACTGCGGCGACCGAGCTGTCGAGCGTGCGCAGCCACGGGATGATTCCATTTGAAAGCCCATTCGTTGCGCGAATCAGCGAGCCTTCGCTGCGCACACGATGAAATGCCAGCCCGATTCCACCGGAAAACTTCGACAGCAGCGCCACATTCTTGTAGGTGTCATAGATGCTGTCGAGCGAATCCTGCGGCGAATCGTGAAGGTAACACGATGACATCTGCGGATGCTTGGTCCCGGCATTGAAGAGCGTTGGCGAAGACGGCATGTAATCGAGAGACGCGATCAGCCGGTAAAACTCGATTGCCTCATGCGGTGTGACGGCGAGCCCGCACGCTACCCGCAGAAAGAAGTGCTGCGGCGTCTCCGTGACGGCACGCGAGATGGGGTCGCGAAGCAGGTACCGGTCGTAAACCGTCCGAAGCCCAAAGTACTCGAAGCGATCTGAAAAGCTGTCGTCGATGGCGTGGTTCAACTTGCGCGCATGTGTCGCCACAAACTCCGCCGTGGCCTTTCCAACGACGCCTTCCTGAAACCCGTAAGCGATTGCCTGCGAAAAGGAGTGCAGGTTCAGTGCAGAAACTTCTTTCACGATTGTCGCTAACAGCAGCCTCGCTGCAAGCCGCGAGTACTGCGGCTCCTCAGCGATGAGCGAAGCAGCCGTGTCAATCGAGATTGTGTCAAGCTCGCGCGTTGTCGCGCCGTCGTAGAGCCCCCCGATCGTCTTTGACGCTACCCGGATCGCGTCTACGTGCGTCAGACCATACGATGATCGCTGCACCGCGCGCACGATCTTGTTCACGTCCACCGGTTCAAGCGCCCCGTTGCGCTTACGAACATGCATGATGGGCATCTCTTCGCGCACCGGAAATCCGGGCGTTAGATCAGCGAGGGTGGTTTGTGTCGGGGTGCTGTCTGTGAAAGCGGCCATGGATCGATCTCCCTGGCCCCCGGAGTGATGCGAAGAAGCAACGCGTCCGGACAATAGGGACGGAAATGCGCTGCCACCTCGCCTCCCCTCGGAGGCGTTAGCGTATGTTTCTATGGCAGGTCTTCGGACTTCACAGGCTCGTACCTACTCACCCTGACTTCCCAGTCGCTTGCGCATCCAGTGTCGTCTTGCTTCCTACGGGCTTTCGTACCTGCTTACCGCTGCGGGGCAGTCCCGGATTCTCACCGGATTCCCTCTTCACACCCCAACTGCTTGGGATGACCATGGAATGAAATCCACTATAACTTGAGACCTGGCAAGCTGCACGTCTATGCGTTGTGGATATCTTGTAAGCGTCCTTCACGCGCCCTGCTCGAATAAGTTTCCATTGGCCCTGAAGAAAAGACAGTCGAGTGTCGGAGATGGCCTGAAGCAGATGGCCTAAAATCGACGCATGGCGGAGAAGATTTTGACGGAGAAGACTTTCGGGCGGTTCAATCTGAGAGAAATCGCACGGAGCTTTCCTCCGACTTCAGAGTCGCTCTTGCTCGACGTCTATCTGACCGACGAAGCGGAAGCCAGTACACGCGTCTTCCGGGTCTACCGGCAAACGCCTCCTCACTATCACGCCGGCTCCGACGAACATCTCTACGTGCTCTCGGGAACAGGAACATTCTGGATGGAAGATCCGCAGAACGTCGCAGGGTTTGCTCCCGGCGATCTGCTTGTCTTCAAGCGGGGAACTGTCCACGCGATGCCCGAAATCAGCACTGAGCCCGTCGTTTTCTTAGCGATCGACACGCCCAGGCGGGATCCGAAGGATGTTATCTTCGTCAATCCGGAAGAGGGCACTCCCGGGAGCTTCATTCGTCCCTTCGCGATCTGACCGGCTTTGTGTAAACTAAGTATTCGAGTTCTTACCAGGAAAGTTGCTATGTCAATCCATCCAATCATGCAGAAGCTGGCCGCCAAGTTCGAGCGGACCGACCTCCCTCCATTCGCTCCCGGCGACACCGTCCGCGTCCAGGTCAAGATCAAGGAAGGCGAGAAAGAGCGCCTCCAGGCATTTGAAGGTATGGTGATCGCCTCACGCAAGGGCCCGCACGGCACCTTCACAGTCCGCAAGATGAGCTTTGGCCAGGGTGTCGAGCGCATCTTCCCTTATAACTCCAAGGTCGTCGACACCGTCACCAAGGTGCGCTCTTACGAAGTTCGCCGCTCGAAGCTCTTCTATCTTCGCGGTCTACGTGGCAAGGCTGCCCGTCTCACGGAAGTCGCTCGCGCCACCAAGTAAACTGTTTTTAGAAGTGGACGTTGTGCCCGCCGCAGCTGCGATGGGCACAATGTCCATTCTTGTCTGTTGCAAGACTACCTTCCTAAAGTGTCATAGTGTCGATCCGAAAAGACAGCTATTCTCAGTCTTGAGCGGCCATGACTTACATGAAGGATTCCAATCCGTTATCTACCACCGAGTCGGAAAGTGACATCAGCTTTGGTGTTCTTACCCTTGCCTCGCCATCCGACTACTTGAAGGCGATTGGGCTTGCCTTGTCCCTTCGGGCGAGTAATCCGGGTGTTCCTATCGCGGTGGCCTGCTCCAGGAAGTTCCACCATATTCTGCGGCCGTATTTCGACTACGTGATCGAGGAAGACTCCAGTCTCCGCGGCTTCGAGCACAAAGTCCATCTCGACGAATACACCCCCTTTAAGACCACCTTTTTTCTCGACGCCGACGTACTCGTCTTCAAGCCCTTGAAGCCCTACGTTGAACTCTGGAGCGATCCCGTATACGCCGCGCAGGGCTGGTACGAGACTCACGGCTTCAGCACCTTCGGCCTTGACCGCGCCGCCATCCTCAAGAAATTCGGCAAGGAGCGTTTTACCGTCATCGAAGGTGCCGGTCACGCCTGTTTCCGCACGCCTGAAAGCAAGCCAATGTTCGATCTCGCCCGGACCATTACAGCGAACTACAAGGAGTACGCTGGCGACCTCCAATATGCGGATGAAGATGCCGTTGCCATCGCCATGACAATGCTCGACATGCCGCCCGCGCCCTTCAGCAATTTCTTTTCCCGCTACCTAAGCGGCAAGCCCGGGACGATCGAGATTGATTCTGCTCATGCTCGCTGCCGCTTCATATGGCGCGATGACAACCAGCCGTTCGAACCCTGCATGATGCATTTTGCAGCCAACGAGTCTCCGATACCCTACACCCGCGAGTTGATGCGGCTCTTCCGCAGCAAGGGGGTCTCGACCAAGGGTCTGCTCGGCCTTGGTCTTCATGATTTCTGGCACTCCAGTTTAAAATCCGCCGTGCGCGCCCGTCTCGAGTTAGTCAAGAAGATCTTTGTGAAACAAATGCCGCCAGAGGATGCGCAGCAGATGTCGTAACGGGCTGGCCGTCGTAAAATATCTTCAGACGCTTTGAAGACGACTCTCAAACCAACCACCAAGTCAGCCGCCGCCAAACAGCGCATGTTGAAGCAGCTTATCTGCAGCGACGCGCCGGAGCAGGCCCTCCGCTACCATGGCTTTCAGCGCATTGCAGGCGTTGATGAAGTTGGCCGCGGAGCTTTGTTTGGCCCTGTCGTGGCTGCCGCCGTCATCCTTCCTGAACGTGTGGCATCGCTTGCGAACGCCGGCCTGAAAGATTCAAAGCAAATGACACGTGAGGACCGCGAGTCCATGGATCGGCGTATACGCCGAATGGCCGTCGCGGTCAGCGTCGCTGAAGTAGCCGCGGAGACCATCGACCTGGTCAACATCTACCAGGCGACACGCCTTGCGATGCTGCTTGCCGTTCAAGGGCTGGCGCTGCTGCCTGACCATCTCCTGATAGACGCCATGAGGATCGACCATGCCTGCGCCCAGACCCGGCTTATCTACGGCGACGCGCTGAGCTTATCGATCGCCGCAGCATCCGTCGTCGCAAAAGTCCATCGTGACGCCCTCATGCGTCAGCTTGATGAAGTACATCCGCAATACGGTCTCGCCGCGCACAAGGGCTACGCTACGCCGGAACACCGCCGCGCGCTGAAGCAGCATGGCCCCTGCCCGCTGCATCGCCAGACCTTCGCGCCGGTGGCACTCAGCAGCGGGACGGCAAAGCTTACCGTGATGCAATCGCTGTTCGATGACGAAGTCTTTGAGGATGCTGTCCTCGAACCAGCGGACCTCGAGAATTGTGTGGAGGAGTGTGTGGAGTGGGCTTGAAGATGATGGTGGTGGTTGCGCATCCCGATGATGAATGCTTTGCCTTCGGCGGCGCTCTCGCTCTTGCCGCCGACCATGGCGTCGAGACCTACGTAATCTGCCTCACCGACGGCCAGGCCGCGACACACCGCGGCGAAGCCGGCTCTGTTCAGGAACTTGGCGCCATGCGGCGCGCAGAGTTCGCTGCGTCCTGCGAGATCCTCGGCGTCAGCCATCACGAGCTTCTTGATTACCAGGACGGCCGTCTCGAATTCGTGGAATTCTCAAAGACTGCCGGGCGGCTCGTCGAACGTATCCGCCGCTTCCAGCCTGATGTCGTCATCACTTTCGGGAGCGATGGCGGCCCCAACACCCACGCTGATCACATGATGGTCTCGATGCTGACCACCGCCGCCTTCCACTGGGCAGGCCGCTCGAAGCGCTATCCCGATCTAGCACGCCCGTTCCAGCCCAGACGCCTGTTCACCGTCACGACCAACTACTTCCTGCCCGATCGGCAACCGCCACTGCTCTCCCCGTGGACTGTCGTCCTCAATGTCCGGGCCGTGCAGGAGCGTAAAGCCGAAGCCTTTCGCGCACATACCTCGCAGGCACCGCTCATGGAGCGAACGAAGGCGCACTTTGAGCAGTACGGCACAGAGGAGTATTACACCCTGCTCGCGACTGACACTCCGCAACCTGCCACCCAGATGACTGACCTGTTTGAAGGCCTAGACGGCTAGTTTTACTGCCGCCCGGCGCGTGCGGACCTTCTTCATTGCCCAGTAGACGACGCGGGCGAGCAGCAGCACGGACAGCGCAAGAGTCACCTTAGCCGGAGCCATCACGCCCGGCTTTACCATCCACCAGTAGTGGGTGATTCCCAGCCACGCCGCGGGATAGATCAGCCAATGCAGCCGCTGCCAGTTCTTTCCGCCCATTGCCCGCAGAACTGCCTGCGGCGAGGTGACTGCCAAAGCCAGCAGCATGACCCATGCGGCGAATCCCACCTGGATAAAACGCCGCTTGAGGATGTCTCCCCACATCGTCGGCCAAACCAGCATGAATTGCGTCCAAAGTACGCCGAGGTGCCCTGCCTTCAGCCCGGCAACCGCAGATGGAACGTCATAGCCAGAAAACAGGAACACGTAGGTTGCAAGGTGCAGCGTGGCGTAGAAGAACGCCCAAAGCCCGACCAAGCGCCTAAACCGGATTAGAAGGCTCAACGCCTGGGTCAACCTGCGCACCGGCGTGATGGCTAGATCGACCAGCAAGATCCACAGCGCCCAGTCGCCGGTGAAGTGGGTAATGAAGTTGACAGGATCAGAATTGAGCGCCAGTGCACCGCTCTCGTACAGGTACACGAGCCACGCAAACGGGGCCGCACACAGCAGATGGATCAACACCTTCAGAATGGGAACAATTCGATTCGGCATACCTGTTCGTAGTCTAAAGGTTCAACGGAAGGTGGGGTCCTCCACCGCTGCTGACTTTTCAGGTCTGGCGGCCGTGGAGGACTTTGAGGAGAGAGCGTTAGGCAGAGGGGTTTGCAGGAAAACACTTGCAGAGACTTACAAGGAAGAACGCCATAATGCACGATTTGCAGGGCCGTTGGCTACCTTATCTGACTAGAAATATTTCTTCAGGTCCATTCCGGTATACATTCCTGCAACCTGATCCTGGTAGCCGTTGAACATTGTGGTTGGCATTGTCCTGGGGAGGAAGCCTGCATCGATCCTGCGCTCGGTCGCCTGGGACCAGCGGGGATGATCCACGTTCGGGTTGACGTTCGAGTAGAACCCGTACTCATTGGAAGCAAGTTCGTTCCACAGTGTCCTCGGCTGTGTGTCCGTAAAGTGCAGTTTCACGATCGATTTGATGCTTTTGAACCCGTACTTCCACGGCAGGATCACCCGGATCGGCGCGCCATTCTGGTTTGGCAGTACGTTGCCGTAGCACCCGAAACAGAGCAAAGCCAGCGGGTTCATCGCCTCATCCATTCGCAAACCCTCCGAGTACGGCCAGTCATAGCCGCCCGGCAGCTCGGGCATCTGCTTCTTATCGACTTTCGATAGAAACTGCACATACTTTGCGCCTGGCAGCGGCTGGCAGAACTTGATCAGCTCTGCGAGCGAGTAGCCATCCCATGGAATGACCATCGACCAGCGCTCCACACACCTGTGCCTGTACACGCGGTTTTCAATGGGCCGGTAGTGCATGATGCTGTCCACGTCCAGGGTGATCGGCTTCGCCACCATGCCATCTACCTGCACGGTCCACGGCCGCGTCTGCAACGTGTGCGCATTCTGCGCTGGGTCGGACTTGTCTGTTCCAAACTCGTAAAAGTTGTTGTAGGTTGTGGCTTTTGCAAACGGAGTTTGAACGTCCGGGACAGTGTACTTGCTCTCAACCGTCTGCAACTTCTGCGTCTCCGCCAGCACGGTCGATTGCGGATTAAGGATGGCAGGCAGTCTTGATGCCGCTAAAGCACCCGCCCCTAATGTCGCCGCGGTTGCCAGGAATCTTCGGCGGCCTTGCGTGTGCTGATTGAAAACGCTCTCGGGAGTAATCTCCGATGACGCGATACCCGTACCTTTGCGAAACAACATTGTAGGTTCCTTCCGCACTACCTTCTATTAGAAGCGCTGCTTCGAGATTTGTTACAGCCACTTTAAATAACGCTTTGCAAGAGCTTACGGATGTACTGTCGAACCTCCGCGGCGAAGCATGAACGTAGCCGTCGCTACCACGATGAGCAAGAGCGCAAGCAAGAGCTCCCGCTCAAATTTGACTCGTGAAAACAGGATGTAGCCAAATCCGGCAATTGCCACAAGCGGCGGCAATGGGTACAGCCACAGTCGAAACGGCCGCTTCAACCCTGGCTGGGTCATGCGCAGGTAGATTAGACCGACATGCTGCATGACGAACTGGAGGATGATCCGCAGCACCACGAGCGCCGTGATCACGTCATTTAACTGGAAGAAGCAAAACAGCATCGCCGCGAAGGCCAGCGTAAGCAAGGAAACATACGGAAAACCACGCGTAGGATGAAGCTTCGCAAACGGCTTGAAGAAGTTCCCATCACGCGCTGCCGCGTACGGTATGCGGGAATAGCCAAGCAGCAGCGAGAAGATACCCGCAAAGGCTGTAAACATGATCAGCACCGCGGCTAGCCGGCCCAATTGCGGACCGAATCGTGGCCCATAGGCCGTCTCCATAAAGATCGAGATGACCGCGCGCCGTGCACCAAGATCCTGTTGCGCGATCATTGTCTGCCACGGCACTACCGCCAGCACCATCACGTTCATTGCCAGGTAAAGCGCCGCCACCAGCCCGATCGAGATGAGGATTGCGCGAGGCACTGTCCTGGCCGGGTCCTTAACCTCGCCACCCAAAAATGTGACGTTGTAGTAGCCCCAATAGTCGTATGTCGCGATCAACATTGCCGACCCCAGTCCTTCGAAGAATTCCGGTGTCAGATGAAACGCGCCAGGCGGCATCAGGAATGCCTGATGCCAATTCGCGTGCATGACGCCAGTAACCAGGATCCAGCCGATGGTGGCCATCACCACGGCACCCATCGCAACCGAGATGACCTGGATGCGCGCAAGGTTTCGATATAACAGCACCGTCACAAGCAGGACTGCGGCGATCGCAACAGCCGTAGCCCAGCTAACCGAGACGCCAACGCTATACCCAGCAAGCTGCAGCACGCGGCCCGCAGTATGGCTTCCGAGTAAAGGCACAAGATACGTCGCATACTGCCCGAGGCCAATCGCGCCCGAAGCCATGGAAAGTGGGGCAGAAAAGCAAAGCTGAAACAGGAATAAGAATGCGAGGTATCGCCCTGGCTTGCCTGGGTAGATCATTCGCAGGAAGTAGTAGGTGCCGCCTGCTTCCGGCAGCGCCGCGCCTAACTCAGCCCAGACCAGCCCATCGCAGAGCGCCAGCACCGCGCCAAGGATCCACCCCAACATGGCCTGCGGGCCGCCCATCGCCGCAAGGATCAGCGGCAGCGTGATGAACGGTCCGACGCCAATCATGTCGAGCATATTCAGGGCCACCGCGCCCTGAAGCGTCAGTGTTCGGTGAAGCTCGGGGTTGTGGTTAATGTGCTCGATGCGTCGAGTCTACCGGCTCCCACTTCAGCAACAAAGTCCTCATCGGCGATGAGGCGGGTGCTCTATTTCTGATCTACGATGTGGGATCTGAATTCCAGGATGTGGGTTCCCTTGCGTAGCTGAGCTGCCGAGCTTCATGTGAGAGATTAGAAACAATGACCCTTCGCGCCGCCACAGCGACCGCTGCCCTTCTTTTTTCGACGCTCCTTGCCCAGGGCCAGCAGCAGTTCACCGATCCGGCCAATCTGCGCGGCGAGCGGGTGAAGCCGCGCGACGGCCGCGAGCTCCCCATCGACCAGGGCGCGCGCGGCCTTGAGCAGATGCTGCGCAAGCTCAACACTCGCGCCTCGCTCATGCTGATCGTCGCCCACCCCGACGACGAAGACGGCGGCATGCTCACGTACTACTCCCGCGGCCTCGGCGCACGCGTCGCCGTCCTCACCCTCACCCGCGGCGAGGGCGGCCAGAACGCCATGACCGGCGACTTCGAGGACGCCCTCGGCCTGCTCCGCACCCAGGAACTACTGTCAGCTGATCGGTATCTGGGAGTCGACCAGTTCTTCGGCACCGAAGTCGACTTCGGCTTCTCCAAAACCAAAGAGGAAGCGTTCAAAAAGTGGACCCACGAGCGCGTCCTCTATGACGCCGTCCGCTCGATCCGCCTCTACCGCCCACTCGTCATCGCCGCCGTCTTCATCGGCGGAGTCACGGACGGCCATGGCCAGCACCAGGTATCCGGCCAAATCGCGCAGGAGGCCTTCAAGGCCGCCGCCGACCCGACCGTGTTCCCCGACATGATCGCCGAAGGCATTCTCCCCTGGCAGGCGCTGAAGGTGTACGCCCGCGTACCCATGCAGTCCATCTCGGACAAGGGACTCTTCGACTACGCCACCGGCAAGTACACCGCTCCTCGCTTCGAGAACTACGTTACCGGAGAGGTCACCACCACCGTACCCTCGTCCGATGTCATCGTCCACGAAGGCACCACCGACCCGATACTCTCCGACAACCCCTCTGAAAATGGATCAGCTCCGCCGCGCACCTATGTTCAGTTCGCAAGGATCGGACTCGGGATGCAGAAGTCCCAGATCGGGGGCGGTGTCCGCGTGCCACCTGCGGGAGCGTTTGATGTTGCGTATCACCGATATGGGTCGAAGCTGGCCAGTCAACCGACACACGAGACTAGTTTCTTCGACGGAATCGATACGAGCATAGAAGGTACTGCCGGTCTTGCTCCGGATGCTAAGGGCGCTCTTACGGTTGTCCTAAAGACAAAGCTCCGTGGAATCGCACATAGTATCTCCGAAGCGCAACTTGATCTAAAGCCTGGACATCCGGAACTTGCGGCAAACCGGCTCGCTGAAGCGCTCAAACTGACGGACATGGCGATCAGCAATATTGAATCAATCAAGCCCGAATGGCTGCCCGTCGATCAGAAGGGAAGCGTTCTCCACGAACTCCACATCAAGCGCATACAGATCAACGATGTCCTCGTTCAAGCCCTTGGCCTCCACATCGACGCAACGACACCTGCATCCGGTTTTCCGGTGCAATCGAACTTATCAATCCACACAGAGTTAAGCGTTATTTCAGCGGAACGCGTTCCATTCTTCACCGAGGAAGTCGAAACGATTGACGGGACTCTGCAACGAGGCCCGCTCTCCGTTGGCGATCCGGCAGTGACACACGCAAACCCATGGGTAGAAGACCTCAGCGTCAAGCCAGCGCTTACAAAATCTGAGACACGGCCCTACTTCTTCCGGGATGACATCGAAAAGCCCGTCTATCAGTTACGGATCAGCTCCCTCCGCAACGCTCCCACTACGCCGTCTGCTCTAATTGCATGGGCCAATCTAACTTACAGCGGTGTTGACCTTCGCCTCGGTCGCGTTGTCCACTCGGATATTCAGCCCATCCAGATCGTCCCACTAGCTAATCTAGCCGTTCAACCTTCGGCCCAAGTTTTAGCAAACGATAGAATGTTCAGCCGCTTTCAAACTGAACTTCATCCCTCCTTGAGCCCCGTAGTGATCCCGAAGATTGTTACGCCGAAGGGATGGAAAGCATCCCTTGTCATAACTGATGTGAAAGCTGAAGGTTTCACGTTTTTTCAGCTCGATGCTCCCAAAATACCTCGAACGACAGCATCGTTAACTGCGGAGGCCGTACTTCCAAATCGGCAACTCATCACCGAAGGCTACCGCCCTGTGGGCTATGGCGATCTTCCCCGCACCAATTACTACACTCCCGCGACCATACGTATCGTTCCCATCGACCTCAACCTTCCCGCCACACACCGCATCGCCTATCTCCCTGGTACAGGCGACGCTGTTCCTGAGGCCCTCGCTTCCATCGACCTCAAGCCCGAGATCCTGACCGTCGCTGATCTCACTGCCGCAAAACTCGCGCAATACGACAGTGTGATCCTCGGCGTTCGCACCTACAACGCGCATCCTGACCTGCACGGCTTACCCACGCAAGCGCTGCTTGACTACGCCCGTAACGGTGGCAATGTCCTGGTCCAATATCAATCAGGCGAGTTCACTGAGGCAGACGCTCCCTACCCGCTCGCTCTCGGCAGCAACGAAAAAGTGGTGGACGAGACTGACCCGGTCCAGCTTCTTAACGCTTCCGCGGCTTTTCTCACCACACCCAACAAGATAACGCCCGCCGACTTCAACAACTGGGTCGAAGAACGCGGCCACGGCTTCCTCGAAAGCTGGGACAGTCACTATACCGCTCTCACGGAAACCCACGATCCCGATCAGGACCCGCAGCGCGGCGGGCTGATCACAACGCCGCTAGGCAAGGGTCGTTGGACGTACTGCGCCTACGCTCTCTATCGGCAGCTTCCCGAGGCTGTCCCGGGCGCTTACCGGCTCTTCGTTAATCTCATCACACCAGCCAAGTAAGCCGACTGCCCCATCTTCACGCAGCTTCAACCTGCGCCAAGGTGGCACCGCTTGCGAGGGCGACGGGTCGTGCCCACTCACAACCGTCCCAACGTTATCAGCAGACCCAAGCAATTTCCCGCATCACACCTTCAGGACAAAACGCCAAACATGCGAGACACTACACCCATGACCTCCGGCTCACTTGAAGCAAACCAAATTGAAGCAGCAGACCTTCTGATGAACGCCCGCCGCACCGCCACGCCCATCGACGATCTTCCTGCCGAGCTCCGACCGACCACGCTTGAAGAGGCCTACCAGATCCAGGACATCATCGCCGAAGCTTATGGTGAGATCGGCGGCTGGAAGGTGGGCGCGCCAACGCCTGAGGCAACGCCCATCTTCGCTCCGATGCCTCGCGTCTGGATCGCTGCCGGCAGCAGCACTCTCTCGGGGATCACGTGGCGTTACCGCGGTCTCGAGGCCGAGATTGCCTTCCTCCTCGGCGAGGACCTTCCGCCCCGTTCCACTGCTTACACCGCCGAAGAGATCGTCTCCGCTATCGCAAGCTGTCACCCTGCGATTGAAGTGATCGAGTCTGGCCTTTCGGAACCTACGCTTCCCGAACTCCGCATGTCGATGCTGGCCGATCTCCAGATGCATGGAGCGTTCCTTTACGGCCCTGCCTGCTCCAAATGGAAGTCCATCGATTTCTCGAAAGAGGCCGTAACCCTAACGGCTGATGGAGTCGTTCGCATCGAACGGACTGGCTCGAACACATCCGGAAACCTCATGCGCCTGCTCCCGTTCCTTGCCAACGAAGCGGCCGGCCGGACCGGCGGTCTGAAGCGCGGACAATGGATCACCACCGGCAGCTGGACCGGCCTTATCCGCACCATGTCTGGCTCAGACATCCACGCCCACTTCAACAGCGCCGGCCGCGTCGACATGCGCTTCGCATAAGAGATCTTATGCCTTGCATAACGCCTACAATCCGTGCCCACTTGCCGCATTCCCATCGCGATGAGCTGGAGTCGAAGCCACGAGTTCTCGCAAGTCAAGAATATTGCCCTGAAAGCAGACCCACATGACCACGACCATCCCCGGCGTCGAACTCCTCGCCCCGCTCACCCCCGCCCAGGCCGACATTCTTACCCCTGAAGCGCTCGCCTTCGTCGTCAAGCTGCACCGTGCATTTAATGGCCAGCGCAAGCACCTGCTGTCCGAGCGAGTCGCCCGCCAGCACCGTCTCGACGCTGGCGAGAAGCCAGACTTCCTCCCTGAAACGGCAGCCATCCGCGCAGAGAAATGGCAGATCTCGCCACTGCCCAACGACCTCCTCGATCGCCGCGTCGAGATTACTGGCCCGGTCGACCGCAAGATGATCATCAACGCCCTGAACAGTGGAGCAAAGGTCTTCATGGCGGACTTTGAAGACTCCACCACGCCCACGTGGTCGAACCTCCTCGATGGCCAGGTCAATCTCAAAGACGCCATCCGCCGGACCATCACCTTCGACGACGGGAAGACGGGAAAATCCTACAAACTCCTCGACAATCCCGCAGTGCTATTTGTCCGAGCCCGGGGCTGGCACCTTGAGGAGGGCCACATCCTGATCGACGGCGACCCCATGTCCGGCTCGCTCTTCGACTTCGGCCTTTACCTCTTCCATAACGCAAAGGAACTCATCAGTCGTGGGTCTGGGCCGTACTACTACCTGCCTAAGCTCGAAAACCACCTCGAAGCCCGCCTCTGGAACGACGCCTTTGTGCTCGCCGAAACGGTTCTGGATATCCCGCAAGGGTCGATTAAAGCAACGGTGCTGATCGAGACGATCCTCGCCACCTTCGAGATGGACGAGATCCTCTACGAGCTCCGCGACCACTCCGCCGGCCT
>CAHJWN010000041.1 GCA_903642265.1 Acidobacteriaceae bacterium | reverse complement strand
GGGACGGTCGGGGTTGTCTGTGATGTCGGCAAGTCTGTGCTGTCTGGCGGAGAAGGCTGGCCGGTTTGGGAGCTCTACCCAGGAGGAGAGCTTCAATTTGCGCCGGCCCGGATCCGCTTCGATGCGCGGACAACGCGCGTTCTGCTGGGTTGCCGGATGAAGACGTGGATGATGCCGCTGAAGAACCTCTTTCAGGCGCGGAAGAGCCTTCCGGCGGGTCTTGATCTGCTGCTGGGAGAGAAGAAGGTCGTGTTTTGCGGCTCTTATGGGACGATCCCGAAGGTGATTGCGGAGCTGTGTGCAAGACACATGGTGGATCGGCAGCTGTTCGACGGGTATCGATATGATGGCGACGCGCAGCCGCGTTCGCTTGAGAGCCATGGCGAGTGCCTGATCGAGAACGGGAGGTTTCTTGCGGACCTGTTGGATCGGGGAAAGATTCCGGGAAGGTTTCTGCTGTCTGCGGTGCACCTGCTCGGGCGCGAGTACTTCATCGAGCGGATCCGTTTGGTCAAGATGCCGCTGTTTGCACATGGATATGCGTCCGGGGTGAACATCAATGTGTATTCGACGCCTTTCTACAGGCAGCATGTGTTTCTCGATTTCGGCAGTGCGGTTGGGGAGGGGAACTATCCGCGGCTGGCTGACCTCCGGTATTTCAAGAAGGAAGTAGTCGCCTTTGCGATCGAGAGCGATGTTGAAACGGCCGCCGATCTTGCGCGGGGCGGGCTGCTTGCACGGAGCTTTGAAGAGGAGTGGATGAGAAAGTCGCCGCTGTTGACCGAAGCGATGCGGTAGTCTCGGTACCAGAGATCTGGGACAGTCTGACGCTTTACGGGCCTGCTGCTGAGGGTAAGGGCGACCACGTGGATAGTGCGACAAAGCGGCGGCTTGTACTGGGGCTGATTTCGAACTGGATCTCGCGCATGGCGAGCAGCGTGATCCAGCTGGTGCAGGTGCCATTCTTCCTGCACTTCTGGTCGGAGCCGGTGTTTGGCGACTGGCTGATCGTGAGCGCTATACCCAGCTACCTGAGCTTCAGCAATATCGGATTCGGGACGGTTGCAGGCAACGAGATGACGATGGCCGAGGCGCGTGGCGATCGCGCCACCTCGCTGCGCGTGTTCCAGTCGTGCTGGTGGCTGATTGTTTCGGTGATGCTGATTACCGCGGTGATTGTGGCTGCGGCGCTGATGTTTCTACCGGTGGGCAAGCTGCTGAATGTCCATGCGATCTCGAGTTCTGATACGCGGTGGGTAATCGTGTATCTCGGCTGCTCGGTGCTGCTTGGGCAGTTAGAGCAATTGCTGCAGTCGGCGTATCGGGCGATTGGCAGGTATCCCTATGGGTCGTTCGTAAAGAGCTGCATGTCGCTGGGCGCGTTTGGGGCGATGCTGATCCCGGTGGGCATGGGGTATGGGCCGCGAACAACGGCGCTGGTGTTCGCCTCGGCTAACGTGAGCGGGACGTTGATGCTGGCTTTGCTGGTGCGGAGAGATATTTCGTGGGTCCGGTTTGGCTGGCACTATGCGGAGTTCCGAGAGATCAAGCGGCTGGCTCCGCTGGCGTTTGCGTTTATGGGATTTCCGCTTGGCAATGCTTTGAACCTGCAGGGAACGATGCAGGCGGTGAGCTATGCGCTGGGGCCGATTGCAGTGGTCGTCTTTGCGACGGCGAGGACGGTCTCTCGCGTAGCACTGCAGATGGTGCAGATGATCAATGCGACGTTCGAGCCGGAGTTTTCGCGGTCTTTCGCGATTGAGGACACAGAGCTGGTCCGGACGCTGCATCGGCGTGCCTGCCAGATGGCGCTGATCATTGCGGCTGGTGTTGTGTTGGTGATGGTGATGGGCGGACCGTACCTGCTGCATCATTGGACGCAGGGCAAGGTGCCGCCGAGCCGCCCGTTGTTGATGGTGCTGCTCACGGTGGTGATTTTCTACTCGCTCTGGTCAACAAGCAGCGGCTTGCTGGCGGCGACGAACCAGCATAAGAGACTTGCGGCCGTGTACCTCGGAGCGACGGGAGCTACGGTCCTGATTACGTTTGCAATGGCCAAGTCGTACGGGCTGTATGGAGCGGCGGCATCGCTGCTGGTTTCGGAGTTCTTGATGAACCTGTATGTGCTGCCGGCATCGTTGCGGATTGCGCAGGACACGCTGCCGGCGTTCCTGGGATCGCTGTTTACGTTTCCGGACGAGCTGCGGGCAGGGACGTTATTGCGTCGGGTGAGACGCGGGCGGCCTGCGACGATCGAGGGATGAAGCGAGCTGAGACAGAGCGGATGGCGGTGGATGAAAGGTCCCGAAGGGTAGTGGGAATGCAAGGTTTCGCGCGACCCTTCGCTGCGCCCAGGATGACAGCCGTTTACTTAGCGGATCTGAGATGGCCTAGCGGATCTGGATCAATCGTGGCCTGGAGCGGTCGCGAGGTGGGGGAATCAGTGCTCGCGGAGCTGTTTGTCGATCTGCATCTTCTCGCGCATGAGCCGATCCAGCATGCCGTTGTCGCCCCGCCGGTCTGCCTCGGCGATCTGGGTGCGGAGCTCACGCTGACGACGCTCGAGGCGGCGGCGTTCTAGAGCGTGGAGCGCGTCTTCAACCTGCACCGCGAGAGGCTGTTCCTTGTCTGACGAGACATGCTGAAGGACCATCGCCATCTGAGCGCGTGACTCGTTGGTGGTCGCCGCATCCAGTGGATTTTCCGGTGCAGGACTCTGGGTCAGTGATTCCAGAACGTCTGCCATTGCAAGGTCGGCGAACCATTCGGGATGCATGCCCAACTGCTCTGCTGCGAGCTTTCTTGCGGGGTCGCTCTCGGGCAGAACGAGTGCACGCAGCAGGACGCGTTCGGTCTCGGAGATGGGCTCCTGGCGGTGCTGCGGGACGCTTTCGAGCCGGGCTGCGGCAGCCTGCTTCAGCTCCTCCCGCATGAGTGCGGAGTCGATGCCAAGCTTTTGTGCAGCGTCGGCCGCGAACTCGTCGCGCTGGATGCGGTTCGGCATGCGGCGAATGTGGGGCAGAAGGAAGTTGAGCGCCTTCACCTTTGCGTCTGCGGAACGCGCAGGGAACTGCTGCCGGGCGCGGTCGATGAGGTAATCCGATTGCCGCTTCGCATCGCGAATGGCTGCGACATAAGCCTGTACGCCGTTTTCGCGAACGAACCTGTCCGGATCGAGTCCGCCATCAAGGGTAATGATCTTGACGTCGAAGTCTTCTTCGGTCAGCAGTGCAATCGACTTCTCGGCCGCATTCGCGCCTGCCGAGTCAGGGTCGAAGTTGACCCAGACGCGCCTGGTAAAGCGGCTGAGCAGCCGCACCTGCATCTCGGTGAAGGCCGTCCCGCTGGTGGCAACGACGCTTTGCACACCAGCCATGTAGACGGAGATGCAGTCCATCTGGCCTTCGACCAGGATTGCACCATCGTTGGCCCGGATCGCCGCCTTCGCTTTATCGAGATTGAAGAGCACGTGCCCCTTGGTGTAGAGGGGAGTTTCGGGCGAATTCATGTACTTCGCCACGGGTCTGCCCTTGTCGTCTACATCGTCGAGGGCGCGTGCGGTGAAAGCGATGGTCTTGCCTTGTTCGTTTGCGATGGGGAAGGTGATGCGCTTGCGGAACTTTGCGTACATGGCGCCCTGCCCGCCGTCGGCCTGCTCTTTTGCCGAGAAGAGGCCACTGGTGCGCATGGCCTCCTCGCTGAAGTGCGGCCTGAGCGCCTCGCGCATGTGGTTGAAGTCATCTGGCGCGTAGCCGATGCGGAACTTTGCGATCGTCTCCGCGGTCACGCCGCGGCCGGTAAGGTATTCGCGCGCACGGGCGGCTTCGGGTGCTTTCAATGCTGCTTCGAAGTACTGCGTGGCGGCCTCGTGCAGGTCGATCAGTTGACGCCTGATACCAGCTTCGCGAGCCTCGTCGGGAGAGTTGAACTCCCGTTTTGGCAGGGCGATGCCGCACTTGACTGCGACTGCTCGAACAGCTTCCGGAAAGCTGACCGTTTCGAGCTTCATGACAAAGGTGAAGACGTCGCCTTTCTCATGGCAGCCGAAGCAGTAAAAGTAACCGTGCGCGGCGTTGACGGAGAAGGAGCCGGTCTTTTCCTTGTGAAAGGGACAGAGGCCGGTGTAGTTCTGGGCGCCGGTCTTGCGCAGCTTGACGTAGTCGCCGACGATCTTGACGATGTCGGCCTGCTGCTTCACGGTTTGGGCGAAGTTGTCGGCCATGGCGAGTATCTCTAGTCTAAGACCTTGCTTTGTGGACGTTTGGTCATAGATCTCCTGAGATACAGGACTCCACTTACATGCTTTCGGCAGATGTCGGGTCTGTATCCCCCTCCGGCGCGTGAGAGCCTGCTCACCTGAAAGTACTCAGCAGGCGGAAGAGTTGCGCTTGCTCTTCAGGCAACATCTGCCATCTAATTTGTTGGGTCAGGGCATTTTGTTGGGTCCCGGAATTGCAGCAAGGCGTGCGTAAGTTGGGGCTGATCTTTTTGGGGACGGCCTTTGCAGGGCGACTGGCAAAAGCTGGAAACTAACGCGGCTGAGCCGGGTTGATACAGAAGCAAGCTGGAGAGCAAGGGCCTATGGGCACCAACTGTTCCGGTCGAACTACCCAGGAGAAATGTTATGAAGGTCGCAAGTTTGATCCGTAAGTTCATCGTCGGCGCCGCACTTGCACTCGCGCCTGCTGCATCCTTTGCCGGGATATTTATCTCGGTGGGCTTCGCTCCTCCGGCTCTTCCTGTTTACACGCAGCCGATCTGCCCTGGGGACGGGTATCTTTGGAATCCGGGCTACTGGGCGTATGGCGATGAAGGGTATTACTGGGTCCCGGGCGTATGGGTTGAGCCACCATCGGTCGGGCTGCTCTGGACGCCGGGATACTGGGGTTTCAATAATGGCGCCTACCTCTTCAATGCCGGATACTGGGGACCGCACGTCGGCTTCTATGGTGGCATCAACTATGGCTTTGGCTTCGGCGGATCAGGCTTCTATGGCGGCGAGTGGCGCGGCGGGCACTTTGCGTACAACACTGCGTACTCGCACGTGGACAACACGGTGATTCACAACACTTACGTGAACCGGACCACGATCAACAACACCACTATCAATAATAGCCACACCAGCTTCAACGGCGGGCAAGGTGGGGTCGCGGCGCGGCCATCGGCGCAGGAAGCGAACTATCAGCACGAGAACCATATCCCTCCGACTGCGCAGCAGCAGAGTCATGTGCAGGCGGCGCGTGCTATCCCTGCCAACTTTGCGAAAGCGAATGGCGGGCACCCTGCAATGGCTGCGATTCAGCGTCCTGGCGCTACCAACACTGCCATCCCTGCTCGTGGCGCAGAAGGGCGTGGGCTTGAGAACGCACGTGGGCAAACCGTCAACCAGCGTGCGCAAAATCAGCAGGGACGCGTCGCCCAGGGTGTCAACTCCGGTCAGATGACTCCTCATGAAACGCGCAACGTGGAAGGCCGCGATGCGAGTATCAACCACGAGACGCAGGCTGACCGTTCTGCCAACGGTGGTCGGCTTACGCCACAGGAGCATCAGCAGATCAATCAGCGTCAGAACAACGTCAGCCGTTCGATCGATCAGGACAAGCACAATGATGCAGCGCGTCCAGCTCCCCAGGCGCGTCCTCAAGCTCAGCAGGCGCGTCCTCAACCGCAGCAGGCACGTCCTCAACCGCAGCAGGCACGTCCTGAGTCCCGCCCCCAGCCGGCGCCCAGGCCGGAGAATCATGGCGGCGAGCACGGCCACCGCTAATCTGACTGATTGTCCAACCCCAAAGGCCGGTGCCCAGCGCATCGGCCTTTTGCTTTGCCTAGAATGGAATGAATGCTGAAGGAAGCTGATCTCAGCCGGATCGCGGTGGTGCTCGTCCGTGCTCGCAACCCCAATAACATCGGGGCGGTTGCTCGCGCGATGCACGACTTCGGGTTCTCCGATTTACGCATTGTGAATGACTTTGCGATGCCTTTGGAGGGCGCCCGCTCTGCTGTAGACGCGTCGGCTGTGCTGCTGGCGGCGACGACGCATGCCAGTGTCGCCGAAGCTGTCGCCGATTGCACGCTTGTGCTGGGCACTACGGCAGTCGGCGAGCGGGGCATCGGACATCCGCTGCTCGCACTGAGCGACGCAGTTACGAGGGCGTGGGCGAATCTCGACGGCAATCGCCATGGGGACGGCGACGCGAAGGTGGCCCTTCTTTTTGGTTCGGAGAAGACGGGGCTGAGTAACGACGAGCTGAGCCACTGTAATCTCCTGCTTACGATTCCGATGTTTCAACATGCCGACGTGCGCCATCCATCGATGAACCTGGGGCAGGCTGTTGCGGTATGCCTGTACGAGCTGGTCCGTGAGCGGCCTTTGCTGCGCGCTTCGGAGGTCGTGGGGCCAGCCATGGCGGGCGAGCAAGAACGTTTTGCTGTCCTTCTAGCGGAGCTACTTGAAGCTACCGAGTACACCCGCCATCATCCGGCGAACAGTGCGATGGCTGATGTTCGACGGCTGGTGCTTCGCCTGAACCTGGGTCGCAGTGATGCACCCGTGTGGATGGGCATCCTGCGGCAAGCGCTATGGAAGATTCGTAATGGATGAATTTGGCAGCCGACTCGCCTGACGAAGAGCGGCCCGCCAAGCTAAGCTTGTTTTACCGTCCTCGCCACCTGCACTGCACCCCAGGAGAAGTCCTTTTGAATTTGTCTGCTTACGCCGCCCGCGTTCTCATGTTGTTTTCACTTGCCGCGACCACGACCCTGGTCGCGCAGCAGCCGCGCATCTACACCGCAGCGGATTATGCGCAGGCTGAGAAGTTCATGGTTTACAACACTGCACCGCTGGCGTACAAGGGCATGGTTGTGCCGCACTGGATGCCGGATGGGCGCTTCTGGTACCGCGCTGTGGACGAGGCGGGTGTGACCTACCGGCTGGTGGATCCTGCGAAGAAGACGAACCTTGCCGCATTTGATCAGGCGAAGCTTGCGGCTGCGCTGACTGCGGCTTCTGGCGGCAAGATGAATGCCGATGCGGCGCACCTGCGATTTACAGAGATCGCACTGGCCGAGCGTGACCGAACGCTGCATGTTGCCGCAGGCGGCTTCAGCTTCGATTGCACGCTTGGAGTGGCGTACACCTGCGCGGATGCGAGCGAAAAGTATTCCGATGCTTCGGCTGGAAAAGCTGCACCGTTGAACCTGTCCCCTGACAAGACGAAGGGCGCATTTATTCGGGATTGGAACCTTTGGGTCCGCGACATGAAGACGGGCACGGAGACCCAGCTTACAACGGACGGCGTGAAGGATTTTGGCTATGCGACGGACAATGCAGGATGGAAGCAGTCCGATGCAGCGATCCTGCTGTGGTCGCCCGACTCGAAGAAGATCGCAACGTTTCAGCAGGACCAGAGGAAAGATGGCGAGATGTATCTCGTGCCAGTGACGAATGGCCATCCGGTGTTGAAGGCCTGGAAGTATCCCCTGGTGGGCGACGAGAATGTGACGATGATTGAACGAGTTGTGATCGATCTGGACGGAAAGAAGATGACGCGGCTGAAGATGCCGCCTGACCAGCACCGCGGCACAGAGTGCGATGACGTGGCCTGCAAAGGCAATACGTGGGAGGACGTTGAGTGGTCGCCTGATACCAAGCACCTGGCGTTTGTATCCACTTCGCGCGACCACAAGCAGGAATGGCTGCGGGTCGCGGACACGAGTACGGGCGAGATCCGCGAGGTGATGGGCGAGACCGTGCCGAAGTTTTTCGACGGCGGTGAGGGTATGGTGAACTGGCACTACCTGCCGGCTTCCAACGAGGTGCTGTGGTTCAGTGAACGCGACAACTGGGGCCAGATGTACCTCTATGACCTGACCACGGGTAAGCTGAAGAACCAGATCACGCATGGAGATGGGAACGCGACGCAGGTGCTGCACGTCGATGAGAAGGCACGCGTACTTTACTTTCTCGGAGTTGGGAAAGAAGCTGGGCGGGATCCTTACTTCGTCCATCTGTACAGCGTGCGCTTCGATGGCACAGAGCAGAAGCTGCTGACACCTGAAGATGCAAACCACGTCATTTCCTTTTCCGCTGACTACAAGTACTTCACCGACATTGCGTCTACTCCTACCAAGCCGGCGACAACTGTGGTCCGTACGAACAGTGGTGCGATCGCAATGGAGGTCGACAAGCAGGACATCTCCAAGCTGCTGGCCTACGGATGGGTGCCGCCGGTTCCGATCACGTTGAAGGGGCGGGACGGCAAGACGGACGTTTATGGCTTCATGTTCAAGCCAACAAGCTTCGATGCCAGCAAGAAATATCCGATTGTGAATGGGATCTATCCCGGGCCACAGACTGGGTCATGCGGTCCGCGCGCTTTTGTGACGGCCCATCGTGATATGCAGTCGCTTGCGGAGCTGGGCTTTGTTGTGGTCTGCATCGATGGCATGGGGACCAATCTTCGCTCCAAGAGTTTTCACGAGACCTACTATGCGAACCTGGGCGATAACACGCTTCCTGACCAGGTGGCCGGGATGAAGCAGCTCGCGGCAAAGTACCCGTGGATCGATCTGGACCACGCGGGCATCTATGGGCATTCCGGCGGGGGGAATGCGACCGCAACCGCGATGTTCAACTATCCGGATTTCTTCAAGGTGGGTATCAGCGAGAGCGGGAACCACGACCAACGCGACTACGAAGATGACTGGGCCGAGAAGTGGGCCGGTCTGCTGGTGAAGAACGCCGATGGGACGACGAATTATGACTCGCAGGCCAACCAATACGTTGCGAAGAACCTGAAGGGGCACCTGCTGCTGGCCCACGGAACGATGGATGATAATGTGCCACCGAACAACACGCTGCTGGTTGTGGAAGCCTTGATCAAGGCAAACAAGGATTTCGACCTGCTGATGATTCCAAACGTTGCGCATGGGTACGGTGCGGCAACGCAGTACATGACGCGGCGGCGATGGGACTACTTTGTGCGGTACCTGGCGAACGATACGCCACCGCTTGAGTACGAGATGAAGCCTTATGCCGCTGCGATGTCGGTCGTGATGTCTGGCCCATCGGACGGAACGACCGGTTCAGCAGACGAGGTGGAAGCCAATACGCGATAGTGTCAGCTCTAGAAATAGATAAGGCCGATACTCATTTGAGTATCGGCCTTGTTTGCTGGGTTACCGGAAATTGGTTACTGCACAATCTTTCCATCTGCGCTGCTGGCGGGAGTCTTGCCGTCGGGCGCAGTGGTCACCTGCCAGCCATTTGCGGTGTTGGTCAGGGTTGCGGAGGCCGCCTGAGGACCTGCGAGATCGGAGGCCACGTTCGGGAACGCGTTCTTGGTTTCCGCGGCGCTTGCCCAGGAGGGAGCATCGGAGATGCTGTAGTGGTAGCTGACCTGGGTGGTTGCACCAGCGTCGGAACTTGTTGGCGTGGAGCTATCAAGGGAGCTCACAGAACGGTGGCCGTAGCAGAAGTTGCCGAAGCCGGGCTCGGTCGTATCGGCGGTCCATGCGGAGCGCCCGGTGCTCGAAAGGTCATAGTTCGTGACCTGCTTCGAGGCGACGATGAAGACCTTTTTCTCGGCGGTTGTTCTGACGAGCAAGCCTTGATCGACCAAGGCATCGTAGGGTGCGGTCGAACTCTGGTCTGAGGTCGTCTTCTGCGCGGGAAACTGGACCGGCTGCGAAAAGAGACAGGAAGGGTGTGCGCTGTAATACGAATTGATGGCGCTCTTGTAGTTGATTGAATTGTCGGCTTTCTTGTTGCAACCGGCCAGTATCAGCATTACGGATCCACACACTGCTGCGGTGCGGAGTGAGTGAAGAGCCAGAACTTTCATTGCATGCATCTCCTATTTCGTAGTCGGATGCGGGCGCGCTGCAAAAGGTGTTCTTTTCTTCAGCCAGTGAACGCGACTATTCTCGAAAACCGGGTCGACGTGTGTTCAGAGCCAGCCTTTGGCCCGCGCGATCCGGGCCGCATCGACCCGATTTGCGGCGCCCAACTTCGCCATCGCTTCTGAGAGATAGTTCCGGACGGTCCCGTCGGAGAGATGGAGTTCGCCGGCGATGTCGGTGCTGCTCCTGCCATCGCCTGCACGTTGGAGGATCTGCCGTTCGCGGTCCGAGAGGGGATCCATGTCGGCTCCCCACGCCTCGGTTGCGAGGGCAGGGTCGACGACCCGCAGGCCGCGATGCACCTTGCGCACGGCTTCTGCCAACTCCGTCGCCGGACGATCTTTGAGGAGATAGGCGCGCGCGCCAGAGTCGAGGGCACGCCGGAGATAACCGGGACGGGCAAAGGTCGTAAGGATCACTGTCTTTGTAAGCGGATGATTCGTGCGCAACTCGGCGGCAAGCTCAAGACCAGTCATCACGGGCATCTCGATGTCGGTGACCAAGACGTCGGGTTTCAGCTTCACGACTGCGTCGAGAGCTTCGCGCCCGTTGGCTGCGCAGGCCATGACGCGGATATCGTCTTCCATCTCCAGCAGTGCGGCGAGGGCCCCAAGCACCATGCCCTGATCTTCAGCGATGACGACACGAATGGCCGCTGCCATACTAGGCCACCCTCTGGTGCGGTACGGAAACCGGCCCGGCAGCGGCGGCGTTCATGGGCAACTCCACCAGCAGACTTGTGCCCTGCTCCGACTTGAGGCTGAACCTGCCACCGAGGGCCTGCACACGTTCCCGCATGCCGCGCAGACCATTACCTTCGTGGGTTATGACGTGGCAGCCATTGTCTTCGACCAGCAGGGCATGAAAGCCATCGGTGGTTATGTTGATGCGCATACGGCACTCGGTCGCCTCCGCGTGGCGGACGATGTTGGTGACTGCCTCGCGGACGGCGAGTGAGAGCACCGTCTCTTCATTGGCGTCGAGGATACGCTCCGCTGCAAGCGCATCGGCTTCATAGACCAAACTAACGCCTGCGGCGTCGAGGGTGCGCTTTGCCATCGCGAGCTCTGCCGCAAGGCCCTTCGCGCGATAGCCGCCGATTGCTTCGCGCACCTCGGCGAGCGCCGTACGTGCCGTAGTTTCGACGTCATTGATTTCAGCCGCGGCCCGCTTGGGATCGCGGTCGATCAAGCGGCCTGCCAGCTCTGCTTTCAGGACAATTACGGAGAGGGTATGTCCGAGCACATCGTGCAGGTCGCGTGCGATGCGTTCGCGTTCCGCGACAGCAGCAAGCTTCTGGATCTCTTCGTGGGCCAACGCCAGCTTCTTATTCATCCATTTCTGGCGCGCAATCCATGTATTCGAGACCGCTCCAACTACCAGGAAGAACGCGGAGATGGAGAAGTCCATGAAGTGCAGGTGCAGCAGCAAGCCCTCGCCAACCAGCAGCGTGAAGTCGAGCAGCACGAGTACGGCGATCCACCCGACCGACTCCAAGATGAAAGGCAGCAGCATGCCTGCGTAAAGGAAGAACGTCGACGAGCCGGCATTCATGGGGAACGCCGCAATGCCCAGGACAACAAACCCGCCCAGCATTGCCAACTTCAACGCCTTCACCTCGACGATGTCGAGGAAGACGTACATGACCAGGAAGACAGCATAGATTGCCAGGCACTCGACCCAGTAGCGCAGGCTGTGACGGAAGATTGGGTCAAAGAAAAAGAAGACTGAGTAGGCCAACCAGATATAGGCACTTGGTGCAGGCCGCGAGAACGGAATCCGCGACATGCCCCATCTGTGCCTGGGTTTGCTGCCGATATGAAAGGAGCCTACGGTATCCATCTTCGTCACCTGAACCCTGTTCCCTGGTGCTGCCCCAAAGTCTATCGCGCCGCGCCAACTGGCGCTCTACAACCGGACGAGGAGACTTCAGGAGCCCGCCGCACCAACCTGATTATGCGTTCCGCTCCTTGCGGCTGAAGACGACCCAAAACGCCCCGAGCATCAGCAGCGTAAAGCCGATCAACGCATTCCAGTGCGCTGCCAGGGAGGATCCTGGCTGCTGGTATCCGTAGACGCTCAGCATGAGCTGGGCAAGATGGTACATCGGCATGAGTGGAGCAATATGCTGCAGCCAGTGAGGCATGTACTGGATTGGCATCCACAGGCCACTGAGGTACGACATAGGCAGATAGATCAAGTTGACGAGGCCGGGAGCGGCGTTGGTTGGCATAAGTAACGCCAGGAACAGGCCGAGGCTTGCGAAGCTGACTGAGCCCGCTATGGTGACACCGAGCATCTTGATCAGCTCGATGCCGGTGAGCGTGACGCCGCCAAACGCGACGCCAACCGCACTGAGCACGCTGACGATCAGGATTCCGAAAGCGATAGCGGACAGGCACTTGGCGAACAGATATGCCATCACCGGCATGGGGCTTGCGCGCTTGAGTTCGAGCCAGCCAAAGCTGAGTTCCGAGGACATGCCGACACCGATGCCGAAGAGAGCGGCGCCGATGAGACCGAAGCAGGCGTACCCGCCCAGCATGTATTTTGTTATGTTCACGCCGCCTTCGACGACGTGCTTGTTCGAGAGGCCGAAGAGGACGTAGAACATCAACGGAAAGCCGAGCACGGAGAGCGAAAAAGAACGCGCCCGAAGCAGCTTGAGGAATTCGTACTTGGTCTCTTTAACATAGACGGAAAGCGCCCGTCCTGCCTTGTTCGAACTTACGGGATATGTAACGGTCGCAGTACTCATGTCAATCTCCTTTAATAATTTGGTTTCCTGGAGCGCTGATCCCTCTTCCAGGGAGGAGTTGCTGGGCAGCCACTTGCTTAAGCCTTGGTGAGTGCCAGAAATGCGTCTTCCAACGCTGGGCTTGAAATCTCAAGGGCTGCCAGATTTGCATCAGCGAGGAGCATCTTGCGCACGACGGACTCCGCGTCCAGTGTGGTGACCGTAACGGATTCGCCGAGACGCTCGACCGTGGTGACGCCCTCTAGCGCCAACAGGAAGGCATCGTCGAGCCGGGTGGAGCACTTGATGCGCTTACCGCCGCTCATCCGCTTGATCTCGACCGGTGTGCCTTCGCTGACGACATGGCCCTTGTTGATGACGATGACGCGATCTGCCAGGGCGTCGGCTTCTTCGAGGTAGTGCGTGGTCAGCAGCACGGTTTTGCCGCGGTCCTTCAGGCTGCGGATCTGCTGCCAGAGTCCGCGCCTCGCTTCGATGTCCATGCCGACGGTCGGCTCATCGAGAAACACGAGGTCGGGGTCGCCGCACAGCGCGAGGGCAAACAAGAGGCGCTGTTTCTGGCCGCCGCTGAGTTCGCCGAAGAGCCTTGCTTCGATGCCCTGGAGTTGGGCGATGCGCACAATCTCGCTGAGTGCGAGAGGCTCCGGGTAGTAGCTGCGGAAGAGGTCAATGTGCTCGCGCACACGGAGTGTGTCGGTGACCTTTGCCACCTGGAGCATGGCTCCAACGCGGGTGCGCGAGGCAGCCTCGCGTGGATCGTTGCCGAAGATGCGCACCGTGCCGCTGGTCGGACCGGCAAGCCCAAGCATGAGGCGCACGGCGGTCGATTTGCCGGCGCCGTTGGGGCCCAGGAGCGCGACAATCTCACCGGCATGCAGGGAGAGATCGAGGCCATTGAGCGCTGTGATGGCGCCATACTTCTTGGATACGCCAGTGAGTGTTGCGACCGGACGTCCGGATGCCTGCGGCCTTAGAGCACCAATCGGCAAAGCTGCGTGCTTTACCGCTGCTTCAGAATTAGAAACCAATGTCATCGCGCCCATCCCCGTTCTCCTTTGTCTCGAAACTGTATGCTTCGAGATCAAGAATGGACGAGTGCCTGCGAAAGCCACAGTGGCGAACGTCAGGAATCGGGATGACAGTTGTCATGCGGACCGTTCTGGACGCCGATAACCCAATAGGTTATTCCTGCACAGTAGAGAAACGTAAGCCGCACACCCCGCTTGCGACGGTGAAACTGCTGGTTGCGCAGAAAAAGGTGCGGCGCAGTCCGCAAGAAGCTTGCCCTCGATCGACGCGAGGCTGCTGAGATATTTGGCGGAGGGGTCAATGCTTTCTCGCGCTATGAGAATGGCAAGACCAAGCCACCACTCGCACTGATCAAATTGTTTAGGGTGTTGGATCGGCACCCCGATTTGCTGGGCGAGATCAGAGCTTCGTAGGCTACATGTAGTCCACGCCGTACTGGACCGGAATCTGGGTGAATGCGATGCGGGTTGGCGCGGTTTCGCGGGCCTTCAGCATGCCGGCGAAGTGCAGGGTGGAGTGGCCGTATTTGAGGTTGAGCTTGTCCATGGTGGTGGAGAGCTGGCCGCGGTTGTCGGCATCGCCGAAGAGTGTCTCCTGGTGCTCGTTTTCGGGGATGAGGTTCTTCAGCGTCACGCCGACGAAGAATGGCCGGGCGAACTCCACGCCGGTGGGCGCTTGTTGCCAGATACCGCGCAGCACTTCGAGAAGGGTCAAGGTGTCCTGGCAATCGGCGAAGCGGGCCTCCATGCCCCAGCCGGAGTGCTTGATGCCGCTGAAGTGCTTCTTGGATTTGACGCGTGAGGCTTGCTCGGTCGTAAGTTGGTAGCGAATCGTCACGGCCATTGAAGCGGTGTAGAACTTCTCCATGCGCAGGCGCATTGCCGCCTTGTGCATCAGTTTGTGGGCGACCGACCATGCACCTTCGGCAGAGCGAAACTCCGGCCCGAGAACGTGGGAGTGGCCAAGCGATTTCTGGATCTCGCTGGGCACGGGTGCGCCGTCGTCGCCTGAGTCTGCGCCGCGCAGCCAGTGGTAGAGGCGGTCGCCCCAGACACTGTCCCAAAGCGAGTGCATGCCCTTGCGGTCAAGCGCAAGCAGGCCTTCCATGGTGGTGATGCCCTTGGCATTCAGCCGGACTTCGGTCTTGGCGCCGACACCTGGCAGGTCGCGCAGCTCGAGATGCGCGATGGCGCGGGGCAGTTGAGAAGGCAGCAGACCGATCAGGCCATCGGGCTTCTGCATGTCGCTTGCGATCTTCGCGAGATACCGGTTGGGGGCCATGCCGACGGAGCAGCGCAGCGTCTCGCCGACGTCATCTTTGATTGCCTGCTTGATTTCGAGGGCGATCTTTCTTGCGACGGGAGGCTGCTGCTCGCGACCGATCAATTGACACACCATTTCGTCGATTGAGGGTGTGTGCGCGACGGGGCAGCAGCGCTCCACAGCTTTGGCGATCTTGTGGGAGTATTCGGCGTAATGGTCGTGGTTACCCGCGATCAGCACGATCTCGGGACAGATCTTTTTCGCCTCGCCCACCTGGGTGCCGGTCTTGATGCCAAGCGCCTTCGCTTCGTAGCTTGCGGCAATGCAGCAGGTCGTATCGGCCAGCGTCGGCACCACGGCGAGCGGCCGGTTGCGATACTCCGGATGCAGCTGCTGCTCGACCGAGGCAAAGAAGCTGTTCAGGTCGATGTGCAGGAAGCTGAAGCGGTCAGGGAGTTGGGCGAAAGCCATTTTGATAACCGCTCCCAGTTTATTCGCTTTTTATTTGCTTTAGAAGTATTGCGTAGTAGTTTAAGCAACATGCAGGTCACAGTGAACATGGCTGCAGGTATTGTCGCCTTCGGCATCTCCTGACGAGGCGCTACGCCGTCTCGACGCCGGCGAACGCGATGCCATCCAGCTCGCGCTTGAAGTCCACGCTTTCGCGATCCTGATAGACGAACGCAAGGGGCGGAAAGAAGCGATAGTGAGAGGCTTATCAGTCATCGGAACGCTCGGCATCCTGTTGGAAGGTCAGCAGGCCGGCCTGATCGATGCGCGGGATGGGCTAGATCGGCTAACCCGCCTCACAACCTCCGCATAACTCCGCAACTTCATAAACAGTTCATCGACGTATCAGGCGAACGAGCTGCCGGATCTGAAGCATAGGGAAGTTCGAGTTCATGCTGCACCTCAGCAACTGCGTTGTTTGCGCGGGGAATCTCCCACGCTGCAAGGCCATGCATCCGGGTCCGGACTTCTGCTTAGAGGAACTGGCTGATGGGGTTGATGATCTGCGATGCGGGCCTTGGCGTTTCGGTAAGACGACCAGTGCTGATGCCGCTGCTAGAATCCCACGTGATGCCTTCCGAAGCAAAACCTACGTCTCACCAGCACAAGCTTGCTGAACTTGCCGCCCGCAATGCCATTGCGGAAGAAGGCGGAGGCGCCGAGCGTCGAGGCCGCGAGCACGCTGCGGGCAAGCTCTCGGCGCGCGAACGCATCGACTTCGTGCTCGATGAAGGCAGCTTCGAGGAAACAGATAAGTTCGTCACGCATCGCGCCACGGACTTTGGCATGGAGGCACAACGCATCCCTGGCGACGGCTTTGTTACCGGGTATGGCCGGATCCATGGACGCGTCGTCTTTGTATTCGCACAGGATTTCACTGTCTTCGGCGGATCTTTGTCCGAGGCCAATGCGATGAAGATCGTGAAGATCATGGACATGGCGATGCGGGTGGGCGCACCGATCATCGGGCTCAACGACTCAGGTGGTGCCCGGATCCAGGAGGGCGTTGTTTCGCTGGCCGGGTACGCTGACATCTTTCTGCGAAACACGCTTGCTTCGGGCGTGGTTCCGCAGATTTCAGCGATCCTGGGGCCTTGCGCCGGAGGGGCGGTCTACTCGCCAGCCATTACGGACTTCACCCTGATGACCGAGAAGACCAGCTACATGTTTGTGACGGGCCCGGACGTGATCAAGACGGTCACGCATGAAGAGGTGACGAAGGCGGAACTGGGCGGAGCGCTGACGCACAACGAGATCTCCGGCGTGGCGCATTTTATGGCGAATGACGACCGGCATTGCCTTGCCACGGTGCGCGAGTTGTTGAGCTTTCTTCCATCGAACAATCTTGATGACCCGCCGCGCCTGGCGACAAATGACGATCCTGCCCGGGCTGACGCGTCGCTGGATACGATCATTCCCGAACATAGCAACCAGCCTTACGACATGCTCGATGTCATTCGGTGCATTGTCGACCAGGATGAATCACGGCGTGGGTATTTTTTCGAAGTGCAGCAGCATTTTGCGAAGAACATCCTGATCGGGTTTGCGCGAATGAGCGGCCGGCCCGTCGGCATTGTGGCAAACCAGCCAGCTTTCCTTGCCGGCGTGCTCGACATCAATGCATCGGTGAAGGCGGCGCGGTTCGTGCGCTTCTGCGATGCCTTCAATATTCCGCTGATCACCTTTGAGGACGTTCCAGGCTTTCTTCCCGGGGTGCAGCAGGAGCATGGCGGCATTATTCGGCACGGGGCGAAGCTGCTCTACGCATTTGCGGAAGCTACGGTGCCGAAGCTGACCGTGATCACGCGCAAAGCCTACGGCGGGGCCTACTGTGTGATGAGCTCGAAGCATCTTCGCACGGATCTGAATCTCGCATGGCCTACGGCGGAGATCGCCGTGATGGGGCCTGAAGGCGCGGTCAATATCGTCTACAAGACGGAGCTTGCACGCACGATAAAGCAGGCCCAAGCGGTTATGCCGCAGGGCGTGGCGTTATCAGAAGAACAGAAGCTGGAGATTCTTGCGGAAGCTCGCAAGGAGAAGGTGGAGGAGTTCCGCGACCGCTTTGCCAACCCTTACGTGGCTGCTGAACGTGGCTACATCGATGCCGTGATCCGGCCTAGCGCGACGCGCCGACGACTTAATTCAGCACTGGACGTGCTTGCTACCAAGCGAGAGAAGAACCCGCCGAAGAAACACGGCAACATCCCGCTGTAAGCGCATTACTTGCTGGTATCGATCTTGAGGTTGATCACGAACTCGTTCTTGTTATCGAAGGAGCTGATCGTGCGCGTGTTGCTCTTCTTGCCGTTCAGTTCTGCCCAAAGCTCGTAGTCAGTGCTTTGGGAGAGCTGCCCAAAGCGGAAGCCACCGCTATCGTTGGCAATAAAGCTCTTCACTGCAAGCGTCTTGTCGTCCTTGAGGTAGACGACGGAGCCTTTCAGAGCGCCATCGCCCTTATCGACGACTTTACCGGAGACGACGCGCTGCGCTGGACCACGCTGTTCGGCCATCAGAGGCGTAGCTCTCATGAGCAATGGCGTGAACACGGGCAAGGCAGCCATCAGCAGGAGCGGGGATGCAGTCGCGAACAAACGTGCCCTGGCACGATGGATGCGAGCTGATAAGGACTTACCAGGATGAGTAAACGTCATAAGCATAAGTATATGGCCCCCATGGTCCGGTACGTCTGGCACGTCCTTACTCGTCCTCTTCGTCGCCATGGCGTGTAGCCTCTTCATCGTCATAGCCTGCCTGATCGACAAGGGCGATCTCGAGCGGATCGACTGAAACAATCTCCAGGTCTGCTCCACACTCGTCACACTGTACTGTCTCACCGTCTTCCACATCTTCCGTATCGATCGTCAACGGGTTATCGCATTCCGGGCACACAACAGCCATGATGAAGCCTCCAAATTTCTAGTGGTACCACTGCCTGCTACCACTCCAGGCCCAGTAGGATGATAGGTCTAACGCCTTTGACGTATCGCATCCTGTCTTTCTTTCTAGCGACACGTTGCCGCTACGTCAAGGGTACGACGAATCACTTGCCATCCCAAAACTCCTACTTTCCCGTTCTAAAAGGAGCCCGTCCGATGTGTTGTCGATTTTGCCTCATTCTCGCAGCCGGCCTGCTCGCCACATGCCTATCGCTCCAGCAAACCCAGGCCCAGAGGGTAAGTTTCGGGGGCCCGATCCAGGCTGCTCCGGCGGACCCTGCGCTTGCCGCAGCACTGAAGAATGTGTCCGCGAACGATATTCATGCCACGATCGAAAAACTTGTGTCCTTCAACAATCGGAGCACGCTTTCGAGCATGGACACCGATCTAGCACCGAACACCGGCATCGGTGCGGCGGCGGCCTGGATTGCGGCTGAGTTTGAACGCATCTCTGCGGCGTGCAATCACTGCCTGGAGGTGAAGCGAGACGAGTTTACGGAGCCTGGCAGTGACGCCGCAAACTCGCGCATTCGACGACCGACGAAGCTGGTAAATGTGTATGCAATTTTGAAGGGAACTGATCCTGCGCAGGCCAACCGCAGGGTGCTGGTGACGGGCCATTACGACTCGAGGAACTCTGACAACTTCAACACGCATGATGCTGCTCCTGGAGCCAACGATGATGCAAGTGGAGTGGCGGTGTCGATTGAGTGCGCCAGGGTGCTTTCGAAGCTGAAGTTTCCTTCCACGATCGTCTTTGTGGCGGTGGCTGGTGAGGAACAGGGGCTGAATGGCAGCCTGCATCTCGCCAAGCTGGCGAAGGCCGAGGGCTGGGGGCTTGAGGCAGTGCTGAACAACGATATTGTCGGGGGGGACACGACTCCCGGGCAGGAGGGTGATGAGGACAAGTCAGCGGTGCGGGTGTTCTCTGAAGGTGTGCCCAGCCCGGCTACGCCGGAGGGGTCGGCTGAGGCGGTGGCGCGCATCCACAACCTCGGCTCCGATTCCGACTCGCCCTCGCGAGAGCTAGCGCGCGCCCTCATCGACGTCTCCCGCACCTACTCAGAGAACTCAGAGATCCGTGGACCGTTGAGCGTGCACCATCTCCGCCCGGTGATGATCTTCCGGGCCGACCGCTATCTGCGCGGTGGCGACCACACGAGCTTCAACCTGGAAGGGTTTGCCGCCGTTCGGCTTACGGAGTGGCGCGAGAACTTCGATCATCAGCACCAGAATGTTCGAGTAGAGAACGGCGTTCAGTATGGCGACCTGATCCAGTACGACGACTTCGGCTACATTGCCAATGTTGCCCGTCTGAACGCGGCGACCCTGGCAACGCTGGCTGCGGCACCCGGGGTCCCGCAGAACGTACATATTCTTACTGCAGCGCTCGACAACAATACGGAACTGGCGTGGGATGCACCCGTCGGTGCGCCGAGCGGGACTGCCTATGAGGTGGTGTGGCGGGCCACCGAGCTGCCGAACTGGACGACCTTTGTGTCTGCAGGAAGCGAGCACACGATGAAGCTGCCTGTGTCCAAGGACAACGTTGTGTTTGGGGTGCGGTCAGTGGATGCGGCAGGGCACCGGAGTATTGCGGTGCTGCCGCTGCCGGCGCGGAAGTGATGGTGGCTTGCCTGGTGGCGCAGAGGTCGTAAACGCAGATTCCCTTCGGGAATGACAAACGTGGGGAATGACAAGCGTTTTTCTTGACAAGGACAATGGGTGAAGCAGCACCCTGGAGTGAAGACCGCAGCTAAAGCAGGTGCGGCGTTGCCAGAATTATGCGGTGTAGCTCCTGCCCAGGCCCAGGGCCATGAGGCCCTTGCGGTAGGTGATTGAGCTTCGGTCTGCGGGGAAGTGCGCCTCCGCGTGCAGGTCCAGTGGAAGGTCCTCGGGGAATTGTTTTTCAACGATGGCGATGTCTTCGGCGAAGACCTGGTAGTTGAAGTCGAGCGTCGCCTGCAGGGCCGCATCCTTGTCGAAGTTTCGGCAGATTGGCACGAACAGCCGTGTTTTCCTTGCGGCGATTGGGGACGCGATATTGAGGATCTGCAGCTTGCCGCCGCCGGGAAAGGTCACGGTGAGCTTGGCTGTGAAGGGTAGAAAGACTTCGAAGCGGCGATGCCACATGAAGTCTGGCGGAGCGAGGTGTTTGAAGCCGTGGGCATAGTTGCTGACGGAGCTGATGTAGTCGGCGACAAAACCGTGCGGCGTTCTGGTGACCGGGTAGTCGGGCACTACGGGATTGTCGGGCTCGCCAAAGCTTTCCTTGTGGACGAAGGCGAAGTGGCTGACGTCAAGGAAGCCCTCGACCTGGCGACCGGCGGCAGCGTTGATATCGGTAGCGTCAGGCAGGACCTGGATGTAGTCGGGATCCTCCCACTCGGTCATCTCCGGCAAGGGCCGCGGGCCGTCATCGACCATGCGGACCCACACCAGTCCATAGCGCTCCTGTGCCTGAAACATCTGCAGATGCAGCCGCGGTGAGATGGCCCCGTTTGGATGGGCCGGGATGCAGACGCATCGACCGTCGGGTGCGTAGCGCAAACCGTGGTAGCGGCAGACGATTTCGTCGCCTTCGACGTGGCCGAGGCTGAGTGGAACGCCGCGATGGAAACAGATATCGCGCGCTGCGGTGATAGTCCCGTCGGAGAGGCGATAGACTACGACGCGTTCGTCGAGCAGCCGGGCGGCGTAAGGCGCGTTTGTGACCTCGCGCGAGAAGGCGACGGGGTACCAGAAGACGGCCAGGGCGCGCCAGTCGGACTCGGCAAATGTGAGGTCACGCGGCAGGCCGGCCGCTTGAGGCGCAGTAAGCGTCGAGCTTGGGACAAAGGATGTCTGGGTCGCCATGCCCGATTATGAGGCTAGTTGCTCAGTTGAATCAATCGATCTGTGCGGATCGTCTGCTCTGACGCATGGAACTGCTTTGACGTATGGAACTGCTCTGACGCATGGAACTGCTTTGACGCATGGAACTGCTTTGACGTATGGAACTGCTTTGACGTATGGAACTGCTCTGACGCATGGAACTGCTTTGACGCGCGTGGAACTGTCCCGTCGCGTAAAAGGGGGAGACTGGCGAATCAAGGCTATCCCAGCTTCACAAACTTCATGGCGGCGGAGTTCATACAGTAGCGCAATCCGGTCGGCTGCGGCCCATCATCGAAGACGTGACCAAGGTGGGCGTCGCAGTCAGCACAGGCAATCGCGGTCCGCGCCATACCGAAGCTGCGGTCCTTGATCTCACGGACGTTCTCTGCCGCGATTGGCTGCCAGAAACTTGGCCATCCGGTACCGGAGTCAAATTTCGTTTCAGAACTGAAGAGTGCCGTGTCGCAGCAGATGCAGCGGAAGATGCCTTTACCGTGTTCATCCCATCTATCGCCGGTGTAGGCGCGCTCCGTGCCTTCGAGGCGGCTGACCTCGTACTGGATGGGTGAAAGCTGTGCTTTCCACTCCGCTTCGGTCTTGATGGTGCGGGCTACGGTAACTTTGCCGATGCGTTTGCCGTCAGGCGCAAACTGCACAATCGAGACTGGCCCGGAGAGGTCCTGGGCGCCGCTGGCCTCGACCGTGTTCATCGTGGACCGACGCATCCACCATGCGACTCCGGCAACTGCAGCGCCTGCGGCAGAAAGGACAAACCCGCGCCGACCCAACGTGGAGGTCTCTAATTGGTTCTTTGGTTTCATCTCCATCTCAAATCCTCAATTCCCTTGCGACGCAAACGCCTATGATGGAATCAGAACATCCGATGCCTCGCTCCGGCCCCATCACGATGACCTTTCCTCCATTCGCTGGAGCGACCCGAAAGCTGGTCCTGGCGAATGTAGCTGTGTTCTTTACGATCCTGGTGATGCACTGGATCGCACCTGGCGCGATTGAGCTCCTGCTGGAGCGACTTGTGCTCGAACCAGTCCGGTTTGCTACCGGGATGCTGTGGCAGCCCTTCACGTATGCGTTCATCCAGAACGGGATCATGGACGTTCTTTTCGGGATGCTGACGCTGTGGTTCTGTGGTTCTTTGCTTGAAGGCGCGTATGGCCCGCGCTGGATCTACGAACTATTCTTCACAGCAACGATCGGCGGCGCAATCCTTGCTTCCGCCATCAGCTTTACCCATGTCTTCGCGCTGGATCCGCACGCCTTCGCTTCAGGAGCCTGGGCGGGGATCTTTGGACTGCTGGTCGCGATCGGCATGCGCTTTGGAGACCAGGAGTTCCTCCTCTTCTTCCTTATCAGACTCAAAGCGAAGTACATGGTTACGATTTATATTTTGATCGCTGTCGCTGTACTCCTCAAGGGCGGTAATGCGTTTGCGGCGCTCCTGCAGTTGTCCGGTGCACTCTGCGGATATTTGTATGTCCAGTTTGCTCCGGCCCGCGGGCTGGCGTTTGGCGCGACCGAGCGGTACTTCAGTCTTCGCAACGAGTACTACCGCTCCAAGCGCCGCCGTGCCGCACGCAAGTTCGAGGTATACATGCGCGGCCAGAACCGCGAAGTCCACTTCGATAAGGATGGCCGGTACGTGGACCCCGATAAGCTCGATGACCCGCGTACGCGAAATCCTAACGATAAAAGCTGGATGAACTAAGGGACTCCGAGGCGTGATGGCGGGAGTCTTCAAGCGAGGATGCGTGCCTGGAGTCGTTGCTGAATGCCGGGATCCAATGCAGCCCGATTCCCCATGAGAAACCCCCGACAGCATTGCCGTCAGGGGTTGTTTTCTTTCATGTCCAATATGGTTACTAGCCTAACGTCTCCATCAGCTTGCTGAGTGTGCGGCCGAGGTCCTTGTCGGTGCGCTTCAGTTCATCAATCTTTGAGATTGAGTGCATGACGGTGGTGTGATGCTTGCCTCCGAATTGTCTTCCGATCTCGGGCAGTGAAGCTTCAGTGAGCTGCTTCGCGAGGAACATTGCAATCTGTCTCGGAACGACAATCTGCCTGGAGTTGTTCTTCTGCTTAAGCTCGGCGACGCGCATACCAAACTGCTCCGCCACGGCACGCTGAATTGCTTCAATCGTTATCTTACGGACCTGCGTATCGATGAACTGCTTGAGGCACTGCTGCGTGACGGCGAGCGTGATGTCTACGCCATGCATGGAGCACCAGGCGATCAATCGCACCAGCGCGCCTTCAAGCTCACGTACGTTGGTCCGCACATTCGAGGCGATGAATAACGCCACGTCGGTTGGCAGCTGGGTGTGCTCGCTCTCGGCCTTTTTCTGCAGGATGGCGACCTTGGTCTCGAGATCCGGCGGTTGGATGTCCGCGATCAATCCCCATTCGAAACGCGACCGCAGCCGGTCTTCGAAGTCGGCAAGCTCTTTGGGAGGCCGGTCCGATGCAATTACGATCTGCTTCATGCTCTCGTGGAGGGCGTTGAAGGTGTGGAAGAACTCTTCCTGTGTACGCTCCTTGCCTGCGAGGAACTGGATGTCATCGACCAGAAGGACGTCTGTGTTCCGGTACTTGTCGCGGAAGGTCGTCATCTTGTCGTAGCGGACGGAGTTGATCATCTCGTTTGTGAACTTCTCACCAGAGATGTACGTGATCGACGCATGGGGCTGGCGGCGCTTGACGTCATGACCGATGGCCTGCATGAGGTGGGTCTTGCCCATCCCTGACCCGCCATAGAGAAACAGCGGGTTGTATGCCTTCGAAGGCCTCTCAGCGACTGCCTGCGAGGCGGCCATTGCGAACTGGTTTCCGCTTCCAATCACGAAGGCGTCAAACACGTAGCGCGGGTTCAATTGTGAAGCTGCGCTCCAATCGAAACGCGCCTGCTCTACAGCGGGCACAGCGGGAGCAGCGTTGCCCCGGTTCAGTCTTGGGGTGGTATTCGTCACCGGAGCGTTCGGGCTGTGCGTCGGCAGCGGGGCGAAGCCGCCATCCTCACGCACCTTGGGCGCGGCCGGGTCCTGCGCCGGCGTTTGAAAAGTAACCAGGTCGATATCAAGCTGCAGATTGTCGATCGCTTCCTGGATCAGGTCGGCATACTTGTGGCCGATGTGCTGGAACTCGGCGGAGGGAATCTTCACGAACAGGGTCTTGCCGTTCAGGTGCGAGAAGCGCGTCGGTTTCAGCCAGGTGTCGAACGACTGGCGGTTGATCTTCTTCTCGAGGGCCGCCAGAATGCGGACCCAATAGTTCAAAACGGCAGTAGCCGTAGGAGCAAATGACATTTTTAGAATTCCTTTTAACTTTTTCCGAGGCCCGTAGTTCAAACAGACACCATTGCATTTCGCAGCCCGGCAGAGATCAAAGTTACAGCACTGAAAAAAAACAGAGTCCCAGCCCGCCAGGTTTCAGCAGGAGTTGCGGACAGCGTATCTGTCAGAAAGAGCTCCACCCAGGCTGGTTCAACGCGCGGTGTGAAGAACGAAATGTCGAGCAAACTTGCAACGTGCTGAGCGATCGATTTGCGGTGCAAACATAATGCGAAGCGGGTTTGATAGTAGCACGATGATGAGGGCGTGTTAATGGCCCATTCCTTAGAAAATTTTTCTTGCACCATTCCTTGTGAAGACCATCTCTCGCGTCGCGCGAAGAGGCATATTTGCTGCAAAAATACAGTCTTTCGGCCACTTTGTAAGAGCCAGTTATGTGATACGCATTGCAGCTGAACGAGCATTCCTGGCATGGCCGCATTGCGGATGATTTGTGTCTCCCGAGGAGACTTTCATCAGCATCTTCTTAAGGGCGCTGGCAGCAGTCCTCTGAACACTCGTCTGATGGCTGAGCTCGTACGATCAAGACCATAAGCTTTGGGGATCCGCACGTGAGGCTTTGAAAATCCACCTGGCTGAGGTACACTTTGGATTGGTCAGAGATGCCCAAAAGTTCCTAGCAGGCACGCCCTCGTTTCTCCCGATCTTCTTCATGGTGATCATCAACATTCGAGAGGCTTCTGCACACGAAAGAGAGTTCCATGCCAAAGCGTACCTTTCAGCCTAATCGCCGCCACCGCGCCAAGACCCACGGCTTCCTTACCCGCATGAAGACCAAAGCCGGCGCCGCCGTGCTCAGCCGCCGCCGTGCCAAGGGCCGTCATAAGATTGCTGTCTCAGCCGGCTTCCGCGACTAGTTCGCAGGCGCAGCGCATAGCTCTACTGCATCAGCATCCGCAAAGCGGCCACCGCGATTCCTTCAGCGCGGTGGCCTTTTTGCGTTTACTTCCTTCCAAGCCTGACGTTTTCTGATGGTTTACATGTATTCAAGTCTCGCGCAAATCGCTGCGCTAGCCGGAACCAGCCTCCATCATCTGCATTAACATCTTCACCGTCCGCCAATTCCTTTGGGTTGCAACTGTCTTGAGCCTGGAATCGAAGTACGCATTTGTGAGCTTCGTCTTTGCCGCTCCATTCGGCAGATGCAGATACACCTCGCGTCCCCGCACTGCAAATTCATCTGGATTCGACCTGCTGGTATCAAGTCCCGCAATCATCGCAGGCGAGGGCTCATCCTCAAGAAACATCACATGCAGGGAGGCGTCATCCATCTCGCCATTCAGAAACGGGTTTCCTGCGACTACTGTGACCATCTCCGCGGCGGAACGCACGATCACTGGCACCTTGAGCCCATATTCCTGCGCAATCGTTGCTCGTACCGCCGCCGCAACATCCTTCTTACGGCCGGGGCGAAACACCACATTCCCACTCTGAATGAAGGTCTTTATGTCGGTACATCCAGCCGCTGCAAACATTTGTGCGAGCGCCTTCATTGGAAGTAGATTGTTGCCGCCGACGTTGATCCCGCGCAGCAACGCAACCTGCATCTCCACACTCATGCGAGTCTCTTCCTCTTGCGTCCCACTACGAAGTCCATAGACCCGCCCTGCACCACGATTGAGAACAGCACCACCGAGTAGGTCGCCACCAGTATCCACGATCTTCCTTGCTGGACTGGCACCGACAATGCCAGCGCCAGGGACAGTCCGCCTCGAAGCCCGCCCCAACTGAGCGTCTTGATGGAACTCAGGTAGCCGGGCCGGATCGTCCGCATGATCGTAATGATTGCTGCAACCACTGCCAGCCGCACTGCGGTTACTGCGATGATCGCCAAGCCTCCCGACTCGAGCGCGTGGCGGCTGAATGGGATCGCCAGGATCATCACTCCCAGCAGGACAAAGAGCACTGCATTCTGCACCTCGTCGATCACCTCCCAGAAGCGGTCAAGACTCTCATGGGCGATCTCGCCGTGCCGATGGTTCAGATTGAAGCGTCGCAGCGCGATCCCAGCCGCCACCGCCTCGAGCGGTGCTGACACATGCAGCCTCTCGGCCACTGCATATCCTGCCGTCGCCAAGGCGATCGTAAACAGGATCTCAATTTGATATGCATCCACCAGGCGCATCATCGCCGACGTCATCCACGCCAGCATCACACCGAGCAGCAGACCTCCGCCAGCCTTCAGTGCCAGGCCGCCGAGCACTTCCGCTGCCGTCGGCGTTGCACCTCGCGAGGCATCCAGGAGCGCAATAAAGAGCACCGCTCCTACGCCATCATTGAACAGCGACTCCCCTGCCAACTGCGCCTGAACATTGCTTGAGACACCCACCCGCCGCAACAACTCCAGCACCGCAATCGGGTCCGTCGGCGAGATCAACGCGCCAAAGAACAAGCACGCCATCCACGATGGTTGAAGGCCGATCATCGGCATCAGCCACCACATCAGTCCTGCGGTGGCGGCGGTCGAGATCACCGTTCCCGGCAGCGACAGCAGAGTCACTGCAAGCTTCTCCCTGGCGAGCGCCTCCAACTCCAGCAGAAACGATCCCGCGAACAGGAGCAGCGCAAGCATTCCATGCAGGACCAGGTTCTCGAAATCGAACGCTCCCACCAGCTGCATCGCCCATGTATGGACTGCCGGCATCCGTGAACTGACGCCCAGCAGCGACAGCGCTCCCAAGACCGTAAGCAGCATGGTGCCGATGGTGATGGGCAGCTTCAACCATCGCCGGCTCACCCAGCCGAACAACGCTGCCGTGGTCACCAGCAGGCCGAACAACTCTAACTTGGACATCAAGCAGCGCCTTTCTTCGCCAAGTGTAATTGGCAGGAGATGTCGGGGCTGGCTGGTTCAGGTGCTGGCTTTGGACTCAAAGTTTCGGCAGCGGCTTGCATCCACATTGCCATCTGCAAATGACACGATATGGTTTTCGCGGCGGAGATCCAGATGGGGCGGGACGTGATCACGCACAGGTGCGTCGATCGAGGAAGTAAACTGGACGCATGCCGCACCTCATCTTCCGCCTGCGCAAACATGCCGACTACCAGCGCGTCTACAAGGCGAGCCGCAAGCAGTTCGGAAAGCAGATGAGCTACTTCTTTACTCTCCGCACTGCCGACGAAGTTGCGAGAGACCCTGACGGCGCTACGGGCCCGCGGATTGGTCTGACCGTTGGCAAGGTCATGGGGAAAGCTGTAGACCGCAACCGCATCAAGCGCCGTATGCGCGAGGCTGTTCGCAGTAACCTGGCCGCGCTCACGACGCCGGTAGACGTGATCCTTCACCCGCGGCGCAGCGTGATCGATCTAGAGTTTGCGCAATTAGACCGTGAGGTGGCCAGCGTGTTTCGCACGATCCAGAAGCTCGCCAATCGCACCCCGCCCCCATTAACCGCCGAGCTCTCATTTGCTTCGGGTGCACCCTCTTCGGCGAAGCATCATCCCGCCTAAGAGGGCTTTCGTGCAGTACGGACCATCTCGCCCATGCCTTCAACCTCCAACCAGTCCGATCCGGTCACTCTCCGCCTCGTGTTTGCCTTCTACAAGCGCATCCTTTCGCCGATCGCACACGTTGTGAGCCCCACGCAGTGCCTCTATTTGCCTACCTGTTCCGAGTACGCGTACGTCGCTCTCCACCGCTTTGGTCTTGTCCGCGGGTCATGGCTTGCAGTGAAACGCCTTGCACGCTGCCACCCCTTTGCGAAAGGCGGCCTTGATCCTGTGCCTTCCGAGCATTTGTAAGCTTCCCCACGTACTGTCGACCTTCGGCCTGGACACCTGGGCTGCCTTCGCGACCTTGGAGAAGAGGCCCGCAATTCACCCTTCGGCAGGTATCCCGCAGGTCCGACCATTTATCATCGGTGGTGGTGTCAGAAATGCCTTGGTCGTTTAGACCCACGCCTGGCGTTTAGAGAACAGCCAGGAAAATAGTTACAGCACAGAGATAGGAAGTCCCGTGGCAGAGTTCAAAAACCCGAATCAATCCGGCGGCGCAGGCGGCATGGGCGGCGGTACAGACAGCAAGTCTCTCATCCTTGTCATGATCGTGATGGTGGGCGTCTTCTTCGGCCTGCAGTATTACCGGCAGAAGACCAATCCGCCTGTCGAGCCCGCGAAGACTGCGCAAACCACGGCACAGCCTGGCATCCAGGCCCAGCAAGCGCAGCAGTCGACTTCCCAGAGCATGAGCCAGCCTGCATCCGGCAGCGCCGCTCCCGTTGCAACGGGCGCATCGGCCACCCCTGCCATCCAGGCGGCCGCCGAGTCGACCACCGTCGTCGAGAACGAGCTTTACCACATCACCTTTTCGAACCGCGGCGGTGACGTAATAAGCTGGATCCTCAAAAGCCAGAAGGACAACCAGGGTAAGCCACTCGACCTGGTCCACCGCCAGGCGGCCGAGGCTTTCGGCTATCCGCTCTCGCTTTACACTTACGACTCTGCAACGACCGCTGCTATTAACCAGGCCCTCTACGTTCCATCGGCGACAGGCGCACTGGCAGCGTCCACTCCGCTGACCTTCCACTACGCAGCCAACGGTCTTGATGTCACCAAGACATTTTCCTTCGACGAGACCTACGTGATCCATGCGGACGTACTGGTCACGCGCAACGGCGTTCCCATCCGCGCGCTGATCAGCTGGCCTGGCGGCTTCGGCGATCAGAACAACCAGATCTCCTACGGCAGCGCGCAGCTCGACACCATGCGCGACACCAAGGAAGACCATATCGCGCCTAAGAAGGTTTCGAACGGCGACACCTTGAACGGTCCATTCGAGTGGGTCGGCGTCAGCGACATGTACTTCGCCACCATCTTCCTGCCCGACTCGCCAGCGACAGCAACTGTCTCGACCATGTCGAATGAGATCGACGTGCAGAAGACAATACAGCGCACCGGCTTTGGATCATCGAACGGCAAGCCTGTTATGGTCCCTGTTGTTGGAGCGTCGCTCGGGGACACCTCTGGCCATACCAGCACCCGGATCTACGTTGGGCCGAAGGCCGTCAACGTGCTGCGCAACATTCATCCTACGGGTACTACTGCATCGCTTGAGCCTTTGCTTGACTTCGGGTTCTTCGGAATCATCGGCAAATATCTGTTCCTCGCGCTGCAGTTCCTCCATTCGCACGTAACGCTCGGCTGGGCGGGGTCATGGGGATGGGCGATCGTATTTCTAACCATCGCCATCAATCTTCTGATTCTTCCGCTGCGCGTCAAGACCATGCAGAGCGGATTGAAGATGCAGCGCATTCAACCGCAGATGGACGCCATCAAGGAGCGCTACAAGAAGTTCAAGGTCACCGACCCAAAGCGCAACGACATGAACGCCGAGATCATGAAGCTGCAGAAGGACAATGGGGTCAATATGTTCGGGGGATGCATCCCGACGCTGATCCAGATGCCGCTGCTGTTCGCCTTCTTCGGGATGCTGCCGAAGGTAGTCGAACTGAGGCACGCCAGCTGGTTCTGGCTGCCCGACCTGACCTCTGCGGACCCGTACCACATCCTCCCGATCGTCATGGTGGTAAGCCAGTTCCTGGTGCAGTTCTACACGCCTTCGCCCGGCGTTGATCCGCAGCAGCAAAAGATGATGGCGTTTATGATGCCGGCATTTTCAGGCTACATGACGTGGAACTATGCCTCAGGTCTGGCGCTTTACTGGTCTGTCGGCAACCTCATCGGGATTGCGCAGCAGGCCGTTATGAATCGCACCAGTCTTGGCCGGGAGATGCGCCAGATCGCAGCCAAACGTGCCCGCCGCAAAGCTGGCAATGCCAGCACCACACTCCAGGCACGGAGATAGGCACGCTCTGAGCCAGGATCAACTCCATTCTTTTGTTTTATAGTGTAAATAAAAATTTTGACTAATCAACAAAGTTATCTTATGTTGTGTTGAGGACATAGCTTCAAAATCGCAGCCCCGGCCACTTGAGCTTTAAGCGTCTAAAGGCGGTCAGATGACGAACCTGACAGATTCACGTAAGCAACTTGCTGCATATATTGAGCTACTCCGCGTAGGAGCAGATTTCGGCCTCACCGCTCAAATTCGCACAGCCAATCCTGGCGAGGATCCATGCCGCCCCGAGCTGGTTGTGGAACTCGCCGGCCCAGATGCACCTCTCCTAACGGAACGCGACGGCGAGCTTCTCCATGCAATCGAGCACATCGCAGCCAAGATCCTCAGGCTTGAGCCTGAAGAGCACCACCGGATCTTCTTCGACGCAAACGGCTTCAGAACCCGGCGCGACGCTGAACTGAAGCGGCTTGCGACGTCTGCCGTTCTGGAAGTGCGCACCACTTCGACCGCCTACGTCTTCCCGCCGATGATGTCGCGCGAGCGACGCCTGCTTCACCTTGAACTGGCATCTTCCGGCCTGAAGACTGCCAGCAGCGGCGAGCATTTCCACAGGTCTGTAGTGCTTTACCCGGACGACGTCAACCCGCCCGCTGGGTAACGCAGCATGAACTCGGGAGACGCTTTCTTAACTTATCCACCTGCGACTGCCGGGGTGACGTTGATACTGCTACCTAGGCCAGCAGCAGAATCTTGCCAAGGCCGCCCTTTTCCGCTGCCGCCTGGCCCTCGCCGGCTTCCTCGAGGGGGATCATGCGGTCGATTGGAATCTTCAGCTTTCCTGCGATCACGTCTTCTGCCAACTCGCGCAGCTTTGCGGCGTTCGGTTTGGTCATGACGCGGGTTGTTTGGATGGTCGGGTTCAGTGCCGCGTTCTCCGGGATGCTGACTACCGAGGCGAAGACTCCGCCCTGCTTCACCTTGCCAAGCAACATCTCCGCGGTCTCGCCGCCTACCGTATCAGCGACGGCGTCGATGAACCCGAGCTTGCTCATTGCCTCTTTGTCGTCAAGCGCGAGCACCTGGTCCGCGCCGAGTTCTTGCGCAGATGACAACTGCGACTTCCTGACGCCTGCAATCACGGTGGCACCAAGCTTCTTTGCAACCCAGACTGCGGAACGCCCGACTGCGCCCGCGGCACCTGAGACGAGGATTGTGACACCTTGTTTGACTTCAAGAACTGAGCCGATGCCGTGCGAGATGACGTACTCGCCGGTTAGCGTGACAAGCGGGAGGGCCGCAGCTTCGACGAGGTCGAGTCCTTCTGGCACCAGCGAAAGGTCAGTCGCCTTGACCACGGCGAGCTCTGCGTAAGCGTGATGTCCAAGAGCCATGACCTTGTCGCCGAGTTGGAACTGGACAACGCTTTCGCCCAGCGCGCGCACGGTACCGGCGATGTCGCGGCCCAGGATGCCGGGGAACTGGACCGGGAAACGCTCCTTTGCTGCACCGCTGCGCATCTTCCAGTCGACAGGATTTACGCTGCTCGCGGCCACGCGCACCAGCACCTCGCCAGGGCCGGCGACTGGATCGTCAAAATCCTCATACTTCAGCTTCGACGGCCCACCGTACTCGTGTAAGACGACAGCTTTCATTTCCGAACACCTCATCCGGTGAGATGCACGGCTAGTCGTTCAGGTACTGCTGCCAGCCTTCGCCTTCGGCAAGGCTCTTCAACAAGCGAAACCTTCGCTGCAAGAGGCCTTTTATATGCGGGACCATCACAAGTTGGCCGACCAACTTGCCGGGCCATCCGAACGGCATGGAGAAGCGCAGCTCATCCTGAAGCTGTGTTGCACCGGCGATGGCGGTGAAGTGGTGATCGTGCTGGAAGGTGGCAAAGCGCCCGCGACCCATGGTGTCCTGAAAGAAGTGCGGGTCCTCGAAGCCGGTAATCAAGGTTTCATGCATCTGCGGCAGACCGAACTTCCAACCGCGCCAAAGTAGCTGATCGTTTGCCAGGATCATTCCGCTGAGCTTGCCTTCAACCGGGCGCATGCCAAGGGTCAGCGCCACGACTTCGATGCTGGTGGACAAGCGAAAGCAGCGCTCGATGGGCGCGTTGATCAAAATACTATCCCGCAACGTAAACATGGATTCAGCCTACGCGAGCTCAGGCAGGGTCTCCGCGCGGGCGTGACGCAGTGCACAAACCAGGCATGTAATCTCGACCATATCGCCGTGGATGAATCGCGTCCGGTTGAGCTCCGCTCGGCCTTCCGGGATTGATGGGTTGCGCAGGTTACGCGGTCACGCCAACGCAAAGTCCAAGACCTTTGCCGCGCTCCGGACCGCTCCAAGTACGTGCATGAGATGAGGTCTGCGGTAACCTTCGTGTGCAACGGTTTTGGGAGTGGACGCACTCTCTTATGGCGAGTCATGGGGTAGACCGTTGCAGCTTCTGCCTTGAGGGAGGGGTTTATGTGCGCAGATCGCGCCTCCAAAGACTAAGCTGTTGCGTATACATTCCAGCGAAGCCTAGTGATGAGGAGAAGGACCTGCATGATTGCTGAAGCGATGCACGAAACCAGCGCTGAAGAGATAACGCGCGCGATCTTCAGCCATGCGACGCGGATTGACCGCGAGCAGAATCCAGATGAGATCATCCGGCTGAATGCGGACTTTGCGCGTGACCTGGTGGGGGCGGACCGGTGCAGCCTGTGGCTGATTGACGCGGCGACCGAAGAGCTATGGACGGTGCTGGCGCATGGGATGGACCAGATCCGGATCCCAATGAGCAAGGGGATTGTAGGTGCGTGTGTCGATGACGACCGGGTGCTGGTGATCAATGACATCAACGACGATCCGCGACTGCACAAGCAGGTGGACCAGAAGAGCGGCTACCAGACGAAGCGGCTGCTGTGCGTGCCACTGCGGGTCGAGGGCCGGGTCATCGGGGCGCTGCAGCTGCTGAACAAGCCGACGCCGTTTACGGAAGCCGATGCGGGGCTGGTGGGGCTGCTGGCCCACTTTGCGGCGAATGCGATTGAAGGCGACCGGCTGCGGCGTGAAGCGCTCGGCGCGAAGCTGATGAAGCACGAGTTGTCGCTGGCGCACGATGTGCAGATGCGGCTGCTGCCCGAGAATCCAAAGGACGTTCCGGGGCTTGATTGCGTAGGATTTTGCAGGCCGGCGCGATCGATTGGCGGAGACTATTACGATCTGCTGCCGCTGCATGATGGCAGCTTTGCGGTGACGCTGGGCGATGTTTCCGGCAAAGGCATTCCGGCAGCGGTGATGATGGCGAGCATACAGACGCTGCTGCGGAGCCTGTTGCAGCGGGGAGCGGGCAATCTGGATGGCATGGCGAAGATGATGCATGACCTGAACGAGACGCTGTATTCGACATCGACGGCGGAGCGGTACTCGACGCTGTTTTGCGGTGTGATCTCGCCAGACCGGCGGACGTTGACGTATGTGAATGCGGGACAGGTGCAGCCGCTGCTCCTGCACTCCGATGGCAAGCTGGAGCGATTTGTGGAGAGCGGGTTGCCGGTGGGGCTGTTGCCGGAGGCCAACTTCGAACAGTGTACGGCTGCGCTGCGCGAGGGCGATCTGCTGGTGATCGTGTCGGACGGCATGGTCGAAGCTTGTAATGAGGCGGGGGATTTCTGGGAAGAGGAAGAGGTTGACCGCGTGGTGATGTCGCATACGGGTGACCGGCTCCATCTGTTAACGGAAGAACTGTGTCATGCGGTAGATTGCTTTGCGGATGGAGCGAAGCAGTATGACGATATGACGATTGTGGCGGTGCGGATTCTGTAATGGTACTTGAGCCTGATCCGGATGCGGCTGGTTGGGTGTGAGTGTTGTGGCTGGAGTTTGTTGCGGGTTTGAGGGGAGTGGTTCGTGCGAAGCACGAAGACCCACCTTGGCGACGGTGATGCTGTCGCGAAGATGGGGCACCCGGGTTCCGTAGTGGTTCAAGGGTTCCGTATCGAATCAAGTGTTCCGTAGTGGTTCAAGGGTTCCGTGGTGGTTCCGTGATGTTCCGCGATGGTTTGAGATGGTTCGGGGTGCTTCGAGTTGGTCAGGCGGGGTGAGGATCATGGGGTTCCTGGTTGCGGTTGGGACTATTGCTAGGGCAAGAACCACTGGTCGCTCAGGATCCATTTTGGGGAACTAAACTCCGCTTAGCGTGAGTACTTTGTCGATTGCGGTAATGATTGTGCCAGCGGTGGCGATCCTGGTTGCGATGGCGGCAATTTTCAGCTTCAGGGAGGCGAGTTCGTCGTTCGTGTCGTTGATCTGATCGATCAGCGCTTTGAGCAGAGCGGTGGTTTGCTCTACCCGATAGATATTGTCCTTGGTGAGGACGTTGCGAATGTTTGTCTGCGAAGGCGCAAGAGCCTCGAGAACGGCGAGATCGTTCGACGCCTGGATGGCAGCTTCGTTTGTGTCATAGAGGTCCTGGTAGGCGTCCCGCAGCTCCCTGGTGAGCGGGATTGTGGGAGTGGTGATGAAGCTTGGGTGGGTGTTCTCAGGACTCGTCGGTTGAGAGGGCAAGGTGCATCTCCTGACTGGTGAAGTGAAGGCTATTTTGCCGAGACTGAGGAGTAGAACCTGCCGACATTGTCTCCGGCGGCTGAGAGATCGGCGATGGTGTTCGTCATAGAGCCTGGATGATTGCCTTGCGCCTCGGCGGCGAGTTCGTGATGCACGAAGGCGAGCTTAGTCAGGGACGCTTTGAGTTGCGCAAGCCCGTCTTCGGTATCGTGCTGCTGGCGAACGATGCCGGGAAGCTGCATGATGAGCAGACGACGCTGCTCGGGTTCGAGAGCGGGATGAGCATTCCCACCGTTCTGGCGAATGAAGAGTGTCTGGCCATCGATGATGTTGTCGTAGTCGAGCTTCTCTTGACTTTGAAGTGTGGCGACATCCACTAAAAAGTCTTTGCAGAGTTCCTGGACGTGAGGATCCATGGCAACAATCTTCGATGGCAGTTCTTTCCTGATCGTTCGGTAGACAAGAAACTGGCCGAGGGCATTCACAGCTGTGCCGAGCCCTGCCTGGACGGCGGGGCTGATGGTTTTCGCGGCAGATGTGGTCGTGATTGTTGCGGTAGTAGACGTGCCGGCGGTGGCGACAGTCTGGGTCACGGTGTCCGACGTGGTAGCGGGAGGAATGCCGAAGGAGGGAGCTACGTCGTTGCCAAGACTTGCGAGTGAGTTCGCGACAGACTTCGACGCGGCGTCAAGCGCGGGTGAGCTGGTGCCACTTGTGATTTCGACGAGTGTCTTGACGTAGCACTGCAGGGCAAGCAGCACGGCGAGGCGGACCTGGATGTCCGTTTCCGTCAGCAGGGGCTTTAAGCTGCGGGGATTGTAGACGGGGGAAGCCTGATCGAACTGGGTCACAGCATCGGTATCGACGCTGCGATTGTGAAGGCTTTGGACATTGCGATAGGTGGCGGATGCTTCGTCGATGACGGGAGCAGTAGCGTCGGCAAGGGCGACACTGTGTTTATTGAGCGTGCCAAGGCAGCCGGTGGTCGCGATTGCGAGGCTCGTAGAGAGAGCGGCGAAGAGGCAGCGGCGGGGTGATGGTATTAAGACCCGGGTGAAGGATTGAGGCTTGTCGTGCATTGCAGCATGGGACATGCAGGGCGGAGGGGAAGTCAAGGTAATTCGCTGGATTGCTTTGCGGATGTGGGAGGACAGGGAACAACGAATGACGCAGAATCCCTCTGGGAATGACAAAGGGAGAAGGCAAATGAGGGATGAGACAACTACGGAGGGGTGACGTTGAGGGTGGATTG
>CAHJWN010000040.1 GCA_903642265.1 Acidobacteriaceae bacterium | reverse complement strand
GGCGACTTCAGTGGTCGTGGCGGGAGCGAGGGGGAGGCGGAGGGTGATGGTAGTGCCAAGGCCGGGGCCAGGGCTTTCGGCTGTGGCGTCTCCGCCGTGCTGGCGGGCTATGGAGCGAACAATAAAGAGGCCGAGGCCGGTCCCCTTGATGGTGACCATGGAGCGGCCAGGAACGCGATAGAAACGGTGAAAGACGCGCTTGAGGTGTGCAGGTGGGATGCCGACGCCGGTGTCTTCGATGGTGAGAGCGACCTGGGTGTAACCGACGATGGCGAGGCGGCAACGGACGCGGACGTTGCCGGGAGAGTACTTGACGGCATTGTCTAGGAGGTTTGAGACGGCGGTGCGGAGGTCTTCAAGGTTGGCGGAGACGGGCAGCTTGACCTCGCCGGGGACGGGCTCGAGCACGATGGCAGTGTCGGGGAGATGGTGGCGCTGGAGGGTGACGGTGATGCAGTCGGCGACCAGAACTTCGAACGGGACGACTGAGCGCTCTGCTTTGCGGCGGCGCTGGCCTTGTTCGCCTGCCTTGAGGACCTGCTCGACGGTGGCGAGGAGGCGATCGGAATCCTGATGCATGATGCGGTAAAATTCCTGGCGCTTGGCTTCGTCGACGGGGCGGCGCTGCAGGGTTTCGAGATATAGCCGAATGCTGGCGATCGGCGTTTTAAGCTCGTGGGTGACGGCGTTGAGAAAAGAATCCTGACGTTCGTTGCGGCGGACTTCACGCACGAGGAAGATGGTGTTGAGGACGACCCCGGCAATGAGGAGCGAAAAGAAGATGATGCCGAAGACGACGACAACAACGGTGCTCTCGGTAAGGACGATCCATCCGATCTGTAGGGCGACGGCGAGTCCAACGAGCAGGACTCCCATGGTGATGAAGATGGCGATGGTGCCGCGACGTCGGGTGATGTTCATGGCGGTTGAAGTTACAAGGACAGGGTACAACGGGCGGCGAGGTTAAAGGCGCAGGGACTTGGGAGGACAAGGTCGCGGACCGGTGGTCCAGGGATCAACAGAATGGGCTTTTGATCGCGCACAAATGCCCACCTCAGCGACGATGGTGCTGTCGCGAAGATGGGCACTGTGATTTGCCAGTCGAACTTAGTCGGCGGAGGGTTGGGCGGAGAGCTGGATGAGGCGCGGAGCGGTGCGGGCGCGTGGAGCCCAGGTCGGATAGGGCAGCTCAGGCATGGGTTTCGAGACGAAGAGGAGACGGGTCTTGGCAGCAGTCCAACGTGCCATGGACTTCGCCTTGCTGCGGCGTGCGCTGTCGGTCGAGATGCCGGTACCGGCATACATCTGGCGGTAGAGCTTCGACAGCAGGACGAAGGCAAGGCGGCCTTTTATGTTGTTGGGGATGCATGAAGAGCGCTGCCAGATCGGTCCCCACTCGTAAAAGCGGTCCCAAACGCCCTGGGTGCGGGCCTTGATCTCTTCAGACGACATGGACGGATGCGGCGTGAACATCTTGGGGCGGGTGGCAGTAGGAATGAGCCAGTAGCGGGTGATGGGGGTACCGTCAACGAGCTCAGGGGCGACGGCCTGCTCTTTCTCCCAGCGGCCAAAATCGACGGTGCCGGGGAAGGGGGTCATCATAACGAACTGGGCGAAGGTCACGCCGGCCTTCATGGCAACTTCTACGGTGGCGTTGAAGGTGGATTCCTTGTCGGTGGGAAGCCCGAAGATGAAGGAGCCGAGCACATGAACGCCGTGTTTGCGGAACGTCTGAAGCTGCTGAACGAGGCGGTCGCCGGAGTAGTTGAAGTCCTTGTAAACCGCCTTCAGGCCCTCAGGAGTGACGGCTTCGACGCCGACAAGAGCGCCCTTGATGTTGGCCTTGCGCATGGCGTCGAGGTAGTCGGTGTCCTCGGCAGATTCCATGGTGATCTGGGTGAAGAAGACCATGTCCTTGGGAAGCTTGGCGAGCTCGGCCATGAGGGCGTAACGCTCGGCGCGGGTGGCGCGGAGGGAATCAAGCTTTGCCTGGTCGCCCTGCTGTTCGGCAAGGCGGAGGTCGGTGAGGGTGACGGGGTAGAAGTTGTCATCTGCTAGGGCGATGAAGCGGAAGCCGAGCCGACGAAGGTCGATGATTTCGTCAATGACGCGTTCGAAGGAGCGCTGGCGAGGCTTTTGGCCGTCGGTACGCCAGACTGAGCAGAAACTGCAATGCTTAGGGCAGCCGCGGATGGTTTGAACGGAGGCCCACATGTACTTGTCTTTCTGCATCAGGTCCCAACGTGCCGCGAGGAAGTCTTCGCCTTCGATTTTGCCGCCCTCGTAGACGAGCTTCGTGGATTCGGCCTCGATATCGCGAAGGACGTTGCCCCAGGCGATATCACCATCTCCTTTGACGACGTGATCGGCAAAGCCGCGCTCGAAGGGCTCTTCGGGGAAGAGGGTGGCGTGGATGCCACCATAGACGACGGTCGCACCGCGTTCTTTGGCGAGCTTGCCTACCTGGTAGCCACGAAGGGCATTGCCGGTGTGGACGCTAATGCCAACAACGTCGCCCGCTTGGATGGTCTCAGGGTCGAGCTGTTCGATGGATTCATCGACGAGAATGGGATCGCCGAAGGAGCGGGGGGTGGCGGCCGCGAGGACGAAGAGCCAGCGGGGAGTGATAACAGCAGTGCCAAAAGCGTTGTCGCTTGGATTGATCAGGTGGACAGACATGCGTGGTGAGGCCCCACTGGTGCGTGCTACGCGTGATCCCACGGACCGGCTTTGCCGGTGATCTCCAATGGGAGGAGAAGAGCAATACCTGCACATAACCCGCGACAGATCCTGTCGAGATCACGGCAAGATCATGTTACTGGCTTATGCGGAATTATGTCGGATCGAAGACGAATCATGTTCGATAACGAGGACAGTCCTGTCTCATCGAGGATAAGCAGGACGATTTGAAGCAGATAGAAAAGGCCACCATTCTCTTGCGGGAATGATGGCCTCTTGATGAACTGAATGCTTCTAAACGCCTGCAGGTTTTGGATTCTTCGGATCAAATTTAGCAACCTGTATCTTCTCGGCAAGACCTAGCTTGCTGAGCGCCCAGATGCAGTAGTAGTTGATGTCGAACTCGTACCAGGTAAGGCCATGGCGGGCGCTGACTGGATGGGCATGATGGTTGTTGTGCCAGCCTTCGCCGCCGGTGAGCAGGGCGACCCACCAGTTGTTGCGGGAATCGTCGCGAGTATCGAAGCGACGCTTGCCGAAGAGGTGGGTAGCGGAGTTGACGAGCCAGGTGGCATGCAGGCCGAGGGTGACGCGGAGGAAGGTACCCCAAAGCATCATGGTAAGGCCGCCGGTGAAGTGGCCGGTCACCAGTGTTCCAATGGCAATTTGAAGCAGGCCGGTGATAGTCAGCGGGAGCCAGTGATACTTGCTGAGCCAGACGTGGACCGGGTCGCGGGTAAGGTCTGGAGCATAGCGGCCGAGGAGGGCGGTTTCGGAGTGCATAGCCCGGCCTGAGAGGATCCAGCCGGCATGGGCCCAGAAGGTACCGTCAACAGGCGTGTGCGGATCGCCTTCCTGGTCAGAATTCTGATGGTGAACGCGGTGGGTGGCGACCCAGAAGATCGGTCCGCCTTCAAGAGCCATGGTGCCGCAAGCGGTGACGAAGTACTCGACCCACTTGGGGGTGCGGAAGCCACGGTGCGTGAGCAGGCGATGATAGGCCACTCCAATACCGACATTAATGGCAAAGAAATACATGATGGCAAAGGCTGCGAAGTTCTTCCATGAGAAGAAGAAGAGGGCAGCGATGGCGCCAACGTGAAATAGACCCATCACGATGGTGGTGATCCAATTTATGCGTCCCTGCTGGTGTTCACGGCCCATGCGAAGGTCCTGCATAACTTTCTGAGCGACCTTGGCGGCGACGGGGAGGTCGGTCATCGACAAATCGCCGATGGCTGGTTTGTAGGCGGCTGCGGCGGAGATGGATTCGCGGGTGACTACGGTCGGTGGCATATGTTTTTTCAGGCCCTCTTCTTGCTCTATCAACAACGCTAACAGGATCAGGAATACGCGGTTGTAAGAGTTTTGTAATGCTGGATTGGGACATAAATTGATACCTTTGAGGGATGGCGATGCGCTTTGTTTTGCGGCTTCTTTCAGGGGGTTGGATGGGTGCAGGATTACTCTGCGGATGTACCAACCTGGTTATGGCCCAGGAAGCTGCCCAGACCGTTTCTGCCACCAAGGGCTCGGTCAACCTGCCTTCGAGCAAGCAGTTGATGGAGCCGGTGCCGGGCGATCCGAAGCGACTGAACAGCTTGCCGATATCAATTGCGGTTTCACCGGATGCGCGTTATGTGGTGACGGTGAACGCAGGGTATGGAACGTTTGAGTCGGGATATATGCAGTCGCTGGCTGTCCTGGACACGCGAACAGGGACGGTGGCTGATTATCCAGATGACCGAACGCTTGCAAGGGACGCCAAGCAAACGATGTACTCCGGGCTCGCATTCAGCAAAGACGGCGAGCATGTGTACGCAAGCATGGCTTCGACGAGCGATCCCTTGGGTGAGAGAGTGGGAGACACGGGAAGCGGTGTCGCAGTGTATGGCTTCGCTGCCGGCAGGATAGTGCGGGAGCGGATGATCAGGATTCCGCTGCAGCAGCTTGCGCCGGGTAGGACGACAAAGATTGGAGAAGGCAAGGGAGAGGCAGGAGACAGCGACAAGGGTGTGCCGTTTCCGGCGGCGATTGCCATTGTGGGCGGAGCGGGTGAGGAGAAGCTGCTGGTTGCGGACAACCTATCCGATGATGTGTTGCTTCTGGACGCGGCAACGGGCGCGGTGCTGAAGCGGTTCGATCTGTCAGAGACAGACGCGGTGCCGTCGACGTATCCAGTGGCGCTGGCGGTCACGAAGGATGAGTCGCGGGCGTACGTGGGGCTGTGGAACTCGTCCGAGATTGTAGAGCTTGATCTCAAGACAATGAAGGTGGGGCGAAAGCTGGCGCTGCTGAAGCCTGCGAGCCCGATTGCTCCGGGAACGCACCCTTGCTCTCTGGCGATTGCGCCGGATGGCAAGACGATGTACGTCGCACTAGCCAATCGCGATGCAGTGGCGGCGATCGCCATCGGATCCGAGAAGACCGGCGCGGCTTTCCGAGTGAAGGGGTACTTCGATACCCGACTGCCGGGACAGAGCTACTTTGGCGCGGAGCCTGCCGGGCTGACAGTGTCGGAAGACGGGCGTCGGGTCTATGTAGCGAACATGGGTTCGGATGCGCTGGCCGTGATCGATACAGCGAAGCTTACAAAGGGTGCGGCGGCCAGGGGATTTGTAGAGCCGATCGGATTTGTGCCCACAGAGTGGATGCCGATGGATGTGGCGGTCGCTGGAGGCAAGATCTATGTTGCAACCGCAAAGGGCAAGGGCACGGGGCCGAACAATTTCGCACAGCGGCAGACAGAGATCACGAGCAAGCGCCCAAAGCTGAAGACACCTTCGACCTACATTGGGACGCTGCTGTACGGGTCCTTGGCGACGCTCGACGCGGCAGCGACCGAACGCGACCTGAAGGCGAGCACAGCAGAGGTGCTGACTTCAAACCGGATGAAGGCAGCAGAGGAGAAGGTGACCTTCGCGAATGGCTCGGCGAACAAGATTAAGCACGTGATCTACATCATTAAGGAGAACCGAACGTACGATCAGCTCTTCGGTGACCTGAAGCAGGATGGGAAGCCGGTCGGAAATGGCGACGCGAGCCTAGCGATGTATGGCGAGGAGATTACTCCGAACCAGCATAAGCTGGCGCTACAGTTTGGGGTGCTGGATAACTTCTTCGATTCGGGTGAGGTATCAGGTGATGGGCATGTCTGGTCAAATGCGGCAATTGGGACGGACTACTTAGAGAAGTCCTGGGAGCAGAACTACCGGGGAAGTGAGCGCGGATATGACTTCGAGGGGGTAGTGTCGCAGGGATATCCAATATTGCAGCGGATCCCGGATGTGGTTGAGCCGGCGAGTGGGTATCTGTGGACGAACCTGGCGAAGCATGGCAAGACGCTGTATCACTTTGGCGAGTACATCTCGTCGACCTTCTGCGGCGAGGGCAAGAGTGCGAACTCACAGGATGGCCCAATGCTGCCAGGAGAGACGTGTGACAAGCCCGAGATCAAGCCGGGTGAGGCATTGCCGGAGAACTGGGGCGGCGGCACAAATCTTTGGCCATGGGGGATCCCGCGGCTGGCAAAGAACATTGCGACCAAACCGGAATTGGTGGGGCATTTCGCTGTGGAGGCGCCGGACTTCAATCTGCGAGTGCCTGACCAGGTGCGCGTGCAGATCTTCGAGCAGCATCTGAAGCAATGGGTGTTGGACCGCGATGCAGGCAAGGACACGATGCCCAACTTTGTGATGCTGCGGCTAGCGAATGACCATACTGCCGGAACAACTCCGGGAGGGCCTACGCCGAGGTCTTCGGTTGCGGATAATGACCTGGCGGTAGGACGTGCGGTCGAAATGATTTCGCATACAAAGTTCTGGGACGATACGGCGTTCTTTATTCTTGAGGATGACGCGCAGAATGGAGCAGACCATGTGGATGCGCACCGGAGCATTGCGCTAGTGGTGAGCAAATACTCGCCGCGCGGTGCGGAGCCGTTTGTCGACAGCCGATTCTATTCGACTGTGAGCGTGGTGCGAACGATGGAGACATTGCTCGGAGTCCCGCCAATGAATAACAACGATGCATTCAGCTCGTTGATCAATACCGTGTTCACTGGGTCAGGCGATCAGGCGGCGTTTACGGCCGACTATCGTAATCGTGACAACGGGTTGATCTATACGGCGAATGCTACTACGGCAGCGGGTGCGAAGGAGTCTGCAAGGATGGATTTCCGCCATGCGGACAGGGCCGATGCGCAGAAGCTGAACGTGGTCCTTTGGGAAGACGCGATGCAGGGAAGGGCCGTGCCTCCGATGCTGCTCGAAAAGCGGAAAAAGGCGAAGAAGGATGACGATGACTGAGCGTCTTCTTCTAAGAGGTCCAGTCACGATAAACTTTTGCCATGAGTGATCGTGGAGAGGTAATGACAGCAGCAACGCCGTTTCGATTGAAGCCGGTCTTCAGCGAACGAGTGTGGGGCAAGCCGAATCTCAAGCCGTGGTACGAAGAGACGGGCACGCCGGAGCTGGTAGGAGAGGCCTGGTTGACGGGCCCACAGTGTGTGGTCGAGACCGGAGCTCTTGCAGGGCGCAGGCTGGGTGATGTGGCCGAAGAGTTTCCAGAGGAGGTGCTGGCGCCAGGAGAGCTGGCCGAGTTTCCGCTGTTGGTGAAGATGCTGTTTCCGGAGGCGAAGCTGTCGGTGCAGGTGCATCCAGACGATGCTCAGGCGCAGGCGATCGGGCTTCACCGCGGCAAGACGGAATGCTGGTATGTGCTGGAAGCGGAGGCCGGCGCAAAGGTGGCACTTGGACTAAAGGAAGGTACGACTCTAGAAGCAGTGGCTGCTGCGGTCAAGGACGGGAGCATGGAGTTGTTGATGTCTTGGCTGCCTGTTGCAGTGGGCGATATGGTGTTTGTCGATGCAGGGACGGTGCATGCAATCGGTCCGGGTGTGGTGCTGCTCGAGACGCAGCAAACTTGCGATGTGACGTATCGCCTTTTCGATTATGGAAGGCCAAGGGAGTTGCACCTGGAACAGGGGCTGGCGGTTACGAAGCTGCATACCGCTGCGGGCAAAGTGGATCCGATAAAGATGGACGGGTTTACGCGGCTAATCGACACGAAGTATTTTGTCGTCGACCGCTTTGAGGTTGCGGCGGGTACAGCGGTTTCGCTGACGGATGTGGCTGGTGTGTCGGGGTGCGTGGTTTGTTTGCAGGGTGCGGGGATGGTGCTGTCGAGTGAGGGTGCGGTTGAGCTGAGTTCCGGAACAGCCGTGGTGGTGCCAGCGGTGGCTTCAGAGGTGCACGTGAAGGCGGAGGCGGCGCTGACTTTCTTTCGGTGCTTTGAGCCGAGGCATGCATAGGATGTGGCGCAAGGGGTTTTGCTACGGGCTCTTTGCGTTAGCGGCATCTTCCCTCGGCCAGGCGCAGGATGCGCTGAAGTTGCCCGGGAAGAACTACGTGGTTGCGTTTGAGAACAGCGAAGTCGCGGTGATTCGAGCGCACTACGGGCCTCACGAAAAGATCCCGGTGCACGATCATGCGAGTTTCTCGACGGTGTTCGTGTACCTGAGCGATTCGGGGCCAGTTCGGATCAACCATGAAGAAGCCCGCGACGCATCCAGCACGAAGGAGGCTCCTGTGACCCGGCCGCCGACGGTAGAGGGGGCGTATCGCGTGGCTCCGGGCATCGTGGAGCGGCATAGCATCGAGAATCTCAGCGACCTCAGCTCGGATTTTCTGCGTGTGGAGTTGAAGCAGGTATCTCTAAAGATGAAGGAGCCATTTCGGGGGAAGGCTCCTGCAAGCTTGAGTGTGGGTGAGGATGTGGTTGAGTTCAGTGATCCCCAAGTGCGGATCGAGCGGGTCGTTTGTGTTGGAGCGGAAGCGTGCGTGGTGAAGGCCGCGGATGCACCTTCGCTGGTGGTCGGCTTCACGGAGTTCACGATGACTTCGGATAAGACGAAGCGTAAGGAGATGGTGGACGCTGGGGCGGTGCGTTGGATGCAGGCAGGGGAGGGAATCACAGTAGCTGCGGAGAATGCCGGGATGGCGCATCTACTGCGGATCAGCTTGCCCGCTAACTCTAGATGAGTAAAGAGATTGGTGCAGGCGCTGATGCACTCAGGGTAGCTGCTGACGGGAATCCCGTCGAGCGAACCCGCCTTCGTCGCGGTTGAACGTGATCGCTGCAAGCTTGCCATGTAGATTTTGGGTCTCTTACGCATACCTGTGAACCATCGCAGCATACCTCCCTTCATTGTCTTGATGATCTGCCGGCACACAGAACTACTTAGGCGCGGCGACTGCGGCAGGCTGCACCAGCTCGCTTAGTGACGGCGAATGTGGATTTGTTTCCATTAACTCGTACGCGATCATTACCGCAGGGACGAGAAAGGCCAGCGATCCCAGAACCCACATGATGACTGCGCCAAGGACCTGGTCTTCTTCGGGAGCGATCTGGAACGGATGAGTGTGGGAGAGATAGTACACATAGACAGGCCGCCCGCAGAACGCCAGGAATGCGGACAATATGGTGTTCACCACATCGGCCGAGATCAAGTAGATCAGGATTCCCCAGTCCCTGCGATGTGGCTCCGCCGGCCACGGTCGGAGGACGCACCACCAGAACAGGAGAGAAGTCCCAAGGAAGCACAGGTGCTCGATCGCATGCCAGTTCTCGTGTTCGAGGGCGAAGTCGTAGGCTGATGGGACATGCCAGCCGAGAAAGGTGAGGTTCATGGCCAACCACGCAACAGTCGGAGTCGTTATCCATTTATCCAGACGGCGCAGCGACAGGGAGCGGATGAATGGATTAATGAAGGCCCGACGCAATGGCGATGGAACACCGCGGAGCATCGGGACGACCGGCCATCCCAAGAGCAGGAACGGTGGCACCACCGACATCAGAAGCAGATGCTCAACCATATGGGCACTCAGCATTGCGTCGGCGAGACCATCGAGCGGCGAAGCTATCGCTAGCCACAGAACCATAAGGCCAGTCATGAAAGACGCGAGCCGGAGGCTGTCGAAACGTTCGCTGCGAGTCTTCCGGATCTCATACCAGCCCCTTGCATAGATCAGGGCCGTCATGACGATCGACCCTGTCAGCCAAATTGGGAGGGACCAATCGGTAAAGATGTCCTGCATCGCGTCGGACATGAGCTAAGGGGCCTTAATCGCGAGATGAAAAGGTTTCGGCATATGCAATTCTGTGGTGTGGGTCAGGTCGCGAGAGGAATCGACGGCGGGAGCGAGATCGTTGCCCCGCAGCGTCATGAGGAACTGCACGAGCGCCTTGGTTTCTGAGGGATTCAGAGCGTTGCCATAGGCGGGCATGTTGCCGCCGCCCTGCAAGACCTGGCGGATGATCTGATCTTCGGTCAGGCGCGTGGCTATGTCATCGAGCGCGGGGCCGCGCTGACCACCCATACCGTCAAGCGCGTGACAGTTTCGGCACTGTTTGTTCTGAAGCACGAGAGATCCCTGACGCTCAAGGGGGGTTCGACCGTGAAGATACTTTACCGGCACGGGATAGGCTGTCCAGGCCTCCATGATGGGACTCCATGGCGTGTACGTTCCGAGCCGAGTGAAGATCCCCAATGACACCGCAAGTACTGACACCATCAGTACCGCAGCGGGCCGCCGTGCCCAGTGGCGTTCGCCTTCAGCGGCGAAGAGGGGCAGGAGCAAGATGGCCGCGATGCCGATTACCGGAGCCACAAGGATGACGGGCGTCTCGATCGAAGGCGGCAGGAACGCGAGCACCGCGTAAATCCAGAGAAAAGCAAAGTCCGGCTTGGGCGCAGTTTGAATGATGGTCGGATCAGGCGGCCCGCCAGGCCCAAAGGGCCCATAGTAGAAGGCGCACGCCATGACCGAGAACATGATCGCGGCGGCAAAGACAGCGTCCTTCCATGCTGCATCCGGGACAAAGGGTATGCCTGTCTTCTCGGCCAGCTCGTGGTACTCGCGTTCGTAGGTCGACTTGCGGACGATGCGCCCTGGCATGGGCCAGTCGCTGACGCCGTGGCGGAGGACCATCCAGACATGTAGGCCGACACCTCCAAGTAGCAGGCCCGGAATGACGAAAACATGGAGTGTAAAGAAACGCGAAAGTGTGGCTGCGCCGGTGATCGGTCCTCCGAGCATGAGGTGGACCAGCGGCGCACCCAGCACGGGCACACGGCTCATGATAGATGCGCCGATGCCGAGGCCCCAGTAAGCATCCTGGTCAAAGCGCATCACCTGGCCGGTGAAGGCCATGCCGAGTGTGAGCAGCAGAAGGCCGACGCCAACGATCCATGTCAACTCTCTCGGGAACTTGTAGGCCCCGAATAGAAATACCTGTGCCATGTGCAACAGCACGATGGCGATCATGAAGTCCGAACCCCAGCCGTGCAAAGCGCGTACATACCAGCCAAGCGCCACGTTGTGGTTAAGAAACTGCAGGCTTGCCCATGCCTCGCCGGCCGACGGGCTGTAGATCAATGCCAGAAGGATGCCGGTCATGATCTGCATAATGAGCAGGACGGTAGCGGCACTGCCGAAGACATACCACCAACTCGCATTGTTTGCGGGTGTTGGATGGGACGCGGCCGCGGCCATCGGCTTTATAAGGCCGAGGCGATGCTCAACCCATGAATAGGTTTTGAGTCCAACGGCGATGCCGCGATCCTTCAGGCTTGCCATAGCGTTGACCTCGTGGAAGAAGTAGCCGGTTTAATCTGCACGAGGGGCCTGTCCTTGCAGGAGGCCTGCGTTGCCATTGTCGGCATGTCTCCGGCGTGAATTGCCAACGAGTCCCCATCGAGCTTGTATCTGTACTCGAACAAGCCACGTTCGGGGGGTCCGGAAGCTCGCCCACCGTCCTCGTAATAGGCCCCTCCATGGCATGGGCACATAAAGAGCCTGGATTGCGCGAACCACCGTACCGGGCAGCCAAGATGGGCGCAGTTGATGGCAAACACCTGGAATTGCTGTGCGGAGATGCGCCTGACCCAGCACGCGACTTTTCCAGTCTCTCCGTCGCCCAGGCTCTTTACGGGACTCTCGAAATCAACAAGCTGCGTCTCTCCTACGGCAAAGTCTTTTGCAGGGCCAAGCGTGACCCAGGAGCCCACGACTGAGCTCTTCTTGAGTGAGGGCCCGATGAGGTATCCAACCAGCGGTACGGCGAGCACGGTCCCCACTGCCGCATTGAGCAGCACGGACATTTTGAAGAGAAACGTGCGGCGCGAATGCGCTGCTGCCTTCTCTGCAGGCGATAGGGCGGATGGCCCGGACTCTCCGGGGTACTTCAACAGTTCACTCATAGTCTTCTCCGCATTGCTAATCGGGATTGCTGTGCCGAGCAAGATATGGCTGGCCCGGCGTGGGCAGGCGGTGGCTCGCGAGCCAGGCCACCGTGTCGGTAATCTCCTGTTGTGTCATGGCCATCGCGCCTGGGCCAGAGAAATCAGAACGCCAGTCGGGCATTCCCTGTTCCGGCAGGCCAGCAATGATGGTGCTGCGAAGACTCTGATCGCTCACCAAGGAGAGGTAGGCTGGATCGACCAGCGAGCCCGTGCGTGTTGCTTTGTCCAGAGTCGAGCCTGCGCCATCCTGTCCGTGGCAGCGAGCGCAAAAAACAGTAAAGGCCTTGTGGCCCTCAGCCGCGTCGCCCAGAGAACTGCTCTCGTACGCGATTGTCTCCGAGCCTCCCAAGGCGTCGGGCTTACCCCAGGCGATAAGCATTCCCTGTGCGAGGATGTGGACCTGCTGATCAGTCAACATGCCGCCCGCGTGCTTGCTGAAGCCAGGCATCAGGGTGCCCGCCACGCCCACGCTGGTGATTCGTTCCATGTCCGCCACTCCGGCAGTTGCGAGATAGACGGGGTTGGCGAGGGACATCGCCGCACCACCCTTACCATCACTGCCATGGCATCCAGAGCAGTTCTGCCGGTAGAGCGGAGCGAAGCTGAGAAGCTGCTCCGGCCTGCCGATCTCAGTCCCCGGCGCGGGCTTCCCGGGGGCATCTCTACAGCCGGCAATGGCCAGCCCCAGCGTGATGCAGGTGAATGACAAGATGATCGAGCGGAGCGTCATCGCGAAGTGTCCTTCTCATCTGCCAGCTCAGTCGGTTGTGAAGGGAAAGCCGCCTGGTCTGATTGAATGCCTGCGCGTATGGCAAACGGGAGCGCCCGGAATTGGGGAGTACGGATCTTCGTGTGCCGATTTACGACATAGCCGCACACCAGGCCAAACGCTACCTGCGACAGGACGAACCAGAACCAGTCGATGCGTTCGTTCAGGATTGGGCTGACGATGCCGAGAGCTGAGTGGATGATGCCCGTAAACAGCAGCGGGACTGTCACGCCTGCGGTAACGATCGGGTGCCTGGGAAACATGGGCAACAGAGCCCCATAGAGCAGCCCGACGAGCAACGACGTAAGCCCGTGGATTACGATTGCCGCAAGCAGGCCGTACAGATGGAACTGGCTCAGGAAAATATTGCTCGCTCCGGCCCAACTAACGAAGCCGCCTGCGGCCAGAAGGTTCATCGCATACCAGATACTGTGATAGCGCAGCAGGCTGAACAACGCGGCGGGGACAGTCATCGCAATGCCGCCGGCGATGCCGCCCCGGATTCCCGTCATGATTTGGAAGGTCTCGATGGGGAGAATCTTGCGATGCATCGCAGTGGTCGGCAACCGCTCCATCAACGTCCGGCTACTGACAATCTGCACCATCTGCACGTCGACGGGTACATTTTCGTGCGCCTCCACGGGAAGCACCTGCCGGAACCAGCCAATGCTGCTGATGCCTGTAAGCAAAAGCCCAAGCAGACCGATGGCAATGTTCGTTACCAGGCCTGCAACCATCAGGGAAATGCCCAGGGCGAGTACCAAAGGCCATATTGTTGGCGTCGGGAGAGAGACCTCCTGGTTAGCTTGTCCTGGATAGGGATGCATGATTGATCCTTCTAAAATCGATTCATCTGCCAAGGACGTAGACCACAAGAAAGACGATGACCCAAACGGCATCGACAAAATGCCAGTAGAGCGAGAGCACCTCGAGCTTGCCGTGATGTCTGCTCGTAAGTGCCCCGCGCAGAGAAGCTATAAGCGCCAGTGAGAGCATGAAGAGCCCGGCAATCACGTGCGCTGCATGCAGTCCTACAAGCGAGTAGAAGGTAGTGCCGAAGAGGTTGGTCCGCAGCGTGAGTCCATCGTGGTAGATCAGGCGATGCCATTCCACGCCGGTACCGGTAAGGAAGATGCTGCCAAGCAGGACCGTTGCGGCCAGCCAGACAGAACACAGGCTGTACTCCGCTTTCCTCAATGCAGAGACCGCAAGGTGGACCGTCAAGCTGCTTGAAAGAAGGCAGATGGATGTAAAGAAAGGAAGATCGAGCACCTCGCGCGGCGTTGGTCCTGACAGGCTCTTTCCAAGGTAGTAGAGGTAGGCAACGACAAAGATAATGAAGATCGCAGCCTCTGCAAGGATGAGGCAAAACATGCCGACCATGCCGCGCGAGGGCAGCTTCCATTCTTCGACTTGACTGTGCGGAATTACTGCTACGTCACCCATGGGCCTCCTCCCGTTCGTCGTCCTTCTACTCGTAATGTTTGTCGGCATCTTCCGGATGCTTGAGGTCCCACAGCGGCCGGCGGCTTTCCACTTGGGGAATGGCGGCAAAGTTATAGGCCGGTGGCGGTGATGCGGTAGACCACTCAAGAGTCCAAGCATCCCATGGGTCCGCTCCGGCGACGGGTCCTTTGAAGTAGGACCAGACGAGGTTATAGACAAAGACCAATGTACCTATGGCCTGGAGGACTGTTCCGCAGGAGACGATCATGTTCCAGATCATCCATCCGCGGTCGGCCTCGTAGGTATAAATGCGTCGTGGCATGCCAAGGATGCCGGGCACATGCATGAAGTCAAAGGTGAGATGGAAGCCGATAAGGAAGATCCAGAAGTGCCAGGTCCCAAGCTTCTCGCTCAGCATCCTGCCGGTCATCTTCGGATACCAGTAGTAGAACGCTGAGAAGATCATGAACAGGATTGCCCCTACCAGCACGTAATGAAAATGGGCGACGACAAAGTAGGAGTTACCGAGTTGCCAGTCGAACGGTGCTGCGGAGAGCATGATGCCCGTAAGCCCGGCGAGAAGGAACTGGAACAGGAAGCCAACCGCAAACATCATCGCAGCCGTAAAGAAGATCTTTCCGCCCCACATCGTTGCAAGCCAGTTGAACAGCTTGATGCCGGTGGGCACGGAGATGACCATGGTCGCAAGCGTAAAGAACGTGTTGGCGCCAGGACCCATGCCAACCGTGAACATGTGATGGGCCCACACGCTGAGACTGACGAAGCCAATGCCGACGGACGCCGCAACCATGGCTGCGTAACCGAAGATTGCCTTCCGCGAAAAGACCGGGATGATCTCGTTCGCGAACGCAAATGCGGGCAGAACAAGGATGTATACCTCTGGATGCCCGAATATCCAGAAGAAATGCATCCACAGCACTGCGGAGCCGCCGGCCTGCGTATCGAAGAAGTGGGATCCGGCATAACGGTCGAGCGTCAACATGATTTGCGCCGCCGTCAGCGGCCCGATGGCGACGAACGCCATGAACGATGTGACCATGTATAGCCACACCAGCAATGGCATCTTGCTCAGCCGCATACCGGGGCAGCGCATGCAGATCGTGGTTGCCACAATGTTCAGCGATGTGCCGATGGTGCCGATCCCGGTAAGCAGTAGCGAAAGTGTCCAGTAGTCGGTGCTATGGCCTGGGGAGAAGACACGGGCGGTCAACGGCGCATAAGCAAACCAGCCAACATCGGGGGCGCTGCCCGCGCCATATAGGCCGCTGCCACCGATGAAACTGTAGTGAAGCAGTAGTCCGCCAAACGCCGATATCCAGAAGCTGAAAGCGTTCAGCCTGGGAAACGCCATGTCCCGCGCACCGATCATCAGAGGGATTAAGTAGTTCCCGAAGCCGAAGAGGATCGGCATTCCGACAAAGAACACCATCGTCGTGCCATGCATCGTGAAGAGCTGGTTGAAGAGTTGCGGCGAGACAAAGTGGTTGTTTGGAATCGCGAGTTGAATCCGCATCAGCACGGCTTCAAACCCGGCGATAAGCAGAAACACCAGCGAATAGGCGATGTACATCAGCCCAATCCTCTTATGGTCGACAGTCCTCAGCCAGTCGTGGACCGTCTCAAGCAGATGCGGACGATCGGTCGGCACCTGGGTCTGATCGAGTACAGCAGTTACCGTGGTCTGGGTTGCCATAGATTTCCTGTCTCGTAGCTCTACTTCAGCGATGTCAGGTAAGCAGTGACTGCGCTGAGGTCCTGTTGGTTGAGGTGCATGGGCGGCATCAGCGCGCCCGGCTTGAAGTTTGCAGGATTATCGACGAAAGCGCGGATGTTCGCTGGCGTATTGGGCACGGCCCCGGAGGCGATCGTGTCACGGCTGGCAATATGCGTCAGGTCCGGGCCGAATCGTCCCGTAGCCACTGTCCCAGCGATGGTGTGGCAACTGATGCAGGCATTGCTCTGGAAGACTGCCTGTCCGGCAGCGGCGCTCGGATCGGAAGCAGGGGGGCGCTGCTGTTGAGCAGTCCAGGCGGCAAACTGAGCGGGTGTATCCGCATAGACACGAAGCAACATCTTGGCATGCTGCGTTCCACAATATTGGGCACACTGGCCGAGATAAAGGCCCGGCTCCGGGGGATCGATCCACATGGTGTTCACTTTGTTGGGGATCAGGTCTGTCTTACCTGCCAGACGAGGTATCCAGAAGCTGTGGTCGGTGTCGGCAGAGGACATCGTGAGATACGTCGGTGTCGGATGAGCAGGATCACTCACTGGAACATGGATCTCGTTGGCGGTCACAATCCCGAGTTTGGGGTAGCGATACTCCCACCAGAACTGGTGCCCGATGACCACTACGTCGAGCGCGGAGGCAGGCTTGCGTTCACGTTCGGTTGAATAGATGACGCGGGCCGTTGCGAGAAAGAGCAGGACCACAATCAAGATGGGGATCACCGTCCACGACAGCTCAATTTGTTTGCTGCCGTAGATCTGGGCTGGCTCCTGTTGCGAGAGCGAGTCAGATGCCCTATACCGAAAGCGGAGTAGAACGTAAAGCAGCAGTCCACCGACAATTAGGAAAAGGCCTGTCGTAATACCCAGCACGAGCATGGACAACCCAAAGATGGAGTGGGCAGGTGTTCCGGCTGGCGCGAATATATTCGTGGGGCTGTGAAAGCTGTCGCCGGTCTTCGAGAGCAGGGCGGCACCCGAAGCGAAGATCGGAACGATCGTCTTAGGCAACCGAGTAATCACGAACATGGTGTGCGCCTTTACATCACAGGATTTTCCGGGGATAAGCTCTACGAGAAGGACGAGGACCCGAGTTGATCTAAACATCTCGCCTGATGCTTTGAAACCCACTTTCGAGTGGCTTAGGGACCTCTCATTTGGGTTGCCGTACAACGATCACGATGCAGACCCCATTCCATGCAGGATGATCGATTCCGCTGGGAGGAAGATGGTTCAATGCAACGACGCCAAAGTGGGAGGCGTCGAGCTGAAAGTGGTTCTGCACATAATTACGCACAAGGATTGCCCGTGCGCGCGATTGCGTAAGCTGCTCCCCGGCATCCGACCCATCCGAGTAGCCTTCGACGACAATGGGCCTGCTCGCAACCAGGTCGCCGTGGCTTGCGATCGCCTCATCGAGCAGGGCTTTGCCCTGGGCAGTGAGTAGTTCTACGCCGCTCGAATCCTTGGCGAACACCTGCTCAGCCGTTAGCCAAGTACGTAAATTTCGCGAACTCGTAAAGAGCCGGTCCTGGCGATATTCGTCGGCGGGTAAATTGGACAGGTTGAAGTAGCCACGGTTATGGAAGAAGCTACGGAAGAAGAAATTATGCTTCAGTGCCTCTGTTTCGTCAGCCATGTTGGCTGTAGCCGCATTTGCGTTAGTGAGCGATTCGCGAAGATTGACGCCCGCCGTTGTGCCCTGCGCATCCGGTGCCGTCGCCTCAGAGACGGTTTGCCGAAGCTGGCTAGTAGTGACGTTTACATTGGCCGCCGCACTCTTCATGCTGACGAGCGCGTCATCTACCTTCTGCGGGAGTTGGCGAGACTGGATGTCTGAGACCAGCGTGTCCGCCTGGCTCGACGCGTGACTTAGATCAGCCGTAGCATGCTGCGCGTTGATTAGTGTCTGTCGAAGCTGACTCGTCACCGCTTCGTCGCGCAACAGCATACCGGCAGGTCCGCGTCCTTGTTTAAGGCCCACCACAACATCGTCTACATCGCCCACAGTGGTCTTCACGCCATCGAGGGTGGCATTCAGGTTTCCACCAACCGAGGTCAGAACGCCGTTAGCATTCTTCACGGTCGTGTCGACGTTTGCGAGTACGAGCTTTCCCTGGTCTAACAGGTCAGACAGCTGGATTGGCTCCTTGCTCGAAAGCGTCGCCTGGCCATCTGCTGCCGGCGCGCCAGGGGAGCCCGGGTGAATCAGCAGGAACGTATCTCCTACCACACCTTCGGTACCGATCGTCGCCATGGAGTCAGTGCGCACAAGGCCGTGAAGCGCCTGGTTGATCCGGATATGGACGCGAAAGCGGGCCAATGGGGAAGCGGGCACTCCGATTCCGATCACCTGCCCGGCGTCCATTCCGGCGACCTGCACCTTGGCCCCGTTGGTCAGGCCTGAGAGGTCCTTGAACTCCGCGTAATACTCGATATGTCTGGCGAAGGCCTCATGCCGGTTCCCAATCAGGAAGAGTCCGATGGTAAACAGCGAGAGACCTGCGATGACGAAGACTCCAACGACGAAACTGCGGTTCTTCATAGGTCAGTACTCCGAAATCAGCTTGCGGGCGGTCTCATGTTCACTCTGTTCCACTTCGGCTGCGGTGCCGAACGCGATCAAGTCTCCCTTGTCGAAGACGGCAAAACGATCGCCCACGCGTCGCGCTCCGTGCACGTCGTGGGTCACAACGATGACGGTGGTCTTGTACTCGGTTTTTTGCAGCACGAGAAGCTCGTCAATCTCTGCGGCGGTGATCCTGTCCAGACCGCTGCTAGGCTCATCGGCGAGCAGGATCTTCGGTTCCAGCACCAGCGCGCGCGCAAGTCCAGCCCGCTTACGCATGCCACCGGAAAGGGACGCCGGCATCTTCTGCTTGTCTGCCTGGAGACCGACCTGGCCCAGTACCCGCTCCACGAGCCCGTCAATCTCTACCTGCGACTTGGTAGTAAGTCGATGGAGCGGCAGCGCCAGGTTCTCGTAAAGAGTCAGGGAGTCGAACAGGGCCGCGTCCTGGAAGAGAAAGCCCATTTTCCGCCTGACCTTCGATATTTGCGTCTCGTCCATATGAGTGATTTCGTCATGGTCGACCCAGATCTTCCCCTGGTCCGGCTTGATGAGGGACATCAACAGCTTGAGCGTGACACTCTTGCCGGTACCGCTTCGGCCAAGAATGCAGAGCGCCTCGCCTGCTGGAATGGCGAACGATATGTTGCGCAATACCTGCTTCGGCCCGAAGGCCTTCGAGACGTTCTCGAAGACGACTGCCGGCCCGCTCACGGGAGTCATAGGGCGTTGTCCGGGAACGCAAAGAAGATGAACTTGATGAGGATGACATCCGCGAGAATGATCAGCAAGGACGACACGACGACGCTGTTGGTCGCGGCCTTGCCTACGCCACGAGCGCCCTCATTCGTGGTGTACCCGAAGTAAGCGGAGATGACCCCAATAATGAAGCCGAAGACGGAGGTCTTCAGGGTCGGAGGAATGAAGTTCGACCACTCGAGTTCCGAGAATGCCCGAGTAATGTACAGGTTGAACGAAATTCCTGATGAGAAGAACTCGGAGCAAAATCCGCCCAGCAGCCCTGAGCAGTCCATGAAGAGAGTCAGGATAGGCAGGGTGATCACGCACGCGACCACGCGCGGCACAACCAGAAATTTAAACGAGTCAATCGAAAGGGATTCGATGCCGTCGATCTGTTCGGTCGCCCTCATGTTGGCCAGCACGGCCCCAATGCCCGAGCCCACTCTTCCGGCAAGCAGCAATCCTGCGACCAGCGGGCCAATCTCCAGAAAGAAGGCCAGTGCCTGGACCGTCGGAATCATGGAAGCAGCGCCGAAGGTGACGAGCGTGCTCCGGGTGTGTAGCGTCATCACGGTCCCAAGCGCAAATCCGGAGGCGATGATCAACGGAAGCGACCCGAGGCCCGCCTCGGCGATCTGACGCAACATCTGAGCGCCTTCGAACGGCGTGCGAAACAAGTCTATGATCACGCGGAACGCGAACTGACTTACTTCTCCGATGAATTCGATGGGCTTCACCAGACAAAGACTATGGCGGCAATCGAGAGAACGTAAGTGAGCGGCTGTCAGCTAACGGTGAGCGGTTACGCCTTGAGTTGCGGCTCATCCCGCCGGGTTCTTGATCCAGGCCAGGAACACCTAAGGGTTAAACCAGACTCTAGGAATCACCAGCTGTGTTTCTACGTTGCCAGCTGGTTGGCGGGCTACTCCGCTCTTTAGGCGCCCTAGGACCACTCCTCACTGTGAGCTAACCCTTCCTTACGCTGAAATCCTAGCGACTGCCTGTCAAACTTCAGTTTGTTACAGGTTCCGGCTCTCGACGTTGGGCTCTGGAGGTGGATGTGTATAAGAAGATCGCCGTCGCGTACAACGAGTCTGAGGAGGCTCAACGGGCGCTTGCCTCTGCCATCCTCTTAGCTGCAACTCTTGGTGCCGAGCTCGAGACAGTCACAGTGATGACGAAGCTGCCCTCATACACCGCTTTTGCCAGCGCAGGCGATCCATCACTGGTTCAGGTACTGGAGAAAGATCGCATGAAGTTCTACGACACGCTTCATGAAGGAGCGCGCGCCTCAGCGAGCGCGCATGGCCTTGTGCTGCAAGCCCACACTGTTGAGGGCTCTGCCGTCGAATCAATCGTGGCGCTGCTTCGCTCGCGCAGGGCCGATCTCCTGGTGATTGGCCTCCACCAGCGCGACTTTTATATTGCCAGACTGTGGAGCACTGTCTACGAGCTCGCACAACATGCTCCCTGCAGCGTTCTTGGAGTCCATTAGTCCCCATCCGGCAGCATCCCGGGATGATGCGCTTAGAGCGCCAACCCGAAGACAGGTGATGAATGTCTATTCGATCGACCGTTATTCCCGCCGTCATCGTTGGAGTTGCAGCGAGTCTGCTCTTCGCGATTCAAGGCTGTTGGACGACATGGGGAAGCAACAGCGTGGAGCAGCGCACGGACGATGCGTACGTGCGCGCCGACATGACGCCTATGAGCACGCGGATCTCGGGCACTGTCAAGAAAGTGGATGTCGAAGATTATCAGGCGGTCATGCCCGGCCAGACGCTTATCGAGCTGGATGATGCAGACTTTCAGGCCATACTTGCCCAGTCGGAAGCCGCCCTGGCGGCGTCAGAGGCTTCGCTGGCCAACAATCAGGCGACGAAGCGGGTGCAGGACGCAAAGATCCAAAGCGCAGAGAGCATGATTCAGCAGGCATCGGCAGCGGTCGCTGCAGCGCAGGCAGGCATAAGGTCCGTGCAATCGGATGTAACCCGGACAGGGTTAGAACTGAAGCGCCAGCAGGCATTGTTCACAGCAAGAGCAGCAACGCGTCAGCAGAACGAGACGGCGGAGGCTGACGCCACCCGCTTCAACGGCATGCTATCGGCGCACGAGGCAGACTTGCAGCATGCCCAGGCCGCGGTTGCGAGCAGCCGCGCAGCTGTGCAGTCAGAAAGACAGCAGCGTGCAGCGCTCGATACTGCGGACGCCTTGTACAAGGCCGACATCCAGGCCAAGGAGGCAGGCATTATCGTGGCCAGGGTCAACCTTGGCTACACCAGGATCGTGGCCCCAATCGGGGGTACGGTTGGGGAACGGCATGTGCAGGCAGGCCAACTCGTCTCTCCCGGAATGCAGATGATCGATCTTGTGCAGGGCGAACGGTGGATTCAGGCTAATTTCAAGGAAACCCAGCTGACACGCATGCGAAGGGGCGACGTGGCTGACATTAAGGTGGATACCTACCCAGGGGTCGTTCTTCACGGCAAGGTTGCCGAGATAGCTCCAGCGAGCGGCTCGCAATTTGCCCTTCTTCCGCCAGATAATGCGACGGGCAACTTTACCAAGGTCGTGCAGCGGATACCGGTAAAGATCAAGCTCGATCCTGACCCGTCGTGGGATGGCAGACTCCGCCCAGGTTTCTCCGCCATAGTCACGGTGCATGAATCCGGACCAAAACCTCAGGAGCAGAGGCCGTGAGTCCATCTGATGGCAGCGCCAGCATAACTCCAGAGCGCCGCTCGAGTATCTCGACACATCCGGCCTTCGGAGTGTTAGGCGTGCTTTTTGGCGCGATGATCGCTACCCTGACCGGACGTCTTATCAGCGTAGGCCTGACGGATTTGCGAGGAACACTGCACCTTGGTGTCGACGAGGCGTCGTGGATAGGCACCGCATTCAATGCATCCCTGATGTTCATCGGGCCGTTCTCTGTCTATCTCGGCGGTTTGTTGGGGGCGCGGCGCGTACTCCTTGCCTGCGCCGCTATGTTCACCTTGATCAGCCTGGTTCTTCCGCTGGCGGGGAGCCTTCCTGTGCTGCTTGGTCTGATCATCCTCGCCGGCCTCACGGCAGGCACCTTCTACCCGCTCACGCTGTCGTTCGTGCTGCGTAGTCTGCCGCCACGCTACCTTCTATTTGGTATTGCTGCTTACGCCATGGACATCGTCTTTACGACCAACTTCGCGACTTCGCTCGAAGCGTGGTACGTCGGACATCTATCCTCGAACTGGATCTTCTGGAACAGTGCCGCGCTCACGCCGGTCATGATGGTACTGATCTACTTCGGCATTCCCTGGCAGGCAATGCCGCAGCCAAAGGAAGGCCAACCAAAGCCAAATTTCCGCGGGTTCCTTTATGCGAGCCTGGGCTTCTCCCTCCTCTACATCGCTCTCGATCAGGGACAGCGGCTGGATTGGTTCAACTCCGGAACCATCGTCGGTCTGATTGCCGCGGGAGTCTTCCTTCTTATTGTGACCATGATTCGCCGTGTCCGCATGCCGAACCCGCTTATCAACTTCCCTTTCCTGGCGAGCCGCAACACCCTGCTTCTTGGGGTGATACTGATCTTCTTCCGCTTTATCATGCTCACGACCGTGCTTGTGATTCCAAATTATCTTGGAGCTGTAAAGGGCTATCTCCCGCTACAGACTGGTTCCGTTCTGCTCTGGGTTGCGCTACCGCAGTGCCTGTTTGGATTTCTTGCTGTCTATCTCCTGCAGTACATCGATGCAAGGGTTATTCTTTCCATCGGCTTTGCACTGGTGGCCATCGGCTGCATGATGAACACCCGTGTTTCCTCGGCCTGGTCAGGGGAAAACTTCTCGTCTTCGCAGTTGGTCCTTGCAGTTGGCATTGCGCTCGCCTTCAACGCCATGGTTGGCTCGATCGTGCTGGAGGTCCTGAATTCAGGAGCGCTCAGCCGACCGGTCGACGTGCTTACCTTTGCTGGATTCTTTCAGGCAGTTCGCCTGCTTGGTGGAGAGTCGGGAACCGCGCTGATGCAGCACTTCATCCCGATGCGTGAGCAGTTCCATTCAAATGCTTTGGGAGTCAGCGTTCAGCCTGGTCTGTCTTCCACCTCGCAGCGCTTGCTTGAGCTTAGCGCCGGAGTCGCCAGCCGCACCATCGGCAAACCGAACGCACTTGGCAGGGCTGCAGAGATACTCGCGCTGCAAGTGCGCCAGCAGGCCTTCACGCTCGCGGTTGGCGATGCTTTTCTATTGGTTGGTTGGGCCGCAATCTGCTGTCTCCTCGTGATCGCCTGCATGGCCAGGGTTCCAGTGCAGTATCACCAGATCGTTTCGCCGCCCGTCGCTGCTGCTTAGCGAAGTGCTGCACCAAAGCCGGGAAGGATTGATGATGAGATTTGAGACCACCACGCGCAAGACAGTCCTGATGCTGGTGACCTGCTCTGCCTTCCTTCTTCCCTCCGCGATGAGGGCGCAGACCGGTCCCCAGGTCTCGTTGACCCTATCTGAAGCGATCGATTTAGCCTTGAAGCAAAACCGCTCCCTTCGGCTCGCCAAGCTTTCCGTCATCGATAGCGAGCACAGGAAGGCAATCGCGCGCTCTGCATACTTCCCAAAGATCACAAACCAGTCCAGCATTCTGCACGTCACTGAGCTTGCAGGCATTGACATTCCCGCCGGAGCGTTTGGCGTTCCGGCGGCCACAGGGGCGATACCTGATCAGCCGATTTTCATAGGCCAGGGTGGCAAGACTTCCTACACGAGCGGGACGCAACTGGCGCAACCTCTCACGCAAGTGTTCAAGATTCGCGAGTCCAACAAGGCAGCACGCGCGGACATCGAGACAGCAAAGATTGAGCTCACGCAAGCCGAAGACCTGATCGCTCTCAAGGTCCGCAAGGTTTACTGCGACCTGCTCGTCGCTCAACTCAACCTGCAGGCGTCGACTGAGGAAGTAAGTGCCAGCCAGTTGAAGGACCGCGAGAATATGGACGCTGTCGCCCAAGGACGCGCCCTTGATGTAGCGATTCTCGAAGGCCAAGCGTCCACAATCGAAGCGCAGCAGGCTGTTCTTACACGAACGCTGTCCATGCACACTTTGACGATCTCCCTGAGCGATCTCCTTGGCTTGCCGCTGGATTCGAAGCTCCAGTTGGATCCGGAGCCTTCGGCACTCAATCTTCTAATTCCATCCCGCGAAGAATGTGTGCGCGCCGCCCGTGCACAGAGCCCCGCCATCCGAGTTGCCAGACAATCCGTATTGAAGGCCAAAGCTGGACTTGGCGCGGCGAAGGACGCCTACATTCCAGATATCACCGGACTGGCGCGATATAGCTATCAGAGCGGAGTTCCTCTGCTCGTCCACAACTTCGGCACATTCGGGGTCAATCTCACCTATGACCTCTTCGACGGAGGCCGCAGAGCCGTCGAGATCAAGGATGCCGCGACACTACTGACCGAAGCACAGGTGAACCTCGACAGGGCGACCGAAGAGGTCGACATCGAAGTCGAGTCTGCTTATGACAAGGTAGAAGAGTCTGAGAGCTTCGTGAAGGTCATCCAGAAGGTACTTGATCTGCGTACCGAGAGCGCACGCCTCGCCGACCGCCAGTACGAGCAGGATGCGGCACTTGGCTCCACGCAAGCCGCGGCCCATGCAAAGCTTGCATTAACTCAGGCGTCTCTGCTCGAAGCAACCTTAAGCCTTTCACTCGCGCAGGGCGATCTCAAACGCATTATGGGACAGATGCCGCGCTGAATTGTCGTTGCAGATCAAGCATTAGGAAATCTTTCCCATTGGGATACCACGACGGAGTTTGCCTGCTGTGTTAAATTCTGCCAGTATCAACATCCTCGCCGCACTCAGTGGAACCGCCGTCGGCTCCCTGGCTCCTGTCATAAGCAATTACGTTCTGCAAAAGAGCATCACCCAGCGAGACCTGCTCAATCGTCAACTTGGGCAAAGAGAGACTCTTTACTCGGACTTCATTCAAGAGGCCTCTCGGCTCTATGCCGACGCTCTCATCCATGATCTGAATGGTCTGAACGACCTGGTCTCTCTTTTCGCCCTGGTCAGCCGCATCCGACTACTTGCCTCGCCTCATGTCATCCAGTCAGCCGAAGACTTCGTCAAGATCATCGTGCGTCATTATGGTGAGCCAAATGTGACGCTGGAACAGATGCGCTCTTCAGCACTGGCCGCGAAGGTCGATCCGTTAGGGATCTTCAGCGCAGCCTGTCGCAAGGAGCTAAGGGACATCCTGCGTCGAGGCGCTTTGTCGTCAACCCTGCGAAGTTGAACGGGTGATCGCGAGATCCCTCTTCACATTCTTACGAGTGACTTCGTGGCTGCAATTAGTTGGCTGGAAGAATCTTCATCTCTTTCGACCATGGCTTTACCCGTCAATGTGTGCTCACACAAGGCCAGATCGCCTCTCCTTGGCGCCTAATCATTTAGAGTGGCGAACGTCTACTCCGATCTAGGCAAGACATATGCGAGGGAGTGGCCCATACTCTAGATCGATCAGCAGCAAGCCCCACGGACTTCACGACACACTGGCTTACGGAATTATTTCCGGCCAGGGGATGAATCAACTTTGTTAAACCCATCGAGAGTTTTCATAAGCAGGCCAACAAGGCTAAGCGTGGCGGGATGCTACAGGCACGGAGATAAAGCGAATGATGAATGCATGTGGACATGAGCAAGCAGGGACAGGCCTGTTTGAGAATGCACCAGCGACGAGGGAGATCCGCTTGCATCAAGGTGCAATCCTAGCAAGTGCACAATTTGTTCAGTCCCGGAGATTGTCGAACTTTCTCTCCTTCACCGTGGGCAGTGTTCTGAACGGTACCGCTGATCTTATAAAGGAGTACACCATCGGCACCGAAGTCTACGGTCGGCCATCCTCTTACAATCCCAGTGAAGATTCGATCGTGAGGACCGAAGCACGCCGCCTGCGCAGCCGTTTGAACGAGTATTACAGTGCGGAAGGTAACGATCAGCGGGTCCGGATATCCTATGTGCCAGGGAGCTATGTTCCGCGAATCATTTGTCACGCACTGCATGAGGTTCGCTCTGCGGAAGCACTCCCGCAGCAACTCAATCTGATGCGTAACAATGGACTGATCACATTGACGGCCCTGCCATTCCGTTCTGTAACGGGCAACGTACGCTGCGAAGCCATCGCAAACGGCCTTAACGAAGAACTGCTCCACCGCGCTTCCAGCAGCCAGAGATTCCGGCTGATGTATTCAGGGACTCGTCTTTCCTGGAATCCTGAGCGCATGGTGTTCGGACAGGATCTGGCACGGATCGGGGTCGGCTACATCCTTGATGGTACCCTGCAGGAGTCGGGTAACTTTTTACGAATGACCGCGCGGATCTGTGACGCGAATGGGTCGCTCCTGTCTTCTCTCAGAAGAGACATGACGTTAGGTACCGCCGATTTCCAGATACAGGAAGAGCTTGCTGAACTGATCCTGACAGCTCTGCTAGGCGATCCCGTATTGCATCGAGTGGCGTAAGCTGCGGCTTCGCCGGTGCGCAGAAGTGGTAAGTTGAAGTCGGCTCCCACTCTCCCGGATTTACCTGGTATTGGTTCTCGAAAGCAGTAGCGGCGATGATCCGACACAGCAGTCGGCGCCGACGCAAGTGGTCACAGCCAGACGATTACGTCACACTTGCAACACATCACACGATGTACGGAACAGAGAGCAACACTTTAGAGTGGTGCCGAAGCGCTCCCCTGCTGGTACTGTGGATAGCAAATCCACGGTGTGTTCCAGCAAGAGATGTACCTGAGTGCAAGCCCAGCCAGCAGTTGTCGAGGTTCGCAATGGGAGCGTCGAGTCAAATCAAAGTACTGTGCGCCGATGATCACCCCCTGATGAGGGACGGCATAGCGCTGGCCGTCCAAAGACAGTCAGACATGATCGTCGTCGCGGAAGCGTCAAACGGGTGTGAAGCTATCAAGGCCTTCAGGGATTATCGGCCGGACGTAACCCTGATGGATCTTCGCATGCCTGAGATGAACGGGATCGAAGCGACTGCGGCCATTCTGGACGACTTCCCGCAAGCGAAAATTATCATGCTTACCACCTATGCAGGGGACGTCAATGCATCGCGGGCTTTCAAGAGCGGAGCGCGCGGTTATCTTCTAAAGGGAACATTGAGAACTGAACTCGTTAGCACTATACGGAGGGTCCATGCCGGCTACCGGCACATTCCTCCTGAGATCGCCGGCGAGATAGCGGCCCACATCAGCAATGACGCGCTCTCTGCGAGAGAACTGGAAGTCCTTCAATCGGTGTCAACGGGTAAATCGAATAAGGCTGTGGCAGATTGCCTCAGGATCTCTGAAGATACAGTGAAGGGCCATGTTCGCAACGTTCTTGCCAAGCTGCGCGCAAATGATCGGACGCATGCCGTGATGATCGCGCTCGAGCGCGGCTATTTCTGATAGGTCTTCACACTCAAACCTGTAGCCTACCTTGCGTGTGTCCGGCTCAAGAAGCTCGGTTGAAGGTACCAGCTATAAACCTACAGACGGGTAATTCGGCGTATCAGTCGTGTTGACGATTGCCTGGCTTGTGCCCGAGCAGTGCACGCCAGCGGTAACCAGCATGTTGAAATTCATAGGCCAGACTTGCGGGAAGGGTCAATTCAACTTCTGTACCACCGCTGGGTCTCGCGAAGATCGACAACTTCGCTCCGATCCGCTTTGCGCGCTCTCGCATACCGACCAGACCCCAGTGGCCTGGTCGCCCGCCTTGTTCGAGCACATTAGCATCGATACCTTTGCCGTCATCTATGACGCGTAGAAGCAGCCTGTCTTTGCTATAGATGATCTCCACCTTAACCTGCTGTGACTCTGCATGTTGTTTTGCATTGCGCAGAGCTTCCTGGGCGATTCGGCATATGTCGTCCGTTACCTGAATGCGTAGCTCGCGTGGCACACCCTGGACCGCAACGATGCTTTGTACGCCTTCTTTGTCGTCAAGCATCATGCCTTCAGCCGTCTGATCTATCAGTGCTCGCATCGTCTCAGCAAGGTTGAAGACGGCTGAGCTCGTTGAGCGGATGCCTCGTATCGCATCTCTACTCTCGTCCAAGGCAAGGTCTGCTCTGTCGAGAGCTCCTTGCAGAAGCTGCCTGGCTTCGTCGGGACGAGCGGGCAACATGTCGCTCACATCCTGAAAGCGAAGCATTAACCCCTGGAAGCTCTGGAGCAGTGTGTCGTGGAGTTCCTGCGCGATGCGATTTCTCTCCGCAAGACGGTCAAGGAATCGCACATTTAGCTGCTGTGTCAATTGGTACATGTGCAGACGATAGAAGAACAGAAGCCCCAGCATAAGAACTGCCGTGACCAAGGTATAAAACCACCACGCCTGCCAGAATGCTGGCTCAACCCGAAAGTTAATGGACGTCTCCGCACCGTTCCAGATGCCATCGCTGTTGCTGGCGACCAGCCGAAACGTGTACCGGCCTGGGCCCAGGTTTGTGTAGACCGCTTCACGAGCTTCTACCGGCTTGCTCCAACCCCGGTCAAATCCTTGCAGAAAATACCGGAAGCGTACTTTTTCCGGCACAGTAAGACTGACGCCTGTGTAGTCGAAGGTGATCCGTTGGCGGGAAGGCGGAACGTTGATTGAACCGATCAGAGGAAGTGGAACGTTGTCAGCAGATATCGAATCTACATGGGCAAGAGCAGGAGCAGAATCGTCAGGAACATGGGTTGAATCGACCATGATCAAGCCGCTCCGAGTAGAGAACCACAGTTGACCACCCACGCCGGACGCAACCGAGCTGCTTCGTCTTACGCCTTCTATTGAAGGCAAGCCGTCTGCCAAGCCATATTCCCGAACATCGACCGATTTGACGCCGCCACTCGAAGACCTCTCCGATCTAATGCGTAGTATCTGGCTCGCTGTCTCAATCCAGATTCGTCCCTGAGGGTCTTCTGCAAATCCGAAGACTTGCCGCAGCACACTTGACGGTAGATCAGGAAGAGTTAGTATCCGTCCATGCTCCAACAGCGCAATACCTGAACTTGTGCCAAGCCACAGTGTGCCAGAGTTGTCTTCGAAGAGGCAGTTTACGCTGTCTGAGGGAAGGCCATCGCGTGTGGTGTATGTTTTCCAGCTGCCATCGGCGAACTGACTTAGACCTCTTGGGGTCGCGAACAGCATCTTGCGATCACGGGTTTCTAGTATGGCGGAAACAGTATTCGAAGCGAGACCATCTTCATTTGTATACGCAACGAACTTGCCGTTCTGGAGTCTGCTTACGCCAGAGGTCAGGGATCCCGCCCATATCGCACCATCATGACTGATGTACACGCTGTAGATGCTGTTCTCGGCCAGTCCGTCGACGCGGGTGTATGTGGCCGTTGCAGCGACGCCCTTTCTATACGTCACATGGGCCAACCCCCCTTGCTGCGTTCCCATCCAGAGTTCGTTATCTTTGCTGGAGATGGAGTAGATTACGTTGCGCTCCAGAAATGGAGAGCTGGGGCGCTGAACGAAGCCATCGCTTATCACTGCGACTCCCCCGTCGGGGGGTGCCACCCAAGTGTGGCCGCTGCCATCGACGGCTACAGGACCATCGATGTCTCTAGGCAAGCCCTGGCTCGTGGCGTAAGTCATGAATGTCTTTTCTCGAAGGCGTTCCAGTCCGCTAGCGGCTCCTACCCAGAGGTTTCCCTCGCGGTCTTCGAGCAGCGCCGTCACTCCTCCGGAGGCAAATGAGTTCTCGTCAGAGAACCAAACGCCCTCGCTGCCGAGGTATATAAGCCCTTTTGATGTGCCAACCCATAAATTCGATTGGCTGTCACGCAGCATGGTTAGAACCTGAGCGTCTTTTGCCTCCTTTGGAAGTGCTACTTGCGTGAAATGACTACCGTCTCCACGGAAGAGGCCGCTGTCGGTACCGACCAGCAATTCATTCCCACCTCCAGGAAGCAGGCAGTTGATCTTCCGCGTTGGCAATCCGGAATCCACTGCCTTCGCTTGGCCATTTTCGAAATGAAAGAGTCCTTGAGCGGGCGTTCCAAGCCAGATCTTTCCGTCCCCAGACTCAGCCATGGCGACCACACTCTCAGAGCCCGGTAGAACATTCGGAGGCTCAAGCCTCTCGATGCTTTCACCTCTTACGCGCAAGATGCCGCTGATTCCATCGGCGAGCAGCATTGAGCCATCTTTGTTCTTCTCGATTGTCGTCACTTGGACAGCAGTTCGCGCGAGGTGGGACGAGCGGAGTTCGTCTCCTACGCCGTTTGCTTGCCAAAGTCCCGCCTCCCAGGAAAAGGCCCAGAGCTTACCCGCACGATCAGTGACGAGGCCGGTAATTGGTACGTTTTGAAACTCCTCTGGCGAGGGGATCTGGCGGAACTCAAGGCCATCGAAGCGCATGAGGCCTCTCTCCGAGCCAATCCAGAGGTAACCATCAGGTGTCTGAGCCAGCGCTCTGACCGGTCCGCCGGCAAAGCCGTTCTCGACGGTCCATTGCTTGCGCACATAATCCTTATGTGGGCGAGGGGTGGCGAAAGCATGGCACAGGATGAGGAAGTTTGCCGTGGATGCTAAGGCAACGAGCAATATCCGACTTGTGAGTTTAGGGTTCAAGGATAGTATTCGAATCTTTCTATGACGACCTCGTTCTCGTGTTGCAGCGGAACTTGTCCTTTCCTGAAGTAATAGAAGTTGACTCGCGCAGCGTCACCGCCGGCCGCAGGGATGCCAGAGGTGAAAGTATGTTCTTTCAGCAGATTGCCTCCCCCGGCTGCTGAGTGGATCCCTGCATAGCTTCTAAAGGTAGCCTGCGAGGGCTTCCACTGGAAAGAGTTAGTCATGACGCCCGCGGGTTCTCTAAAGCGAACAACGTTGGTCGGGACGTAGTATGGCTGGACTACGAACGCCGTGTTAGTTTCGTCGTCCTTATTACCCCACCGAGTAATCTCGTATGCGAGCTCATGCCGGTTCTCTTCCGGGCCGGCACCGTCCCAGGTAAATAAAGTCAGCACGGCAGAAAGATCGATCTTGCTAACGTCGCGCACGACGAAGATGTATGTGCCATAACCGAGGTTGCGCGTTAGCTGCACCTCCGAGCAGGTCCAGTCGTCGCCCTGCCGCGCAATCTTCAGGTGCAAGGCACCACGAGTGTCTACCCATGCGTTGGCGGCGTCGAACTGGTTCTGCGTGCCACCGCGGTGACTCGGCGCGGTCCGCACATTCCAATCGTATCCGCTGAAGCGGAGCACCTTAGCGGGGTGTAGGGATGGGGAGCCGTCGGCCGCAACGGTTGCAACTGCCGCGACCGCCCCTCCACGCCCCGGCAGGGACTCTGTGCTCAGAGGGGCCGCATATCCAGCTTCGACCAGCAGAGCGGCATAGTCCGTACCAGGGTGAATCTGACTTGTCCATTCGTAGACTTTCACAGCGTGGCTTCTATCAGCGAGCGGTGGTGACTGTCTCCACCAACGACCCTCGCTTCGTGCATACAGTACGATCTGCTGGCCATCGCGTGCTCCGATAGTCGTGCCAGCTACGGTGTCTAGGATATCGGCCACACCATATTTGACCTTGGGGATACTAGTGATGGTTATCTTGGGATCTAACGATGCAGCATTCTTGCTGCAGCCACTCAGCAATACGTACAGACCAAGCAGAGTGCATCGAACGCACCCAGCGAGGTGAGCAAGTACAGACGATTTTGTAGCGCTCATCATGAGTGGTCGGTGTCGGAGCCTCTTAAAGATGCAGAAACAGGGCAGGGGATTCGTCTGTATCCTATCCGAACTTGATGATCCGTTGAGGTAAATGTCCGACTCGTTCGGCGAAGGTCTAGTTATCCTTCGAGGTAGCCTCGCCTAATCGCAATCATGACAGCGCCCATCCGATCGGTAGCACCCAGCTTTGCGAGAACATTGCGCATGTGTCCCTTCACCGTATCTTCGGAGAGCCCGAGAACTTCCGCTACAGCTTTATTGGAGCCTCCCAATGCAGCATTGCGAAGCACCTCCAGCTCGCGTAGAGAGAGCTCATTGTCACCGACGTGCGACGCAATCTCCTGAGCGATTTGGGGAGGGATGTAATGTTGCCCGGTATGGACCCGGCGAATCGTAGCGATCAAGTCCATTCTCAATGTGCCTTTCAGAAGGTACCCCATCGCGCCTACGCGCAAAGCGCGAGTGGCCTGAATATCTCCAGAGAACGTGGTGAGGATTACGATGCGTGCCAGGGGGAACTCCCGGATGATCGCCTCTGTTGCGAGAATCCCATTCATCACAGGCATCTGGAGGTCCATAAGGGTTACGTCAGGTTTGTGCTGCCGGTAGGCGATGATCGCCTCATCGCCATTGCCAGCTGCTGCGACCAGGATCATGTCGGCCTGCTGCCTGATAGTGGAGGCGATTGCTTCCCGCATCAGTGGATGATCGTCTGCACAGAGAACGGTGATGGGCTTCGGCATCGGTCGCTTTCCGGCTCAAACACGATAGGGTGGGGCAGTAATGACACCGCGTACCGTTTTGTCGTTCGTGAGGTCAATTTCGCAACCATAGCAGCTACGACAACGAAAGCCCCGGCCCGAAAGTGTTGCTTGTAGACAATCTTTGTCTGGACGTTGGTAAGACTTGCTCGTGATTTTTCCAATCCCTATGAGTGACCTGGCAATTTTGCGCTCGGCCGCAGCATAGCCACAAGATGCCGTTACATCTGCCTCCCAAGAATCAGAGGCACATAGCTTCGGGCTTCCTGCAGCAGTTGTTGGCGGCCAATGCCGACCTTGCCGCGAAGCTGCAAACCCTGCAGCAGGTCAACGAGCAAGCGGCCCCGCACCTTGGCGGTGGGTGTGCGAGTCAGGCGGCCCGCCTGAATCTCCTTTTCGAAACGTTTGGAGAAAACATCAGCGGTTGCGGTCAGGCCCTGGGCGACATACGAACGGATCTCCGCCACTCGCTCAGACTGTCCCACCGCAGCTGCGGCCAGCATGCAGCCGCCGCGAGCCTCATTCGCAGCGGCCTTGACGGTAGCCTCGCAAAAAGCGATCACGGCCTTGTGGATGTCGGGCTCCGCTTCGAAGGCTGCCATTCTTGGGGCTACATACGTCAATCCATAACGCTCGACCGCCTTCAGCAGCAGGGTGGACTTGTCGCCGAAAGCGCGGTATAGCGCGGGCTTCGTGACGTTCACGGCGTGGGCGATCCGGTCCACGTCAACTCCTTCATACCCGTACTCCCAAAACATCTCAACGGCACGATCAAGTGCCTCGTTGGGGATAAAGCTTTTTGGACGCCCCCGCAGGCGCTTCTCGACAATAGATTCCATAGCGTGACGCATCTCCGTGCACTGCCCTGTGCTTATCGTAACTGTGCTTATCGTACTGAAGCGTCTGTAATACTGCAAGGGCGGATGGGCCTAGGAGACGGCATGGGCAGGTGCGCAGGAAAACTTGCACTGCTGGCGTCGCCTTAAGGCGCTTTTGCGGTGCTTTTAACAATTAGCTACCCGCCAAGATACGAAAAACTTGCATCTCTTTGCCCTCAACCGTACTCTCAAGTACGTAATTAATTTGGGATGGAAACAAGGAGGCAACATGAATCGCTTTGAAGGAAAAACAGCACTCATCACGGGCGGAACGGCCGGCATCGGCCTGGCGACCGCCAAATTGTTTATCAACGAAGGCGCCCGCGTGATCGTAACTGGGCGGGCCGCTGCAACCATCAAGTCCGCTCAGGCTGAGCTTGGCGAGAACGCTATCGTAGTTCGCAGCGACGCGACTTCGCTTAACGATATGGATGCCTTGGTGGCGAAGGTCAAGGAGACGTTCGGCAAGCTCGACGTGCTCTTCGTCAACGCGGGGTATGGTCAATTTATCCCATTTGAGCAGGTGACGGAGGAAGTTTACGACGAGATGCTCAACCTGAATGCGAAGGGCCCGTTTTTCATCGCCCAGAAGATGGTCCCGCTCATGCCGGAAGGAAGCTCGGTGGTCTTCACCACTTCGTTAGCCAACATGAAGGCTGTGCCAGCCTTGAGCGCTTACGGCGCCGCTAAAGCAGCGCTTCGGTCCATGACTCGGAGCCTCGCTGGTGAGCTGTCGCCTCGTGGAATCCGTGTGAATGCGGTGAACCCGGGTCCAATCGGAGAGACGGACATACTCCAGAAGGTAGGCATGCCGCAGGAGGCAAAAGATCAGGTCTACGTTCAGATGGCGGAAAGCGTTCCGATGAAGCGTCTCGGCACGCCTGAGGAAGTTGCCAAGACCGTGGCATTCCTGGCGATTGACGCAACCTTCACGACGGGAGCAGAGATCCCGGTCGACGGGGGCTGGTCTCAACTTTAAAGTCTTGGGCCGTCTGCAAAGACGGGCTGCGCGGCAAATTGTCTTGCGTTGAAAGATAACAAACTGCATAAGGAGAAGTCATGAAACAAGAGCAAAAAGATTTAAAGAGCCAGCTTGTCGTAGTTGCGGGTGGAGCTGGCGAAATCGGAGAACGGATTACGCGAGTGTTCTTGCAGCAGGGCGCACGAGTGCTTGTTCCTTCGCGTTCCAAAGAGAAGTTAAATGCGTTGCGCGCTTCTCTCAAGGACACCTCCACCGGTGAACTCCTTCCATTGGAAACTGACGTTAGCACCTCTGAAGGTCTGAAGACTCTGAGTGCCGCCATAGAGAAAGAAGGTGTCTTGCGAGTAGCCGTGAACTCAGTCGGAACATTCTGGCAGGGTCCAAGTTCCTTGGACGTGCCGGTAGATGAAGTGCAGCGAGTGTTTCATGAGACCTTTTTTCCCTACGTTGGTTTGACCCAGACACTTATCCCGGCATTAGGGCCTGGTACCCACTTTGTAAAATTGAACGGTCTCCTTTCATTGCAGGCAATGCCTAACGTTTCGGCCTTTGGTGTATCAGCGACGGCCCAAATGGCCTGGACCAGATTTCTAATTGCGGAAGCGACCGCATCAACCCCCTGGATTACGGAATTGGTGATTGACTCGTTTGTGCGAACACGCTCGCGGACTTTGCCTGAGGAATATATCTCCGCGGATGACATTGCTCACGAAATCCTCCGCATCGTTACCGAAGAAAACCAGCACCAGATCGCTACGATTGGCAAAGGTCCAGGCGACGCAAAAGTCGAATTTGTGCCGCTGCGGCCCCAAGCGTCAGAAAAGAACCTGAAGCGGTTGTTCGGGAGTTTCAAGGCGATGGGCTAGCCATCGCAATTTAGGCAAAAGAGCTGCTGGACACTTGAATGGAATGTCCACAACCACGGAGACGACACATAAAGGAGTCAAAGAATGCAGGCGTTTAATATTGTCGAAATTGGTAAAGGTCTTGAAAGTTGGAGGCAGGTTGAGCTTCCTGATCCCACCCCCGGTCCAGGCCAGGTGTTGATTCGGGTCAAAGCCGTTTCATTGAACCCGCGAGACCTGATGGTGGTCAGTGGACATTTTCCTATTCCTCCAAAAGAGAAGGCGATCCCGGTTTCTGATGGAGCGGGTGAAATTATCGCCGTAGGTCCGGGTGTAACGCGTTGGAAAGTTGGTGATCGAGTCTTCGGTTCCTACTATCAGCAATGGCATAATGGGCAATTTCCTGCCGATGCAGAGCTTTATGCTTTGGGTGGGCCGCTCGACGGAATGCTGGCTCAACTCGTGACCCTTCCACAATCCGGAATTATTCGCATTCCGGATCACCTCAGTTACGAAGAGGGTTCGACTCTTCCTGTTACTGCTGTGACAGCCTGGAACGCAGTGATGGAGTCCGTTCCCAGAATGAACCCAGGGGCAACCGTGCTGACACTGGGGACAGGCAGCGTCTCCTTGTTCGCGATCCAATTCGCACTAGCCTGCGGATTCCGAGTGATCGCGACTACTTCAAGCCAGGGTAAGGCAGAGCGCCTGCAGTCTATGGGAGTTTCCTATGTTATCAACTACAAAGAGAACGCAAATTGGCAAGAGGAAGTCCTACGCCTGACAAACGGCCTTGGCGTAGATCAGGTCATCGAAGTTGGGGGAACCGGCACGCTTCCGAAGTCTCTCGAATCCGTCCGGTCCGGTGGACTCGTGACCTTAATTGGACTTCTCACCGGATTCGCCGATCCGATCAATACCTCGCCGATTCTCTTCAAGAAGATTCGGCTTCAAGGAGCCGGCGTCGGATCAATTGAAATGGCGGACGTCATGGCACACACGATTACTGCACTGAAGCTCAAGCCTGTAATTGCCGAGGTATTCAAGTTTGAGGAAGCAAAGGATGCTTTCGCCAAGCTCCAGGACGACCAGCATTTCGGAAAAATCGTGGTTCGGATCGACTAAAGCAAAGCGCGAACAAGGTGTTAATCCTGATGCGCTCACTAAATAGGGGGATAGGTTTATGTTGTATCAAGTAAAGTCGAGTAAA